>CAZPUH010000195.1:0-1516 GCA_964589215.1 uncultured Myxococcales bacterium | reverse complement strand
CGCTGGGGCGGACGTTCAACGTCGCCCAGGCGGCGGGCGCGGCGATCGACGAGTCGCAAGAGCGCTGGCTGGTCCAGAAGGACCGGCTGGACTTCGGGCCGTTCTCGCTGGCGCAGATTCGCGCGCAGATCGCGCGCGGCGAGATCCTGGGCGAGCACCTGCTGGTCGACAGCGACACGGGCGAGCGCCAGAAGGTGAAGGACTTCCCGCTGCTGCGCGAGTTCACCCGGACGTCCGAAAGGCACCGCGAGCAGAACCGGCGCGCCGTCGCCGAGCAGAACGCCGAGAAGTCCGACAAGCGGAAGTCGATATTCACGTTCGTCTTCGTGCTCGTCGCGCTGGGCGCGGCCGTGGGCGGCGTCGTGTTCTACGTCTGGACGCGCAAGGCCGGCGACGACACGAAGATCGCGTCGCGCACCGACGACGCGGACATCGACGCGTTCCTCAAGGACGTGAAGCTCAGCTTCCAGAAGGCCACGGTCGCCAAGCGCGGCAGCGGCGGCGGCCACCACGCGGGCGGCGACAGCGAGTTCAGCAACGACTCGAACTTCGGCGACGCGTCCAAGTACGCGGCCGCCGGCGACGAGACGCTGGACGGCGACGTGATCGAAGAGACCATGATGCACCACTACCGCGGGCTGGTCCCCTGCCTGATGGCCGAGCGCAAGCACAACCCCGGCTTGACCGAGATGAGCCTGGAGTTCGTCATCCGCGGCACCGGCAAGGTTTCCGCGGTCAAGGTGAACGGGCAGCGCGGCGGCTTCGCCAGCTGCGTGCAGGGCCGGATGCCGACCTTCCCCAAGTTCAATGGGGCCAAGACCATCGCCAGCTGGTCCATGTCGATGCGTTGAATCGGCCGCCCCTCGGCACCGCTCGACTCTTTGGATGAATCGGACATCGGCCGACAAGCCGGCCCGATGGCGAAGCCGGGCCGAGAACCGGACCGGAGTTTACTTGTGCGTAAATGAGGCCCGGACGCGCCGGCCCGGCTTCGCCAGCGGGCCGGATCGTCGGCCGTCGGTCAATCGGACCGCAACCTCGACTCCATCAGCGGGCGAAGCCGGCGGAGCGTTCTTTGGCGGTGGCGGGGGCGGCCAGGCGGAAGCCGAGGACGTCGGCGTAGGCGAACGAGAACCGCTCGTCCTTGGTCGTCGAAATGGCGATGTAGCTTTCCTTGAGCTCGATGCGCGTGACGCGCGGGATCGCGAGCAGGTCGCCCGGGTTCGAGATGAAGCAGGTCGCCTCGCGGGCTTCAGGGATCTTGTAGGTCCCCGCGCGTCCCTCGGCACCCTCTCCCTCCAGAATCTGGACGATGATCTCTCGCGTCATGGGCTGCAGTTTAAACGATCGCGGTGGCGTCTGCGACGCGCGGCTATAATCGCCGGATGATTCGCCGCGCGGCGGTGGCGCTGGCGGTGGTGGCGGCCTGGACGGGCGTGGGCCGCGCCGCCGTCTGGCCGGGCGCGCTGGACGCCGACGGACGCGCGCTGGCCGGCGCGCCGGAGGGCGAGCGCGC
>CAZPUH010000194.1:0-2661 GCA_964589215.1 uncultured Myxococcales bacterium | reverse complement strand
CGGGCGGCAGCGCCGGTGGCCCGGGCGGCGCATCGGCGACCAGCGGGGCCGGCGGCGCGGCGGGGCGCGCAGGCACTGGAACCGGCGGCGGCAGCGCGGGCGCGGCGGGACACGGCACCCTGCCCGGCGCCACCGCCGTATTTCCGCCGCCGAACGGAACCGATGTGTGCCCCGACCCGCCGCTGCGGATCACGTTCAGCGGCCCCCCGGCGATCGGCACGTCGGGCAAGGTCCAGGTGTTCAGCGGCGGCGGCGCGCTGGTCGCGTCCGTCGACGTCGCCGCGGCGACCACCACCACCGTGAACGGCGGCATGTCGTTCAAGACCGAGCGCCCGGTGTACGTCGACGGCAACAGCGCGGTCGTCTATCTGCCGTCGAAGCCGCTGGCGTACGGGCAGACCTACTCGGTGACGGTCGACGCGGGAGCCATCAAGCCGCCGGGCGGCGGCAGCTTCGCCGTGACCGGGTCGACCGCCTGGCGGTTCACGACCGCGACCGCCGCGCCCGCCAGCAAGACCGCGCTGGGCGTCGCGCTGGACGGTTCGGCCCCCTTCTGTTCGCTGCAAGGGGCGCTGGACGCCGTCCCGGCCAGCGACGCGTCCGCCGTCACCATCAGCGTCGCGAACGGCACGTACCACGAGATCGTCTATTTCAAGTCCAAGACCAACGTGACGATCCGGGGCGCCAGCCGCGACGGGACCATCTTCGAAGGCGTCAACAACGACACCCTCAACCCCGGCACCAAGGCCCGCGCGTTGATCGGCGGCGACGGCGCCAACGGGCTGACGATCACGACGCTCACGATCCGCAATCAAACGCCGCAGGGCGGCTCGCAGGCCGAGGCGTTGCGCCTCGAGAGCTGCGACAAGTGCGTGGTCACGGACGCCACCATCATCAGCTTGCAGGACACGCTGCTGTGGAGCGGGCGCATCTACGCCAAGAACTGCCTCATCGAGGGCAACGTCGACTACGTGTGGGGGACGGGCGCGGTCTACTTCGACTCGTGCGAGCTGCGCACGATCGGGCGCACGGGCGTCATCGTGCAGGCGCGCAACCCGGCCTCGAGCTACGGCTACGTGTTCGTCGACAGCAAGATCACGTCGGATGCGGGGCTGACCGGGATCGCGCTGGCGCGCATCGACGACACGGCCTATCCGGCCAGCCACGTCGCGTACGTCAATTGCCAGATGTCGAGCGGCATCGCCCCCTCCGGCTGGACGATCACGGGCGGAGGCAGCACGTCGATGCTGCGCTTCTGGGAATACCAGAGCGTCGACGCCGGCGGGCAGCCCGTCAACGTCAGCCAGCGCGTCTCCGGTTCGAAGCAGATCTCGGCCGCGTCCGCGGCGATGATGCGCGATCCCAGCGTCGTGCTCGCGGGCTGGCAGCCGCCGGGCACCTGAGCAGCTCAGCGCGCCTGGACGCGCGCCGTGTAGATTTGCAGGATGCCGCTACGGTCGGACGTGAAGTACAGCGTGCGGCCGTCCGGTGACAGCCAGGGATCGCGCTCGCTGTCGGGCGTGTTGAGATCGTCCAGCGGCTGCGTGACCGAGAAGGGCTCGCCGGTCGACCGCCGCCAGGCGACGTACAGGTCCGAAGAGGCCAGGCCGCCGTCGGTCCCCGCGTCGACGGCGGCCGGCGCGGACGAGAAGAACAACGTGAGCCCGTCGTCGCTCAGGAAGGCGTCCACGGTGCTGCGGCTCGCGTAGGCGAGCTCGGGGATGGGCGACGGGGCGCCGAACGGGGCGCCGGCCGAACTGCGCGCGGCGAAGTAGGTCTGGTATTCGCCGTTGCGATCGTCCGGCGTGAGGCGCGCCGACGCCAACGGCATCACCAGCCCGTGCTGGCCGGGCGGCCGCGGGATGTCGTCCGCGGGCGAGCAGAGCGCGACCACGTTGACGGGCGTGGACCACGTCCCGGCACGCGAGGGACGTTGCGCCGCCCAGATGTCGATGGCGCCGGCGCCGCCCGCGCGGTCCGACCCGAACCACAACGTCAGGCCGTCGGCGGCGATCGCGGCGCTGGTCTCGAACCCCGACGTGTTCACCGCGCCGACGGGCTGCGGCGCGCCGAAGGGGCCGGACGGATCGTCGCGCGTCGCGAACCAGACGTCGCCGTTGCCGCTGACCCGGTCCGTCGTGAAGAAGATCTCGCGCAGGTCCGCCGTCAGCGTCGGGTTGTCGGTGCGAAACGGCCCCGCCAGCTCGGTGACCAGCTGGGGCGGCTCGAAGTGGTAAGGGCGGGGCGAGCTGTCGCCCAGGACCACGGTCTTGCCGTCGCAGCCGCCGCACGCGGCGAGCGCGATGGCCAGAGCCGCCCACGCCGCGCGCATGAGGCGATGCTAACATCGCGGCGGGTGCGCAAGGCCAGCCTCACTGCGCTGCTGCTGGGCCCGCTGTTCGTTGCCGCCGCCGCCGCGGCGGCCGGGAGCGCGACCGACGCCGGCCCGGTGGTCCGCCTCGAGGTCGACGCGCCTGCCGACTGCACCACGCGCGAGGAGCTGGCAGCGCGCATTGCGGCCCGCTCGCGCCGGATCGAGCTCGCGCCCGACGCGGCCACGACGGTGCGCGTGACGGTGGCGCCAGGCCCGGGCGGCCGGGCCGTCGCCGGCGCGCTGACGATCGCGCGCCCCGGGGCAGCACCTGCCACGCGGCGAATCAC
>CAZPUH010000193.1:0-4546 GCA_964589215.1 uncultured Myxococcales bacterium | reverse complement strand
GATCTCGCCGGCCAGCCGCTGGTTGAAGGCGCGAATCTGCGCGTCCGCTTGCGACAGCCGTTCCAGCATGCGGTTGAAACCTTGCGACAGCCGCCCGACTTCGTCCAGCGTGTCGACGGGGATCCGGCGCGACAGGTCGCCGCCCTCGACGTCGCGCATGGCGGCTGCCAGCACCTCCAGCGGCTTGCCGATCACCCGCTGCGTGATGAGCCCCGACACCAGCGTCAGCCCGATCACGAACACCACCGCGAACACGATCGAGATCTGCTCTTCCGTCTTCAGCATCGCCTCGACGGGGCCCAGCGTCCACCGCATGTCCAGCGTCGCCTTCCAGGGGCCCTGCAGGTCGACCGGCAGCTCGATGGGCTCCTCGACGGATTCGCCCGCGTTCTGCTGGCGCGTGAACCCCAGCGGCTGCCGCACGAACGGAGCGAACCGCGTGATCTCGGGGCGGTCCCCGCGCGGCGCGACGATGCGGCTCGAAGGGGTCGACGCCTCGCGATACACGTACAGATCCAGGCGGACGATGCGCGTGTGCCGGTTCAGGTAGCCGAGCAGCTTCTCTTCCAGGTCGCGATCGTCGGCGTCGGGCGGGACGCTCTTCAGGTCCTCGACGATGTCGTGAGCCAGCTCCTCGGCGCTGGTCTGCGCGTCCTTGATGATCCGGTTGCGCGTCAGGAACATGCGCCCCCAGGACGCCACGCCCACCGTGACGGCGACGCTGACCGCGATCAGCCAGATTTTGGTCCGGATCGTCACCGGTCCGGTAATCTACCTCTTAATTCATGCAGGAACTCGCCGCGCCCGAAGCCTTTTTGTTCGATCTCGACGGGACGCTGGTCGACAGCGAGCGCGAGAACGTCGAGTCCGTGGTGCTGGCGCTGCGCCGCTACGGGGCCGAGATGACCGACGAGGAGCGGGGGTTCGTCGTCGGACACTCGTGGAACGAGATCTACGCGATGGTCGTCCGTAACCACGCGCTGGCCGTCCCCATGCGCGAGCTCATCGACGCGGCCGTCGACGAGAAGGACGCCATCCTCGCCAAGAGCGGGCACCGGGCGCTCCCGGGCGCGGTGGACCTGGTCCGGCGGCTCGCGCGGCGGTCGAAGATGGCCGTCGTCTCGGGCGCCAGCGGCAAGGAGGTGCGCGACGCGCTGTCCGGGATCGGCGTCCGCGAGCTGTTCCCGGTCATCGTCGCCGCCGAGGATTACGCCCACGGCAAGCCGTCGCCCGAGCCGTATCTGAAGGGGCTGGCGGCCGTGGGCGCGGCGCCCGGACGCACCCTGGTCATCGAGGACGCGACCCCCGGGATCCTGGCCGCGCGGGCGGCGGGGCTGCGCGTGATCGGCGTGCGGGCCGGCAATTTCGCCGGTTACGACCTCGGGGCGGCCGACGTGGTCGTCGACACCCTGGTCGAGGTGACCGACGAGCTGTGCGCCCGGCTCATCAGTTGAGCCGCCAGATACGCCAACGGCCCATTCGGTGGTAAAATCAGGTGGTTGTTCGACCACCTTCCCCCCCAGCTCACGATCTATGAGGTCGGACCACGCGACGGGCTGCAGAACGAGTCCCGCCTGGTCCCGACCGAGGACAAGATCCGTCTGATCGACGCGCTGTCCGAGACGGGGCTGCGGGCCATCGAGATCACCAGCTTCGTGAACCCCAAGTGGATCCCGCAGCTGGCCGACGGCAGCGAGGTGGCGCGCCGCATCCAGCGCAGGGCGGGGGTCGCCTATTCGGCGCTGGTCCCCAACAAGCAGGGGCTGGACGCCGCCATGGCGTCGGGCATGCGCGAGGTGGCCGTCTTCATGTCCGCCTCCGAGACGCACAACAAGAAGAACGTGAACAAGACCATCGCCGGGACGCTGGCCGCCTTCCGCGACACGGTCCCGCCTGCGCTGGCGGCCGGGCTGAAGGTGCGCGCCTACGTGTCGACGGTCTACGGCTGTCCGTACGAGGGGGCCGTCGATCCGGCCAAGGCTCTCGAGCTTTGCCGGGCTTTGAAAGAGCTGGGCTGCTACCAGGTGTCGCTGGGCGACACGATCGGCGTGGCGACCCCGCGCCAGGTGCGCGACGTGCTGGGGCGCGTGCTGGCGGAGATCCCCGCGCCGGAGGTGGCCGTCCACTTCCACGACACGCGCGGGACGGCGCTGGCCAACATCCTCGTCGCCGTCGAGATGGGGATCACCACCGTCGACTCCGCGCTGGGCGGCCTGGGCGGATGCCCGTACGCGCCCGGCGCGTCCGGCAACGTCTCGACCGAGGACGTCGTCTACATGCTCGAGGGCATGGGCGTCCGCACGGGCATCGACCTCGACAAGCTGGTCGACGCCGGCCGCCTGGCCTCGACGTTCGTGGGCCACGAAGTCCCGTCCAAGTACTACCGCGCCGCCATCGGCGCCCGCTCCCGCAGCTCGGCCAGCTGACGGTCACGCAACCGGACCGGCCGCCGGGCCGATAAGGGGGCGATTTCGCCGTATCTCACGCGGACGTGGGACTACTCCAGAATCGCTTGGGGAACTCCGTTGCGGGTTCAACACACCGGGCGCGAGCCGGCGCTCGTCATGTATGAGACGGGAAGCGCGCACCCTCGTTGGCGGCCGGTGCGAGATGTCATTCCCGACGTAACCACGGCGGACATCCAGCACGAGTACGAGCGTCTCTACGGCAGGACTGGCCTTTACGACCCGGACGGCGACCGAATTCCAGATCGGTGGGTCTTCAATGACTTCGGACCGTGGGCGGTACGCTACTTCGCCGACAAGAATCGCGACGGTCGACTCGACGGCGGTGAGCGGCTCTCCGGGGAGATGATCCACACCACGCCCGAAGACGAGGCGCAAAACGCCAGGGGAGAACGTGTCCATCTGGCGGAGTCGCATGGGTGCATCCATGTCAGCCCGCGCGGCCGTGACAAGCTGCTGGCGGTAGGCGCATTTCAACCGGGGACGGAGCTGATCATTCACACGTACCAAGAAAACCTGCCGGAGGGGTGGCGTCCGTGAATACAAGTTCGACTCTGTGGGCGGTCGCTGTGCTGGTGGCGGCCCAGGCGACAACCAGCGCGCTCGCTGCGCACAGCACCGAACGCGTCCAGCGCCGTCCGATTGAGGGCCCCGGCGAGTTGCTCGCGCTGGCCGGCGGACGTCTCTTGGTTTGGGACGAGAGGGGCGGCGCGCGCTTGAGGAGCTCGGACGGGACGTGGCGCGATCGAGCTCAGCTGCCGTTCGAGCACGTCTGGCAGGTCGTTCCTGACGGAGAAGGCTTCCTGGCATCTGGTTCGGGGCGAGGTGACGTGCTCCTCGTTCTTCTTTTCGGCGCTCACGGCGACGAAGTGCGAAGGTGGCGACCGTCAGAGGTTGGGTGGGGGCTGGTCGTCCAGGGCACGCGGCGCTGGTACGTCGAACCGGCGGGGCTCGTCGAGCTGCTACCCGACGGACGGCTCGGTCCGATCGAGCCCGTCCCGGACAGCCCCGCGGCTCGTCGCGGCCGACAGCCGGATGTGTTCCAGTACGATGGGCGCAGGCTCGTCTGCTACTCGGCTGATTTGTCGATGGAGCACAACGCTCCAGCCAGCTGTCGAGAGGCTCACAACACGGGCTGGATCCTCGGCAGAGCGCAGGCGGGGGAGTTGTTCAGCTGTGGACGGTGGGTGATCGCGCGCGTTGGCCGCGATCAGAAGTCGCTGGCGGTTTGGACGTTTGACGGCGCAGCCGCGGGGCGACGAAGCTACCCGGCGTCGCCGGTGTTCGCCTGCTCGGAATCCGATACGTTGGTCATCGGTGCGGGCGGGGTCGTGCAGTTGGCGAAGCTGCCGGCACTGACCCCGCAATGGACGCATCGAGTGGGTCGGGGCAGCGTGGTGCAGGTCGCTGCCCCGAAAGGCGCGGTGGCCTACGGGACGGATAAGTCCAGCGATGTCGTCGTGGTCGCCCGTTGACCGCATCCGGCGCGGATCTGCTACCGTCTTGGCGCATGGAGACTGGTCCGGGCGCGGCGCCCCTGGTCGTCGATCGGCGGCGGCAGGCGGTGTTCGTGACGTTGAACCGGCCGGACGCGGCGAACGCGCTCTCGCGCCAGCTGGTCGGGGCGCTGACGAACCTCTGCGCCGAGCTGGCGCGCGAGATCGCGGCGGGCGGCGACGTCCGCGCGCTGGTGCTGACCGGCGCAGGGCCGCGGGCGTTCTCGGCCGGCGCGGATCTGAAGGAACGCCGCGGCTGGACGCTGGACGACACGCGCGCCTTCCTGGGGGAGATCAACGCGCTCATGAACGCGGTCGACGCCTTTCCGCGGCCGACGGTGGCGGCCATCAACGGCAGCGCGTTCGGGGGCGGGTTCGAGCTGGCCCTGGCGTGCGACATCCGCATCGCGGCCGAAACCGCCGAGATGGGGCTCACCGAGGTGCGGCTGGGGATCATCCCCGGCGCGGGCGGCACCCAGCGGTTGACGCGCGTCGCCGGCGTCGCGGCCGCGAAGGAGCTCACGCTGACCGGCCGGCGCATCGGCGCGGCGCGGGCGCGCGAGCTGGGCATCGTCTCCGAGGTGG
>CAZPUH010000192.1:0-15129 GCA_964589215.1 uncultured Myxococcales bacterium | reverse complement strand
GGCGGCGGCGCCGGTGGCCTCGGCGGGAGCGCCGCCGCCAGCTGCCTCGACCCGTCCACGTTCGCCGCGTCCTTCGCGATCGCGGACTCGACGTTCTGCGCGGTCGCCGTCTACACGGCGCCGGAATCGATCGGTTTCCAGGCGCCGACGTGGGGATCCCACGGCGGTCCCCTCGTCGCGCAGAAGGGCGCTGTCTTCGGCGGCGGTGGATCCACCGGCGCCGCGGGCGCCCCCGGCTATGGCGTCATCCTCGAGCGATGGACGCCGCCCGCCGGAACCACCGGCACGATGACGGTTCAGACGACGACTCTGGCCTCGGCGCTTCCCAGCGGCGCGTTCCTCGGCGCGCAGGCCGTCGACCTCCCGTTCTTCGGGTGGACCGCGATCACCTGGATCAACGCGTTCCCGAACACGAGCGGCGCGTTCGAGATGATCTCGAACGGCGTCACGGTCTACGCGGTCAACGGCGCCTTCGGCGTGGCGGCTGTTCCGGCTGCCGGGTCGCTGGGCCGCCTCGTCTACTCCGGGCTGTCGCCCCTCGGCACGTCCACGGCGGGCGCGAACGGCCTGTACGAGGCCGACGCGTGCTCGTCGCCGATGCCGGCGCTGGGCAGCGGCACCGGCTGCTCTCCGTCCGCCGCCGTCGCGACGTGGGGCGAAAACAGCGGTCCGGTCGCGGCGGACTCCAGCGGCGACGTGTTCGCGGTGATGACGTTCCTCAGCACCAGCACCCAGGAGGCGCGGGGCTTCTCGGCCGCCGCTATCGCGCGCGGCGCCGGTCCGACGGCCGGCGTCCCCGTGTTCACGCTGGCCGGGTTCCCGGGCTCTCTGGCGGCGCTGTCGCCCGGCGCGGCGACACCCGGCGTGGTCGTGTTCCAGCCGTTCAACTCGACGACTTTCGCGGCGCTCGACGTCGTCGAGCAGAAGTTCACGACCAGCGGCGGCACTCTGGCCCTCATGGGGACAGCCTCGACGCTGCTGACGGTTCCGTCCGGCCAAACCCAGGGGCTCTCGTTCCTGGTGGACGGGTCCGAGCGCCTCTGGGTCGCGATCAGCGGAGCCTCGAGCACGACCTACGTGGTCCTGGCCCGTCACTGATCCGGTGGGCCGGATGGCACTCGGAATCGGACGGGTGGCGGCGATCGCCGGCCTGGGCGCGTTCGCCGTCGCGTGCGGGAGCAGCGCCCCCCTCACTGGCGGAGGCGGCGGATCGAGCGCGCCCGATGCGGCGCCGCGCAGCGACGCCGGGAACGCCAGCGACGCGCCGCCGTCCAGCGACGCGCGCCCGATGCCCGATGCCGGGTCCACGGACGGCGGGCCGGTCGCGGACGCCGGCTCGTCCGTCCCCTGTGCGTTTCCCGTGGCGCCCGATCTGACGGTCATCGCCGCCAGCGAGGTGCTGACCTTCGGGGGCGCCGGCGCCTCCGCCGTCGAGATCGCGACGCTCGATGCCGGTGCACCGGTGTCGGCGGCTGCCTTCCACCCGGCCAGCTCGCTGAGCCTGGCCGGCTTCTCGGGGCCCACGCGTGTGCTGGCGCGGACGACGGCGCCCGGGTGCGCGGCCGCGCTCTTCAACGCCGTCTACGACGTTCGCGCGACGTACGCGCCGGCCCCGCCCAGTCCGGCGACGACGGCCGTGGCTCACGACGATCCGCGCATCGTCGGCTGGGCGACCGCCGTCGGCGACTACGCGCCCGGCCCGGGTGTCACCAACGTCCAGTTCACCGATCCGGCGCAGGGCGTGGGCCCCGCGGGGACCGATACGCTGGCCGTCGTGTCGATCGGGAACGGCGGATCGATCACGCTCACCTTCGACCCGCCGATCGCCGACGGCGCTGGCTGGGACTTCGCGGTCTACGAGAACGGCTTCGCGAGCGACATCTACCTGGAGCTGGCCTTCGTCGAGGTGTCCAGCGACGGGACGCACTTCGCGCGCTTCGACTCGGCCTTCCAGGCCCAGGTGGCGCCCGGCGGCAACAGCTCCGGCATCGCGTCGCAGATGGGAGGTCTCGCGGGCGCGTACATGGTCGGCTACGGGACGCCGTTCGATCTGGCCGCGCTCCGCAACTCGCCTCTCGTCCGCGACGGCACCGTCGACGTGACGTCCGTGCGCTTCGTGCGCCTGGTCGACATCGTCGGTGACGGCGCGACGCTCGATTCGTTCGGCCGGCCGATCATCGATCCGCTGTCCAGCGGTCCGGCCGCCGGTTTCGACCTGGACGGCATCGCCGTCCTCAATCAGTAAGCCGCGATCGCCTGCGGGGGGAGACCGGTCACCGGATCGGATGTCAGCGTCGTCGTCGGCGTCGGCGCGCCGGTGACGTCGTAGAAGTCGATGCGCGGCCTGGACGTCGTGGCGTTCGGGACCAGCAGCAGCCCGGGTAGGCCGGCCGCGACGCCCAGCGTGTACGGGCCCGAGGTCGCGACGGGATCGGCGGTGCCGGCCAGGTAGTCGAACGCGAAGAGCGCGTCGGGCTGGACGTCGTTCGGGTCGTTGGTGACCGCGAAGGCGCGGGTTCCGCCGGCTGCGGGCGGGAGCGCGACGACCCACCCCATCCCGACCGGCCGCCCGTCGAAGGCCGACGACGGGATCACGCGCGCCAGCACGGGCGGCGACGCCCCGAGATCGACGACGGCGATCGCCGAGGCCGAGCCCGGCTTCCCGAACGGGCCGCCGCAGGCGACGAGCAGGGTCTTCTGCGCGTCGACGTAGGTCATGCCTTCGCAGTTGGAGAGCCCCGTCAGCGCGAGCGCGGCAGTGACACTGTCCGTGGCGGGGTCGACGACCACCACCTTCCCCTCGCCGTACGTCCGGAAGCCCTGGTCGATCTCGTTCAGCGAGACGATCACCCGTCCGTCGACCAGCAGCATCCGATCGGGGCGGGCCAGGATCGTCGCGCCGGGCACGTCGGAGGCAAAGGCGTCCAGGTCGATGCGGCCTCTCAGCGCGCCGGTCGTCGGGTCGACGATCGCGACGTCGTTCCCGGCCAGCCGCGGATCCGTCGCGGCGAGGTTCCGGTCGTACCGCGTGACGTACGCCTTGTGCGCGCCCAGCATGACGACGTCGTGCGGGTTGGTCCGGACGCCGGGAACCAGGATTTGGCGGACGATCGCGCACGTCGCCGGGTCGACGAAGGTCAGCGCCACGTTGCCGCGGTCGACGACGACGACGTTTCCACCCAACTGCGGTTGGGAGGGCAGAACGGCGTCGCCGGAGATCGTCTTCGTCACGCTGCCCGAGGAGCGCGTCGCCGAATCGACGCAGTCCGGCCGCACGAGCGCCCCCGTCGTGTCGAGCAGCGAGAGGCTGGTCGTCGAATAGTCGCTGTTCACGACGGCGAACCCGGTCATGGCCGGCGGACCCAGGGGGGCAGGTCCCGCGTCTTCGACGGCGGCGTCGGGCTCGACGACGCCGCCCGCGTCGGGACGGCCATCCGCGCCGCCCCCACACCCCGCTGCGGCCGCCGCGGCCACCAATCCGATCGCCAGTCGTCGTCGCATGAAAGTCACTCCTTGAATTCCGCGCTCTGCTCGACGTCGGACGACAGCGCAGAGTCGTAGGCGAGAGACGCGAAGATCGTGCGCCCCGGCAACGGCCAGTAGCTGAAGTTCCAGGCCTCGGCGCCGGTCAGGTTGAGCGCGCTGACGGTGAGGCGCAGCCGGGACGACGGCCTCGACACGCTCAGGCCCGCCCCCACCAGGACTTGCGGCGGGATCGCCTTCACGTGCGCCGGGTCGTCGTAGTCGCCGGCCAGGATCGCCGCGTCGGCGTAACCGCCGAGCTCGATCCCGTAGCGCAGGCCGACGCGGAGGGCCTCCGGCCGGACGTAGGCGCTGAGCCGCGGATGGTGCGGGAGCTGCTTTCCGTGGTTCGCCGGGATGTCGCTCTCGTCCTCGGCGACCAGATAGGTCCCTTGCGCGACGAGGCGCGCGTGGCGTCCCACGCCCAGCTGCAGCTCCTGTTCGACGCCGAAGACGCGCGCGCGGCTCAGGTTCTCGGCGCGCGACGGGCCGCCCGCATTCGGCAGCCAGTAGATGAGGTCGTCCGCCAGCGCGCCGAACAGCGTGGTGCGGCTGGCGACGGCGACCCGCGGCCCGTGGTGATCGATCCAGGCGGCCAAATCGGCGTTGGTCCCCGATTCGGGCACCAGCCCGGGATTGCCCAGCAGGCGCCGCGTCCCGTCACCGTAGAGCTGCAGGAACGACGGCGCGTGGTGGTACCGGCCGGCGTTGGCTTTCAGGGTGACGGCCGCCGACAGCGGCCGGACCAGCCCGAGGCGATAGGTGGGCAGCCACCGCGTCACGGCCGGTCCGGCGGGGACGGGCTGACCGTTCGTGTCCACCCCCGTCACCGTGTCGCGCATCCCTTCGGCGCGCAGGGAGGGGGTGACCTCCAGGTTCAGCGGGTGCACGAACAGCGTCAGCTCTGCGCCCGCGACGCCGATCAGGCGGCGCGCGGGCAGGCCCGCCGCGCCGGCGTCGGTCTCGTCTTCGGGCGTGTACGTCTCGCGCCGGGCTTCGAGCAGCCCCGCCACGCGCCCCCACTGCATCAGCGGGCGCGTCCCGTGCACGGTCGTGCCGAGGCTGAGGGTCGTTTCGTGAAAGATCAGCCCCGGTTGCTTCTGAACCTCGGCGTCGGGATCCAGCAATCGATCGCGCGCGACGCTGGCGAAGGCCGCGGCCGACAGGCGGCTGCCCGCGCCCAGGTCGTCGCGCGACTCGTAGCGCAAGATCCCGAGGCTGCGGTCCGTGTGAAAGCGCGCGTGAAATGCCAGATTGCCGACGGGACCGGGCAGCCCCTCGGCCCGGGCGAACCCGATCAGCGCCAGGCCCAGCGTTCGCCGCCCGCGGAGCGGCAGCGTGGCGCGGAAGACGCCGTTCCCCTCGCGCGTGTCGTTGTTCGCGCGGACGGTGTCGACAGCCGTGTCGGGGTTGGTCTGGGCGAGGTTGTACCGAAGCGGGTAATCCCCCTGCGACGAATAGAGGTGGGCCCCCGCGTACAAGCGGAGCCGGCCGATGTGGCCGCCGGCCGAGGCGTCGCCGAACGCGGTCCCGAACGATCCCAGGCCGGCGCGCGCAGTCGCGCGGGGCACGCCGGGCGCGCGCGTCGTGATGGAGACGACGCCGCCGAGGGCGCTCTCGCCGAAGGCCAGCGGCGTCGTCCCGCGGTAGACCTCGACGCGCTCGACGTCGCCGAGGGGCAAGGTCGAGATGTCGACGCCACCCCCCTCGGCGATGTCGAGCGGGACGCCGTCCACGTAGATCGACACCTGGTCGGGGTTGGAGCCGCGCAGCGTGACGGTGCTGAACGCCTGCGACGACCCGGTGCGCGTCACGGTGACACCGGGAACCTGCAGCAGCAGCGAGCCGAGATCGTCGTACGCGCGCGGGCTGTCGGCCGGCAGCACGACCGACGCGGCGGCCGCCCGATCCTCGCGCGGGACCGGCGACGCCGGGTCGGGCGCCGTGACGGTCGTGCGGAAGGGCGGTGGCTCGGGCTCCGCTGCCCGCGCCGCCGCGCGCCCCACGAACGCCGCCACGACGGCCGCGGCCAGGGCGGCGGTCCGGCGGGGACGGCGAACGGTCGAAGGACGTGTGGGGATTGGCTCGGCCCGCGTCGCGGGCGTCGCCGGATGGGGCGGCATGGAAAAACCCTCGCTGGGCGAGCGAGGGCAGGTGCCGCCCCGAACAGCGAGAGGCGGCAGCCGACCTCCGTCCGCGCGGAGAGAGAAGCTACGAGCCCCGGGTAGGTCTCCTGGCTCGTGAAGCGCAAACGTTCGATCCGATTTGCGGCGCCTTCCCCTTCCCCGACGGGCGTCGAGTGGGATTGGAAGGCCTCTTCACTCACAGTGGCGGGACCGCGCCGGCATCGACCGGCTTCCCTTTTATGCCCTGCTTGGGCACCCGAGGCGCTATTCAGTTGTCAGTGCCCCGCTTCAACCACTCCGGCCCTTCGTCTGTCAAGCGCACCGACCTTGACAGTCGCTGTCGGGCCCAGCGATCCTCCCCGCCCATACGGGTCCGACCGCACGCGCGCGCCTCGTTCTGCGCGGTCCTCGCCGCCCTCCTGCTGGCCGGCCCGCGGGTCAATGCCGAGGTCGCGGTTCGAGACGACCGCGGCGTCACGGTGACGCTGCCGGCGCCGCCCCGGCGCATCGTCACCTTGCTCCCCTCGCTGACCGAGTCGGTCTGCGCGCTGGGGGCGTGCGACCGGCTGGTGGGGACCGACCGATTCTCGAACTGGCCGTCCAGCGTGCAGGCGTTGCCCAAGCTGGGCGGGCTCGAGGACGCGCAGATCGAACGCATCGTGGCGCTGAAGCCTGACGTGGTGCTGGCCTCGGTGTCGGCCCGCGTGATGGACCGGCTCGAGTCGCTGGGCGTGCGCGTGATCGCGCTGGAGTCCCGGAACCGCGCCGACGTGAAGCGCACGCTGTTCGCGCTGGGCCAGTTGCTGGGTACGCCGGGGAAGGCCGAGCAGGTGTGGGCCGCCGTCGAGCGCGACAGCCGAGCGGCGGCGGCGCGTGTGCCGGCCGCCCAACGCGGCCAGCGGGTCTACTTCGAGATCGACGCCGCACCGTACGCGGCGGGGCCCAGCTCGTTCATCGGCGAGACGCTGCGCGGGATGGGCCTCGACAACGCGGTCCCTGCGGAGCTGGGCGCGTTCCCGAAGTTGAACCCCGAGTTCGTCGTGCGGGCGCAGCCCGACATCCTGATGGCAGCGCAGGCCAGCCTCGCGGAGATGCCGCGGCGCCCGGGCTGGAGCGCGCTGCGCGCGCTGGCCGACAAGCGGACGTGCGGCTTTCCCAACTCCACCTACGAGATCATCGTGCGGCCGGGCCCGCGCATGGGCGAGGCCGCTGCCGCGCTGGCCGACTGCCTGGCGCGCCTGCCGCCGCCGCGGACGCGATGACCGCCGACGAGCAGAGGCGCTGGCGGCTGGGCGTCGGTCTCGCCGTCGCGAGCATGCTGGCCGCGGCGGCCGGAATGGCCGCGGGCGGGGAAGGGTGGTCGCCCGTGGGCCTCCTGCGCGCGCTGGCCACGCCCGACGGGCGCTTCATCGCGTTCCAGATCCGCGCGCCGCGAACGCTGGGCGCGTGGCTGACCGGCGCGCTGCTGGGCCTCTCGGGCGCGGCGGCCCAGGGGCTGTTTCGCAACCCGCTGGCCGACCCCTATCTGCTCGGGTCGGCGTCGGGGGCCGTGCTGGGCGTCGTGCTGGTGCTGGCCGCGGCCACGCTGGGCGGGCACGTCGTCAGCGTGGCGACGGCGGGCGCCATCGCCCGCTTCGGCCTGGTCGGGGCGGCCTTCGTGGGCGCGATGCTGGGCGTGCTGTTGACGCTGTCGCTGGCGCGCGGCGCGCAAGAGACGATGCATCTGCTGCTGGCGGGGATCGTCGTCGGCGTGCTCCTGACGGCGGCCAGCGATCTCGTCACCACGGTGGCCCCCGACGCGCTTCGCGGGAAGCAGGCGTTCCTGCTGGGGAGCACCGGCTTTCTCGGGTGGGGCAGCTGCGCGTTCATGGCGCTGGGCCTGATGGTGACGCTGCCGGTGTCGTGGCGGCTGGCGCGCGTGCTGGACGCGCTGACCCTGGGCAACGAGACCGCCGTCAGCCTGGGGCTGGAGCTGGGGCGGCTGCGCGTCGCGCTGGTCGCCACGCTGGCGCTGGCCACCGGGCTGGCCGTATCGCAGGCGGGGCTCATCGCGTTCGTCGGGCTGATCGCGCCCCACCTCGTGCGCCGCTTCGCGCCGGCCAGGCATGGGTTCACGCTGGTGGCCAGCGCGGCGGCCGGCGGTACGCTGCTGCTGGCGGCCGACGTGCTGGCGCGGACGCTGGTGGCGCCGCAGGAGCTGCCGGTGGGCGTCCTCACCGCGTTCCTGGGCGGCGGGTACCTGATCTGGCTGCTGCGGCGGAGGCGCGCGGCGTGAGCGCGCTGCGGGCGACCGGGATCCGCGTATCGCTGGGCGGCCAGCGCGTCCTCGACGGCGTGTCGGTGGACGTGCACCCGGGCTGGACGGCGATCGTGGGTCCGAACGGCGCGGGCAAGTCGACGCTGCTGCGCGTGCTGGCCGGGCTGCTGGCGCCCGACGCCGGCGAGGTCCGGCTGGGCGACACTGCGATCGCCAGCTGCGCCCCGCGTGAGCGCGCGCGGCAGATCGCCTGGCTCACCCAGCAGGGGACGACGACGGGCGACCTGACGGCGCGCGAGATCGTGATGCTGGGGCGCTTGCCGCATCTGGGCGTCGTCGGTTCGCCGGGCGCCGCGGACGAAGCGGCCGTCGACCGCGCGATGGAAGAGGCCGAGTGCGCCGCCTGGCGCGACCGGCGGCCGCAGCAGCTCTCGGGCGGCGAGCAGCAGCGGGTCTTGCTGGCGCGCGCGCTGGCCGTCGAGGCGCCACTGCTGTTGCTCGACGAGCCGACGAGCCACCTCGATCCGCCGCATCAGGCCGCGCTGGCCCGGCTGTTCCGCCGCCGCGCCGCGGGCGGGACCACCGTGGTCAGCGTGCTGCACGACCTGTCGCTGGCGCTGGTGGCCGACCGGCTGATCTTGCTCGAGCGCGGCCGCGTGCGGGCCGAGGGCGCCACCGACGCGCCCGCGCTGCACGCCGAGCTGATCGACGCGTTCGAGGGCGCCATCCGCATCGAGCGCCTCGGCGGGCGCTGGATCGCCTTCCCGCACCTGGACGTCTGACGTGGCCCGCGCGGTGATGGTGCTCGGCACGACCAGCGGGGCCGGCAAGAGCTGGCTGGCGACGGCGCTCTGCCGCTGGTACGCGCGGCAGGGGCTGAAGGTCGCGCCCTTCAAGGCCCAGAACATGAGCAACAACGCGCGCGTCGTCGTCACCGCCGAGGGCGAGGGGGGCGAGATCGGCAGCGCGCAATACTTCCAGGCGCTGGCTGCGCGGGCGGTCCCCGACGTGCGCATGAACCCGGTGCTGCTCAAGCCCGAGAGCGACACGGCGAGCCAGGTGGTGGTGATGGGGCTGGTCCGCGCCGATCTGGCGGCGGTCCCGTGGCGGGCGCGCAGCGAGCAGCTCTGGCCGCACGCGCGGGACGCGCTCCACGCGCTGTTGCGCGAGCACGACGTGGTGGTGATCGAGGGCGCGGGCTCGCCGGCGGAGATCAACCTGTCGGCCTCGGACTACGTGAACATGCGGACGGCGCGCGAGGCGTCGGCGAGGTGCCTGCTGGTCACCGACATCGACCGCGGGGGTGCCTTCGCGCACCTCTACGGCACCCATCAGCTGCTGCCCGTCGAGGACCGCGCGCTGATCCGCGGGTTCGTGCTGAACCGTTTCCGCGGTGACGCGCGCCTGCTGTCTCCCGGCCCCGAGGACCTGGAACGCCTCACCGGCGTGCCGACCGTGGCGGTCATCCCGATGTGGCGAGACCACGGGCTGCCGGAGGAGGACGGATGGTTCGACGACGGTCCCCGCGACGTCGCGGCGGAGGGCGACTGCGCCGCGAATACGTTGCGTGTGGCGGTCGTCGGGTTCCCCCGGATCTCGAACCTCGACGAGCTACAGCCGCTCGCGCGCTGTCCGGGCGTGCGGCTCCGCTGGGCGCGCACCGCGCGCGACGTCGACTCGGCGGACTGGGTGATCCTTCCCGGCTCGAAGCACACCAGCAGCGATCTGGCCTGGCTGCGCGCGGTGGGGCTGGACCGCGCGATCGTCCGTCACGCGGCGCGCGGCGGGCGCGTGCTGGGCGTGTGCGGGGGGCTCCAGATGCTGGGTGAAGCGCTGATCGACCCGGAGGGGGTCGACGGCGACGCCCGCGGGCTGGCGCTGCTGCCCCTGCAGACGACGTTCGAGCGAAGCAAGCTGCTGCGCCGCACGCGGGCTCGTTTCGGCGCGACCACGGGCGGATGGGCGGCGCTGGCGGACGTGCCGTTCGACGGCTACGAGATCCGCCACGGTCGCACCGCGCAGGTCGACGGCGCCGGGGACGACACCATCGTCGCCCTGCGCAACCACGCCGGCGAGCCCATCGGGTGGCAGCGGGACAACGTGCTCGGCCTCTGCGCGCACGGTCTGTTCGAATCGGCGGCCGTCATGGCGCGGCTGTTCGGCGCGCGACACCGGCCGCTGGACACCGTCTTCGACGGGCTGGCCGACCAGATCGACGGCCGGTTCCCGCCGGGGTTCCTGCTGGGCCTCGTCCGGCGGCGCTGACGGGGATACTCCGCATGCGCGCGCCCGCGCGTCACGGCTTCGCGACGGGTTGCATCTGCTCATTGCACGGCAGAGCCCAGCCATGGGTTGTCACACAACTGCCACCGCGTCGTACGCGCAACTCCCCAACCTCTTTCTGTGGCCCGACTGCCGGTCGGGTCCGGAATCAAGAGGGAGAACCCATGAATCGAGGATTTCGCGTGTCGAGGACGTGGCCGTTGATGGCCGGTGTGCTCGCCTCCGCGGTCGGCGCCGCCGCGGCAGTGGCCGGCGATGCCAATACGATATCGGGTGCGGGAGCGACGTTTCCCTACCCGATCTATGCCAAGTGGGCGGACAGCTACGCCAAGCAAGAGCACGTCCAGCTGAACTACCAGGCCATCGGGTCGGGCGGCGGCATCAAGCAGATCACGGAAGGGACCGTTGACTTCGGCGCCTCGGACGCGCCGCTCAAGCCCGACGAGCTGGCCAAAGCCGATCTGCTGCAGTTCCCGGTGGTCATGGGCGGCGTGGTGCCGGTCGTGAACATCGCCGGGGTGAAGTCGGGAGACCTCAAGTTGGCCCTGACGTGCTGGCCGACATCTTCATGGGGAAGATCAAGAAGTGGAACGACCCCCGGGTCGCCGCGGCCAACGGCGGGCTCAAGCTGCCCGATACCGCCATCAGCGTCGTTCACCGCTCTGACGGGTCGGGGACGACCTGGATCTTCACGAACTACCTGGCCAAGGTCAGCCCCGACTGGGCAAAGTCCGTCGGCAACGACAAATCAGTCGCCTGGCCGACCGGGGTCGGAGGCAAGGGAAACCAGGGTGTCGCCTCTTACCTCCAGCGCATCAATGGGTCGATCGGCTACGTCGAGTCCGCGTACGCCACACAGAACCGCATGGTGCACGCCAAGCTGAAGAACCAGTCCGGCGCGTTCGTCGATCCGACCGACGAGTCCGTGCAGGCGGCGGCCAAGGGGGCCGACTGGACGAACGCCAGGGACTTCTACGTCGTGCTGACCAATCAGCCGGGCGCGCAGTCGTGGCCGATCACCGGCGCTTCGTTCGTGCTGGTGCACCGCAAGCAGAAGCAAGCGGACGTCGCCCGCGCGGTGCTGAAGTTCTTCGACTGGGGCTACAAGCACGGAGACGACGCGGCCAAGGCGCTGGGCTACGTGCCGATGCCCGACAAGGTCGTCGACGTGATCGAGAGCAGCTGGAAGACGTCGCTGACCGACGCGACCGGCGCGAAGATCTGGCCCGCCGAAGGCCACGCCTCGAAGTAGGGCGAGCTGAACGTGCCGTCGCAGTCGGCTGCCGCCACCGTCGAGGAGCTGGAAGGGCCGGCCCCGCCGCCGGGACCGCCGGCCAGGCTGCGCGTCGTCCGGCAGGTCTCGCCAGGCGATCGCGCGTTTCGCCTGCTGACGCAGGCCTGCGCCGCGCTGGTCCTGCTGTCGGTGATCGGGACGCTGTTCACCTTGGTGGGGGGAGCCTGGCCGGCGCTGCGCGTGTTCGGGGCGAGGTTCCTGACCAGCAAGGAGTGGAACCCGGTCACGAACCAGTTCGGCGCGCTGGCGCCGCTCTACGGCACGGTCGTCACGTCAGCCATCGCCCTGCTGGTCGGCGTGCCCGTCAGCTTCGGGATCGCTCTGGTGATCACCGAGCTGGCGCCGCGCTGGCTGAAGCGCCCGATCGGGATCGCCATCGAGCTGTTGGCGGCGATTCCCAGCATCATCTACGGAATGTGGGGGCTGTTCGTTTTCGCGCCGTCGTTCGCCGCGCACGTGCAGCCCTGGCTGACCGACCACCTGGGCGGCTGGCCGCTGGTGGGCGCGCTGTTTCAGGGTCCCCCCATGGGGATCGGCATGCTGACGGCGGGACTGATCCTGGCGATCATGATCGTGCCGTTCATGGCGTCGGTCATGCGCGACGTCTTCGAGACGGTGCCGGCCACCCTGCGCGAATCGGCGTACGCGCTGGGGATGACGACCTGGGAGGTGGTCTGGCACGTGGTGCTCCCCTACACGCGGGTGGGGGTGGTGGGCGGCATCATGCTGGGTCTTGGGCGCGCGCTGGGTGAGACCATGGCCGTCACCTTCGTCATCGGCAACGCGCACGACGTGAACACGTCGCTGTTCATGCCGGGCAACACGATCTCGTCGACGCTGGCGAACGAGTTCACGGAGGCGGTGACCCCCCTTTACACGTCGTCGTTGCTGGGGTTGGGGCTGGTGCTGTTCGCGCTGACGCTGGTGGTGCTGGTGGCCGCGCGGCTGCTGCTGATGAAGCTGGGGGCGCGCGAAGGGGTGCGCACGTGATCTCGCTGCTCGGGCGCCGCAAGGCGGTGAACGTCGTCGGGCTGACGCTCTCGGTCCTGGCGACCCTGTTCGGTCTGTTCTGGCTGGCCTGGTTGCTGTGGACGCTGGTTCACAGCGGGCTGCAGTGGATCGGCCCACGCATCTTTCGCGAATCCACGCCGCCGCCGGGCGCCAGCGGCGGCCTGGCCAACGCGATCGCCGGCAGCGTCATTCTGACCGCGGTCGGCGTGGCGCTGGGGGCGCCCGTCGGCGTCCTGGCCGGCACTTACCTGGCCGAGTTCGGCCGGGCTTCGCGCATCGCCGCCGTGGTCCGGTTCGTCAACGACGTCCTGCTCAGCGCACCGTCGATCATCATCGGCGTGTTCATCTACGGTCTCATCGTGCTTCGGGCCGGGCACTTCTCCGGCTGGGCCGGGGCCGTGGCGCTGGCGCTGATCGTCCTGCCGGTGGTCGTCCGCACAACGGAGAACATGATGCGGCTGGTTCCGGACAGCCTGCGCGAAGCGGCAGCCGCGCTGGGCGCGCCGACCTGGAAGATCACGCTGGCCGTCGTGTACCGCAGCGCCGCGCCGCGAATCCTGACCGGGATCCTGCTGGCGACGGCGCGGATCAGCGGCGAGACGGCGCCGTTGCTGTTCACGGCGCTCAACAATCAGTTCTGGAGCACGGACATGAGCCGGCCGTTCCCCAACTTGCCGGCCGTCATCTTTCAATTCGCGATGAGCCCTTACGAGGACTGGCAGCACCTGGCCTGGGCCGGGGCGCTGCTGATCACGTTCACGATCCTCGTCATCGACATCATCGCGCGGATCATCCTGCGCCGAAAACGCGCCTGAGGGACGCCATGGAACAATCGATTTCCCGCTCCGACAACCAGACGGTTCGCCCAGAGCCCACGCCGCCGCCGGCGGCCCACGGCCTGCCACGCTCGCCCGCCGAGAGCATCCCGGGCTCCGCGAAGCCGGCCGCGCGAGCCGATCGGCCCGCCAAGCTCAGGATCGAGGAGCTCTCGTTCTACTACGGCAAGTTCAAGGCCCTGCACGAGATCAGCCTCGAGGTCCACGACCGCCAGGTGACCGCGTTCATCGGGCCCTCGGGCTGCGGCAAGTCGACGCTGTTGCGGACGCTGAACCGGATCTACGAGCTCTACCCGGGGCAGAAGGCCACCGGACGCATCCAGCTGGGCGATCGCAACCTGCTCGAGCGCGCCGACGACGTCAACAAGGTCCGCGCCAAGATTGGCATGGTGTTTCAGAAGCCGACCCCGTTCCCGATGTCCATTCGCGACAACATCAGCTTCGGGGTGCGCCTCTACGAGAAGCTGTCCAGGGCGGACATGGACGACCGGGTCGAATGGGCTCTGCAGAAGGCCGCGCTGTGGGACGAGGTGAAGGACAAGCTGCGCCAGGACGGGACGGCGCTGTCCGGCGGCCAGCAGCAGCGGCTTTGCATCGCGCGCGCGGTGGCCGTCAAGCCCGAGATCCTGCTGCTGGACGAGCCGGCGTCTGCGCTGGATCCGATCTCCACGCAAAAGATCGAGCAGCTCATCACCGAGCTGAAAGCGGACTACACGATCGCGGTGGTGACGCACAACATGCAGCAGGCGGCGCGCGTGTCGGACTACACGGCGTTCATGTACCTGGGGCGGGTGATCGAGTTCGGCGACACGAAGACCCTGTTCACCCACCCGACCGAGCGGCAGACCGAGGAGTACATCACGGGGAGGTTCGGATGACGACCACCAGCCTGCGCGAGCACAGCAGCCACGCCTACGAAGCCGAGCTGGCGGCCGTGCGCCGCAAGATTCTGGAGATGGGGCGGCAGGTCGACGAGGTGCTGGAAGAGAGCGGCCGCGCGCTGATCCAGCACGACGTCGAGCTGGCCAACTCCATCATCCTGAAGGACGAGTTGACCGACGACATGGAGCTGGACATCGATCACCTGTGTCTGGAGGTCCTGGCGCGGCGGCAGCCGGTCGCGGGCGACCTGCGCCTGCTGACCTCTGCGCTGAAGCTGGTCGTCGACCTGGAACGGATCGGGGACCTGGGCGTCAGCATCGCCGTGCGGGTCGTCGAGCTGGCGAACGCCGCGCCGATCGTGCCGTACGACGAGATGCTGGTGATGCTGAAGTCGGCGCGCGACATGGTGTCCGAGGCACTGGCAGCGCTCATGACGGGCGACGTGGAGCGCGCCAACCGTGTCATCGAGATGGACGACCGGCTCGACGCGGCTTACGCCCACATCTTCAACCAGGTCATCACCCGGATGCGCGACACCTCGGTCGACATCACGAACGCGACCCGGGTCCAGGCGGTCTCGAAGTACATCGAGCGCATCGGCGACCACGCCACCAACCTCGCGGAGCGCGTGATCTTCGTGCTGACCGGCGAGGACGTGCGCCACCTGCCGCGGGCGCGCCGCACCGACCTGTCCTGAGCGACCCGCCGCAGAGACGGGACGCGCAGCAGCATTCGAGCATTTGCGCGCGACGGGGTCCTGGCCGATTCTGGTCGCATGCGTGAGGGACCCGTCGCTCTGGCGTGGTGTGTTCTCGTCGCGGGGGCAGCGGCCGGCTGCAAGGGGGGCGGCGCCTCGCCTGGAGCGGACGCGGCCGCGACCGGCGGCCTGAGCGGCACGCCGGGCGGCTCCGCGGCCGG
>CAZPUH010000191.1:0-7566 GCA_964589215.1 uncultured Myxococcales bacterium | reverse complement strand
GTCCATCAGCAGCGGCAGCAGGCTGCCCGCCATCAGCATGCCCAGCCCGGGCCAGACCAGCCACGACAGGCAGCCGGAGAACTCCAGCGCGGGGACGACGTGGTGGCTCACGAGCCACGGCGAAAGGATCCCCCAGGCGACGGTCGCGCCGATGAACATGCTCAGCGCCGCCCGCATCCCCATCATGACGCCCGTCGACATCACGAGCGGGCTCCAGTTCATCCCGAACGAGACCGCGTTCAGCGACATCCCGCCCACGGAGATGCCGAACATCGTCATGGCCGGGATGATCTTGGGGCGTCCGTCCCGAAACCAGGTGAAGGCCGCCGCGAACAGCGCCGCGCCAACCAGCAGGCGCGCCCGCCGCAGCGCCGTGGCCCGGGCGCCGAACATGGTCTCGATGAGATTGCCTGTCGCGTTGCCCGTGGGAAACGGCAGCGCGTCCTCGACGATCAGCTTCCGCCGCAACAGCGCCGCGGCCACGATGCCGATCACTCCCAGCGACGCGCCCCACACGGCCAGCGCCCACGTGGGAAAGTGCGTCCCGCTCAGGTTCATCGCGGGGATCGGCCCGCCCATGCCCGCCGCGTATCCCATGATCGCGGCGGAGGCGGCGGTGGTCTGGGTGATGTTGTTCTCGATCGCGGTGTAGGGGCGGCGCGCGAGGCGGGTGACCGTCGCGAAGATCGTGAAGCCGAGCAGGGCGGCCGTGATGCTGCCGCCGTCGATGATCGAGATCTTCAGCCCGGTGTAGACGTTGGCGGCCGCCAGCATCACGCCGATGCCACAGCCGGCAAGCAGAGAGCGCCCCGTGAGCTGCTGCTGCGGCGGCTCCCCCATCGGAGATGGTTCTATCGCGATCGCGGCCGGCGCGCTCAAACGACGTCGTCCGGCTCGCGCCCGGACGGCTCGCGCGTGCGCAGGCCATGCTTCCAGAGCAGCCGGTAGAAGTAGATGCGATCGACGCCAGCCGCGCGTGCAGCCGCGCTGACCCGGTTTTCGTGCTGCCGCAGCAGCTCTTCCAGGTAGCGGCGCTCGAACGCGCTCACCCAGGCCTCGCGCGCCTCGCGCAGCGGCTGGCCGACGTTGACCGCGGTTTCAGGGCCGGGCATGGTCGACATCGTGCCCGTCGACCGGGGCGGCGTGAAGTCGCGCAGCGCCACGCAGCGCTCGATGTAGTTGCGGAGCTCGCGGATGTTCCCCGGCCAGCTGTGGCGGGTCAGCGCCTCCAGGAAATCCGGGGCTCGCACGCGCGCCAGCGAGGCGGGGTCGACGTTGCCGCCCAGGTTGCGCGCGATGTGCTCGACCAGCAGCGGCAGGTCCGACAGGCGCTCGCGCAGCGGCGGCAGCTTCACCTCGACGACCGCCAGGCGGTAGTAGAGGTCCGAGCGGAACTTCTGGGCGGCGACCTGGTCACGGAGGCTGCGGTTCGTGGCCGCGACCAGGCGCACGTTGACGGGAACGTGGTTGTTGGTGCCGACGCGCCGGACCTCGCGCCGCTCGAGGACGCGCAGCAGCTTGGGCTGAAGGTCGATGCTCAGCTCCCCGATCTCGTCCAGGAACACCGTCCCGCCCTGCGCCGCCTCGAACACGCCCTGGCGCGACGACACGGCCCCCGTGAAGGCGCCGCGCTCGTGGCCGAACAGCTCGCTCTCCAGCAGCTGGGGGGGCATCGCGCCGCAGTCGACGACCAGGAACGGTTTGTCGCGCCGCACGCTGCCCATGTGAATGGCCTCGGCCGAGACTTCCTTGCCGGTGCCGGTCTCGCCCTCCAGCAGGATCGTGGCCTCGGTGGGCGACGCGCGGGCCAGCACGTCGAACACGACCTGCATGGCGGTGGAGCGGCCAATCATGCGCCCGAAGCGCTCGTCCACCCGGACGCGCCCGCTGTCGCCGTCGAGACGGACGGCTCCACTGCCGACGGCAAACGCGGCGCGGGCCTCCTGAGGACCGTTCCCCACGGCCGGAACATCGACCGTTGCCGGCGGTTCCTTGACCGGACGGACGCAATTGGCTGAGGTCGCCCCGCACCGCGTGAGCCGGACGCGGCGCGGCGACGGCCACCGTCGGGGACGCCGCGTCGAAACGGCAAAAGCCCGACTCGTCCCCCAGGGGAGCGAGCCGGGCCGTTCGAGCCGTCCTGCGTCGGAGCGCCCTAGTTGGTGGTCAGCAGCCAGTTCTCGCCCCAGCTGTTCACGTCGCAGTCCTGGATGACGATCTTCACGCCCTGGCCCTCGGCCCACGCGTTCTGGTTGAAGAGGCACTTGCCGCTCTGCTGGTTCTTGATCTCGACGCCGCCGTTCGGCCGGTTCGAGATGATCCAGTTCTGGTTCGACTGGCCGTTGCAGCCCCAGAGCCAGATCGGCGTTCCGTTCGCCGTCTGGCCGCCGGGGTTGTCGACGCACAGGCCGGGGTTCCACTGGCTCTTGATCGTCCAGGTATTCGCCGACGTCCCCGGCAGAATCATGAACTTGTCGTCCTTGTTCGTGTCGATCCCGGAGTACAGCGACGGCTTGCCGCCGTTGAAGTAGTTGCCGCGGCTGTCGAACGCGATGTTCCCGGCGCCGTTGCCCGCCAGCATGACGTACGCGTCGTCCGGGTGGGCTTTGATGAAGCTGGCGCTGCCTTCCGAGCCGGGGTTCCAGTAGCCGACGGTCATGCGCCACTTCTGGTTCGTGACGCCGTTGCAGTCCCAGATCCACGGGACGGTGCCGGCGGCGATCGAGCCGGTGTCATCCAGGCACTTGCCGCTGCCGACGTTCTTCAGGTAGGCGGCGCCCGTCGACGTGTCGACGTTGATCATCCACTGCTGCCAGGCGTCGTTCTGCATGCAGCTATAGAGCTGGACCTGCGTCCCGTTGGCCGTCTGGCCGCCCGGGTTGTCCAGGCAGATGCTCGGGTTCTCCCAGAAAGAGATCTGGAAGCTGCCGTTGCCGGCGCCGCTGTCGACGATGCGCAGCTTGTTGCTGGGCATGTAGCGCCACTGAATGAGCGGGTTCCCGTTGGCATAGTTGCCGTTTTGCACGGTCATCGCCGTGCCGGACGAACCGGTCTCGCCGCGAATCGAGTACACGTAGTTGGCGTCGAACACCGGCAGCACCGTCGGGTCGCGGAAGACCGTCAGCGTGTTCGTGAACGTGTTCCCGCCGTTGTCGGCGCAGCTGTTGTAGCCGTCGACGTTCACGCCGTCGGGCTTGTGCGCGTTGCACCGGTTGGACGCGTCGCACGACGAGCCGAGGTATGCGTTGTAGAAGGGCATGGCGGACTGGGCGTTCGCCGTGCCCATGCGCCCCGCAACGAGGCTGCCGGCGGTGACACCCGGCCCCTCGCAGAAGTACCCCAGCGGCCCGGCGAGGCTGCCGTGGTTGATGTTGCCGGTGGTCATGATGTTGCCGAAGAACGTCCCCTCGCGCTTGTAGTTCGACGGGGGGAGGCCCCAGCCGACCGAGGCGGCCGTGCTGTCGAGCCACAGCGGGTAGTGGACGCCGTAGCTGTTGACGTGGGCCATCAGGCAGGCCGACATCAGCTCCTGGCAGTTCTGGTCGCAGGCGCCCGTCTTCCAGCCGGGCGCGAGCCCCAGCCCTCCGGCGAAGGTGTAGTTGTTGCCGTACTGGTCTTGCTTCACCAGCGTGTCGCCGGCAGGCAGCGCGCACTTGGCGATGTAGGAGACCGTCCGGCGGCCATCCGCCAGCGTCATCAGGCCGTTCGCCGACGACAGGCCGTTCGCCGACGAGAGCCCGTTGGCGGAAGACAGGCCGTTCGCCGACGACAGTCCGTTGGCCGAGGACAGGCCGTTCGCCGACGAGAGGCCGTTGGCGGACGAGAGCCCGTTGGCGGACGACAGCCCGTTGATGGACGACAGCCCGTTCACCCCGGCCAGCGCAAAATCCTCGTGGGCGCCGCTCGCTTCCACCGCGGAGGTCTGCTCGCTACACCCGACCGCTCCACCGGCCAGACCGGCGACGATTCCGATCCAGATTGTTCGTTTTGACGTCTCGCGCATCGCTCTCCGCTCCAGGTGACGGGTAACCTGAGCTGAGCAATACGCAGTAATCGGGCCAACGTATTTTGATTCGACAATAAGTCGAATCAGGGGCTTACACGCGTCAAAGACGAGGCGCGTTGCCTCGAACGCAACAGACGCCCCACCCGGCGCGCAACAACGCGCGATGTTGCGGCGGGGCCTAGCGGCCCATGGCGACCTTGGCGGCGCCCAGCAGCCCCGGTTGGGGATGCGTCACCACGAAGGCGGGCAGCTTCTCGACGAGCGTGTGCAACCGTCCCTTGCGATCGAACGCCTCGCGGAAGGCGCCTTTGCGCAAGTAGGGGAGGATCCGCGGCGCGATGCCGCCCGCCACGTAGACCCCGCCGGTCGCCAGCACCATCAGCCCCAGGTTGCCGGCCGTCGCGCCGAGCACCGAGCAGAAGATCGAGAGCGCCATCTCGCACACCGGATCGGTGCCCGCCATCGCCCGCTGCGAGATGGCCGCGGCCGGGTCGTGCCCGGGGCCGTGCGCGGCCAGCGCCGCCGCGGTCTCGGGGCGGATGAGACCGCGGCAGGCGGGCTCCTCCGACAGGAAGGTGAACGCGTCGACCAGCCCCTGGCCGGACAGCACGCGCTCGCACGAGACGCGGCCGTACTTGTTGGTCAGGAACTGGACCAGCCCGAACTCCAGCGGCGTGCGCGCGGCCAGATCGACGTGTCCGCCTTCCGACGAGACGACCTGGTACCCGTCCTCGACGGGCGACCACAGCAGAAACGCTTGCCCCAGTCCGGTGCCGGCGCCCAGCACCGCGATCGGCCCCCGCGGGACCGGCGGCCCGCCGCCCAGCGGCGCCAGCTGGTCCGCGGCCACGGCCGTGACGCCCAGGGCGGCGGCGAAGAAGTCGTTGACCAGCGTGACGCGCGGGATGCCCAGCCGCTGCGACAGCGCCCGCCCGTCGACGACCCAGGGGAGGTTCGTCGCCCGGCAGATGTTGTTTTCGATGGGGCCCGCGATGCCGAGACAGGCGTGCGTCACGCGCGCCTTCTCGGCGCCCAGCTGGGCGCCAGCGGTGGCCAGGAACTCCTCGATGATCACGTCCAGCGAAGACCGCGACGCCGACGGGTAGATGTGCTCGAGGATCGGCTCGCCGATGGCCGCCTGCGGGCTGCCCGCCTCGAACAGCGCGAGCCGCGCGTTGGTGCCTCCGATGTCGCCTGCCAGAACGCTCATGTCGCCTCTTTGAACCTCTCCGGATTTTGCAGCGCGCTCGCGGCGTCGCGATCGCAGAAGATCGTCACGGGCCCGCCGCGCCGCAAGATGCGCGCCGCCGGCAGGCGCCCCCCGTCGACGACGGCGGCCATCGCGGACGCCTTGTCGTGCCCGGTCACCAGGAAGCAGACGTCGCGGGCGCCGCACAAGGCCGGGTAGGTGAGCGTCAGGCGGCGTGTTCCGAGCTGAGGGACGTCGACCGCCACCGCCAGCACGCTCTCCTCGGCCAGCGCGGACGTGCCCGGGAACAGCGAGGCCGTGTGGCCGTCCGGCCCCAGCCCCAGCAGCGCCAGGTCCAGCCAGGGGGGCGTGGCCCCGGCCGTCAGCGCGCGCTCGTAGTCGCGGGCGGCGGCGTCCAGGTCGGGATCCTCGCCGCGCCAGCGGACCACGTTCTCGGGCGGCACGGCCGCCGGCCCCAGCAGGGTCTCCTGCGCCATCCGGTAGTTCGACTGGGGGTCGGTCGGGCCGACGGCGCGCTCGTCGCCGAAGAAGACGCGCGCGCGCGACCAGTCCACCCCCGCGACGAGGCGCGGGTAGAGGGCCCGCGGCGTCGAGCCCCCCGCCAGCGCGATCCGGAACTGACCGCGGGCCGCGATCGCGTCGGCCGCGGACCGCCGCACGTGCGCGGCCGCCGCTTCGACCAGGTCGGACAGCGAGTCCTTCACGAGGACGGTGAGTCGCGCGGGGTGGTCGGGCACGGGCGGAACTTACCGCGCCGGGCCGCTTCTTGTCTCGGCCGGCGCACGATGTTAGGGAGACCGTCAGCATGCCGAACGCTTCCGACGCCGTGGCCTTCAACGAACAGGCTTTCGCCGAGCTGTCCTGGCGCGGTCTGGTCCAGCAGACCACCGCCGAGAACATGGCCGAGGTCCTGTCGAAGCCGATCGCCGTCTACTCGGGCTTCGACCCGACCGCGACCAGCCTGCACGCCGGCAACCTGGTGCCGCTGATGCTGCTGACGCACCTGCGCCGGCACGGGCACAAGGTGCTGCCGCTGGTGGGCGGGGCCACGGGCATGATCGGCGACCCATCGGGCAAGTCCAGCGAGCGGACGCTGCTGGACCAGGACAAGGTCCGCGACAACACCGGCAAGATCCGCGCGCAGATCGAGAAGTTCTTCGCCGGCGCCGACGAGGGGCCGCCCGTGCAGGTCGTCGACAACCTGGACTGGCTGGGGCAGGTGCGCCTGCTGGACTTCCTGCGCGACGTCGGCAAGCACTTCGCCGTCAACCAGATGATCCAGCGCGACTCGGTCAAGCAGCGGTTCGAGACGCGCGAGGCGGGGATCTCGTACACCGAGTTCTCGTACATGCTGCTGCAGGCCTACGACTTCTACGAGCTCTTCAAGCGGTTCGACTGCCGGATGCAGTGCGGGGCCAGCGATCAGTGGGGCAACATCGTGTCGGGCATCGATCTGGTGCGGCGGCTGGCCGGCGAGACGGTCCACGGGCTCACGACGCCGCTTCTGACGGACGCCGAGGGGCGCAAGTACGGCAAGTCCGAGAAGGGCGCGGTCTACCTGGACCCGCAGCTCACGTCGCCGTACAGCTTCTATCAGTTCTGGTTGAACACGGCCGACGTCAACGTGGGGCGCTTCCTGCGCTGGCTGACGCTGCGCCCGCGCGAGGAGATCGAGAGCCTGGAGGCCACCGTCGGCTCGGGCGCGCGCCAGGCCCAGCGGGCGCTGGCCGAGGACCTCACCCGCCGTGTACACGGCGACCCCGAGCTGGCGCGCGTCGTCCGCGCGACGGAGGCGCTGTTCGGCGGCGGGGACCTGCGCGAGATCGGGGGCGACCTGCTGGACGAGGCGCTGGAGGCCGCGCCAGCCATCAGCGTGCCGCGCGCGCGGTTCGAGGGGGAGGGGGCGCTGCTGGTCGACCTCCTGGCCGAGGTCGGGGCCTGCCCGTCGAAGTCGGACGCCCGCCGCCAGCTGGCCGCGGGCGCCGTGGCCGTCAACGGGACGCCGCTGGCGGGCGCCTCGGAGACGACGCGCCTCACCGCGCGCGAGCTGATCGACGGCCGCCTGGTCGTCCTGCGCCGCGGCAAGCGCAACAACTTCATCGTGCGCGCCGGTTGATCCGTCACGGGGCCGGTCGGCCTATTGGCAGGGCGGCGGTGGCCAGGGTTGAATCGCGGCACATGCGAACGAAGCGCGCGCTGACGGTCCTGGTGCTGCTCATCGGCGGGTGCGGCGGTGGCAGCGGCGGCGGTGCCGGCGCGAGCGGCGGAAGCCCGGCGATTCCCGGCTCCGGCGGCAGTCCGGGAACGGGCGGGACCGGCGGTGGGCCCGACGGCGCCGGAGGGAGCGCCG
>CAZPUH010000190.1:0-5395 GCA_964589215.1 uncultured Myxococcales bacterium | reverse complement strand
ACCGGGCAGATCGCGTTTCACGACCCGTGCTATCTGGGGCGCTGGAACGGCGAGTACGACGCGCCCCGCGCCGTGCTGGACGCCCTCCCCGGCGGCCAGGACGCGCGCATCGAGCTGTCGCGCGCGCGCGAGCACGGCTTCTGCTGCGGCGCCGGCGGCGGCCGCATGTGGATGGAGGAGAAGATCGGCACGCGCGTGAATCACAACCGCACCGACGAGATCCTGGCCAGCGGCGTCCAGACCGTCGCCACCGCCTGCCCGTTCTGCACGATCATGCTGCGCGACGGCGTGCAGGACCGCAACGCGGGCGAGCGCGTGCAGGTCCTGAACGTCTCGGAGCTGGTGGCGAAATCTATGAAGCGCAAGCGCGAGCTGGAGAACGCCGAACCGGCGTCAGCTCCACCCGAAGGCGCGGCGTAGGCTGCGGCCGACGGGCGCCAGCAGCACCAGAGACACCACGCCGGTCGCGACACCGACGGCCGCGAAGCTGCGCGGGTAGCCGGCGCGCTGGATCAGCGTCCCCAGGGGCGCGAGCGCGACGATCCCCAGGTTCATGGCGCCGTTGGCCCAGCCCAGCAGGCGCGGCCGGTCGATGGCCGCGACGTCGGTCAGCACCAGCGCCATCAACGCCGGGTAGATGATCCCGTGGGCGACGCCGAACACCGCGCCCACCACCACCAGGTGCCAGGGTCCCAGCACCGCCATCGCGCCCACGGCGACCGCGTAGATCAGGCCCGCCCCGGCCGCGGCCGGCCCGTGGCCGCGCCCGTCGATCGCGCGGGCGATGCCGAAGCGCGAGGCGAGCGCGGCGATCGTGTAGGCGACGAAGAACGCGCGGACGTCGCCCACCCCGCGCGCCACGGCGAACGGCGCGACGAACGTGAACAGCGCGCCGCCGGCCAGCGAGATCGTGCCGAGCGCGATGAATGCGGGCATGCGGGCCCACACGGAGGCGAACCGCCCGTCCCGCCGCAGCGGCCGCCCGTTGTCGTTCACCGGGTGGCCGGCGTCGTCGACGAGGCGCGCGCAGCGGTACGCGCCGATGGCGGCCGCCAGCGCGGCGATGGCGAACGTCGGGCGCGCGCCCCAGCGGGCGGCGATCGGCTCGGCCAGGACCGGGGCCACGGCGCTCATCCCCAGGCTGGCGGCGCCGAAGATGCCCAGCGCCTGGCCCAGGCGCTCGGGCGGCGTGACCGCGGCGCAGAGGGTCATCCCGGCGCCGAACGCCAGCGCCCAGGCAACGCCCTGGAGGCCGCGCAGGAAGGCGGGGAACAGCCCCGGGCCGGAGACGCCCAGGAACCCGAGCGCCGACACCGCGAGCACCAGGTTGGCGGCGACCATGGTCGCGCGGCTGCCGAGCCGGCGGACGATCGGCCCGATGGCGGGGCTGGCGGCCAGGCTCATGACGCCGAAACCGGCCATCACGAACCCGACCTGGCCGGCGTCGGCGTGGTAGTCGGCCGCCAGCAGCTTGGGCAGCAGCAAGAATGTCGCGTACGCGAAGGCGAACCAGAGCTGGGCGACGATGAGGTCGATGAACGGGCGCGTCGCGAGGCGTTCACCGCCGGACGCGCCGCGACAATCGTCGGGGTCGTCGCTGTCGGAGGGGCTCGGGCCGGGTCGGGGGACGGACATGTTCGCTCCAGGGTGGCTGTTCCAGCCTTGGAGCGAGTGAGACCGCCTCACCCTCTCCGCGACTGGCGAGAGAGGGTGGGTCGACCGGGTCAGCTCATTGGTCGCTCACGCTCTCTCGGGCGCGCTTGACGGCAACCAGTGCCGCCGAGAGCGCGCGAACGTTCGGCTGCTGCCAGCAGCGCGAGCGCATCGAGAGGACGTTGAGCAGATGCATGAGCCACAGGCATGATGGCAAATTGCGCGGCCTGGCGTCAAGCATCGCAATCGCGGGGCGGGCGGTTTGCGTAAGATGCGGCGCCGGATGACCGACCGCAGCGCCTACGCGGCGCGCATCAACCGGGTCGTCGACCACATCGACGCGCACCTCGACGCGGAGCTGGACCTGCGCGCGCTCGCGCGCGTGGCGCGGGTGTCGCCCTGGCATTTTCACCGGGTTTTCCAGGCCTTCACCGGCGAGACCATCGCGTCGCGCGTCCGGCGGCGGCGGCTCGAGGTCGCGGCGGCCCGCCTGCTGGCGTCCGGCGAGACGGCGCTGGCCGTCGCGCTGGACGTCGGGTTCGGATCCGCCGAGGTCTTCTCGCGGGCCTTTCGCGCCCACTTCGGCGTGACGCCCACCGCCTGGCGCCGCGGCGGCTATCGCGGCTGGGCGCAGCGCCACCGCGCCTCGATCCGCAAGATTCGTCAAGCGGAGCGCAAGACCTATCAAGGGATCGTGAAAGCGTTTCTGCAGGATGGCGAGCTGTGGCCGGCCGGACGCGTGGCGCGGCCGAGCAAGAGGAAGCGAGGCGCCATGGAAGTGAAGCTGCAGACCATTCCCAGGACACGGGTCGCCTACTGGCGGCACGTCGGCCCGTACGGCGGCGCCGGCATCGCACAGGCGTGGCAGCGGTTCGCCGCCTGGTGCGCCGAACACGGTCTCATGCACCCGCGGCGCCGCATGTACGGCGTGTGCCAGGACATCCCCGACGTCACGCCGCCGGAAAAGTGCCGCTACGACGCGTGCGTCGAGGTCGACGACCGATTCGTCGCGCAGGGCGAGATCGGGGTCCAGTCCATCGCGGGCGGCCGTTACGCCTGCGCCCGCTTCGCCGGCACCTCACCCGAGGTGCGCGACGGCTGGGACCGCTTCGTCCGCAGCTGGCTGCCGACCAGCGGCTACACCCCCGCCGACGCCCCCGCGCTGGAGCTGTACGACACGGATTTCGTGGTGGACGAGAAGACGGGAGCGTTCAATTGCTGGTTGTGCTTGCCCGTGAAGGCGGGGTGAAGAGCCGGACGTCCACGTCCACGTCCACGTTTACGGCTACGTCCACGACTACGACTACGTCTACGTTTACGAGCGCGGAACGTAGTCGTAGTCGTAGTCGTAGTCGTAGTCGTGGACGTAGTCGTGGACGTGGACGTAGTCGTGGACGTCCGGCTACGACCTACTCTTCGTCGTCTCTCGCTGCCGACAGCCGGGTCAGGACGCCCATGTCTTCCAGGGTCGTCACGTCGCCGCGCACGGTGCCGCTGGTCGCGACCTCGCGCAGCAGCCGGCGCATGATCTTGCCGGAGCGGGTCTTGGGCAGGCCCTCGGTGAAGCGGATCTCGTCGGGGCGGGCCAGCGCGCCGATCTCCTTGACGACGTGATCGGACAGCGCCTTCTTCAGCGCGGCGTCGGCGTTCACGCCCCCCTTCGGGGTGACGAACGCGAAGATGGCCTGCCCTTTCAGCTCGTGCGGCGGTCCGACGACCGCGGCCTCGGCGACGCCGGGGTGTGAGACCAGCGCGCTCTCGATCTCGGCGGTCCCCAGCCGGTGGCCGGCGACGTTCAGCACGTCGTCGACGCGCCCCATGACCCAGAAGAAGCCGTCCTCGTCCTGGCGCGAACCGTCGCCGGTGAAGTAGACGCCCGGCACCTCGGACCAGTACTGCTTCTGGTAGCGCTCGGGGTCACCGTGCACGCCGCGCAACATCGACGGCCACGGCTTCTTGATCACCAGGAAGCCGCCCTCGTTCGGCTGGCACGGGGTCCCGTCGCGCTTGACGACTTGCGGGTCGACGCCGAAGAACGGGATCGCGCAGCTCCCCGGCTTGGCCGCCGTGATGCCCGGCAACGGCGTCATCATGATGGCGCCCGTCTCGGTCTGCCACCAGGTGTCGACGATCGGGCAACGCCCGCCCCCGATGACGGTGTGGTACCACATCCACGCCTCGGGGTTGATGGGCTCGCCGACGCTGCCCAGCAGCCGCAGCGACGAGAGATCGTGCTTCTTCACCTCTTGATCGCCCCAGCGCACGAACGCGCGGATCGCCGTGGGCGCCGTGTAGAAGACCGAGACCTTGTGGCGCTCGATGATGTCCCAGAAGCGGTCCTTGCCCTTGTGATCGGGCGCCCCCTCGTAGATCAGCGTCGTCGTCCCGTTCGAGAGCGGCCCGTACACGACGTAGCTGTGGCCGGTCACCCAGCCGACGTCGGCGGAGCACCAGTAGACGTCGCCGTCGCGCAGGTCGAAGACGTACTTGGTCGTGAGGTGCGCCCCCAGCAGGTAGCCGCCGGTCGTGTGCACGATCCCCTTCGGCTTGCCGGTGGTCCCCGACGTGTAGAGAATGAACAGCGGGTGCTCGGCCGGCAGGCTGACGGGCGCGCAGTCCGCCGATGCCTTCGGCACGACGTCGTGCCACCAGACGTCGCGCCCGGACTTCATGTCGACGGCCTCGCCCGTGCGGCGCACGACCAGGCAGCTCTTGATGGTCGGCGTCTGAGCCAGCGCGTTGTCGACGTTGGTCTTGAGCGCGATGTTCTTCCCGCGCCGCCAGCCCTCGTCGGCGGTGATGCACATGACCGCGCCGCAGTCGTTGATGCGATCGCGCAGCGCCTCCGCCGAGAAGCCGCCGAACACCACGGTGTGCGTGGCGCCGATGCGCGTGCAGGCCAGCATCGCGATGGCCGCCTCCGGGATCATCGGCAGGTAGATGGCCACCTTGTCGCCGGTCTTCACGCCCAGCGTCTTCAACGCGTTGGCGGCGCGGCAGACCTCCGCGTGCAGCTCGCGGTAGGTCAGCGTGCGGCCGTCGCCCGGCTCGCCCTCCCAGATGATGGCGGCCTGGTCGCCGCGCGTGGCGAGGTGACGGTCCAGGCAGTTGGCCGAGAGGTTCAGCTCGCCGTCCTCGAACCACTTGGCCCAGGGCAGGTTCCAGGTCAGCACCTTCGTGAACGGCTTGGTCCAGGCCAGCTCGGCGCGCGCCGTGTCGCCCCAGAACCCCTCGGGATCGTCGATCGACCGGCGGTACAGGCGCCGGTACTCGGCCGGGTCGCGCAGCCGCGCCTTGGCCGTGAACTCGGGCGGCGGCGGGAACTGCCGCGCCTCGCGCGAAACGGATTTGATGACTCCCGACGCCTCGTTGCCCGACTGCTCGTTCGCCATGATCGCCTCCGGAGGGGTCAGCGTATCTCGAATTCGGTCAACTCTTCGCTAGCCAAACTTGTCGCGGGCGGGTGGATGTCCAGCCCCGTCACGCGCGCGCCGGGCGGCCCCTGCTTCAGCCAGGCCGCCAGCCGGTCGACGGCCGCGTCGTCGCCGGCCGCCAGAACCTCCACCGTGCCGTCGAGCCGGTTGCGGACCCACCCGCTCAGGCCCAGCCGCCGCGCTTCGTGAGCGGCGCTGGCGCGGAAGCCGACGCCCTGCACGCGGCCGCGCACGACGGCGTGAATTCGCTTCATGGCTGGATCCGCAGCTCCGGGACGGGGCGCGAACCGACCGGTACCTCACCGCCT
>CAZPUH010000189.1:0-3821 GCA_964589215.1 uncultured Myxococcales bacterium | reverse complement strand
GGCGCCGCTTCCCCCGCCGCGCCGGCTGCGGCTCGAGGCCGGCCTGCTCGCCGAGGGCGCGCCGGCCGTCGCGGCGAGCGCCTCGATGCTGGCGTTTGGCGGCGAGGTCCGCGGCGCCTATCGACTGGGTCCCGTCGCTGCGACGCTGGGGATCGGGTTCGAGCCTCGAATCAGCTTCTCGCTGGGGGGCCTCGACGCACGTGAGCTGCGCGTTCCGGTGGACGCGGGTCTGCGCATCCAGCGAACGGCCGGCGCGGTCGAGCTGGGCGGTGAGCTGTCCGTCGTCGTGGCGCCGTTCCCCGCCGAGGGGCTCGACCCCGCGATGCCGACCTCCGGCACGGGCGTCGACGGCGGCGCGCGGGCCGGCGGGCTGCTACGGGTCGCCGGGCCGCGCGCCCGACTGGCGCCTTTCCTGGGCCTGCACGCCGTCTTGTTTCCGTGGCCGTACGAGATCGGCGCGACACCGGCCGGCGGCCTGGGCACGACGGCCGTGCTCTGGCTGGGCGCGACCGCGGGCGTGTCCGCTTCGCTCTAGTATCGGCGTCAGGGCGCGACGGGCGCGTCCGAGACGACACGCGCGGGCATGCGCTCGGCGACGCCGTCGCCGAGAGTCATGGTGTTGCCGTTACCCGAGGCGTCGAGCACGCGCCCACCGCTGGTCGTGTCGTCGAAGGTCCAGTAGGCGACGAGCCCGGCGACCGCGCCAGGCGGGCTGTGCGCGCGATCCGAGGCCACCTGCGCCGCCGTGCGCGTCACGTTCCACACCCGAACTTCGTCCATGAGCCCGCTGTAGAGCCGGCCGGACCCGTCGAAGCTCCCCAGCCACACCGACGTCGGCGTGCGCGCGTCGGTCTCGTTCGCCTGGCTGTCGACCGCCACGCCGTCGAGGTACAGCGTGTTCAGGCCCGTGCGGGTGTCATAGGTGTACGCGACGTGGTGCCAGGCGTTCAGCGACGGCGGCGAGGGCGCCTGCACCAGGACCCGGTCGACGTACACGCGCCAGGCCGCCAGCGCGCCGTCGTGGAATCCGATCTGGAGGCCGCTGGACGTGTCCAGCCGCGCGACGAACAGATCCGTGTACGCGGCCGGATTCACCGCGGTCGGCTTGATCCACATCTCGATCGTCTGCGCGGCGCCCACCGCGGCGAAGTTTGCGTCGGCGGCCGTCGCGTAATCCTGCATGCCGTCGAAGCTCAGCGCGTATCCGGCGCTGCCCGCATCGAGCGTCGGGAACGGGTTGCCGTCCGGGTTGGCGGGGCCGCCCAGTCCGCCCTCGCCGAGGGTCGCGTCGCGGCCGCCGCGGCAGCCACCCGCGCCCAGCGGCGCGGCAGCGGCGAGCACGAGCGCGGCGACCAGGCCGGAACGGAGCACCGGGCTAGATTAGGAGGCCGCTCGGCTGGCGACAACCCTCGTTTGCCGCGCGCCGACCCTTTAGGATGATGACCGCGGTGCGTATCTCACTCTTCTTCGTTGCCTCCGCCCTGGTAGCGGGGGCTGCCTGCTCCCCCCGGCTGAACCTGGGCAGCGATCTCCTGTGGGCGGCGCACCACGAGACCGGAGATCTGAAGGAGTGGACGGGCGACCAGAAGGGCGGCGCCTCGGGACCGACGCCGTACACGTCCGTGAACATTTCCACGGACTACGCCCATGGCGGCAAGTACGCGGTGAAGCTTTCGAACGCCGCCATCTCGGACTACGAGGAGGCACGCCTCTGGCGGAACGACCAGTATCCGCAGAGCGCGTTTTACAGCGCCTGGTATTACCTGCCGCGCGGTTACCAGACCACCAACGACTGGACGATCATGCAGCTGCGGGTGCCGCCCACAGTGGACGGCGGCAGCCTGTCGCAGCTGCTGGACGTCGACCTGCGCAGCCTGCCCGGCGGCACTTTGATCCTGAGCGTGTACGACCACCGGCCGCAGTACTTGCGAGCGGCGACGCCGGATCCCGCGGTGACCGTCCCGATCGGCCGGTGGTTCCAGGTGCAGGCGTTGTTCGATGACTCGTCGGGCCCCGACGGGCGGTTCGTGCTGTGGCTGGACGACCAGGTGTTGTACGACCTGCAGCGCCCGTTCAACGTGCCCGAGGGCATCGTCTACTTCAGCGTCTGCAGCGTCAGCGAGGCGCTGTCACCGCCCGATTCGGCGATCTACGTCGACGACGCGACGGTGAGCCTGACGCGCGTCGGTCCCGACGCCGCGCTGTAGACCGAAACAGCCTGTACCCCCACGCCGCCCGCGTCCCCGCCGCCGTGTGCGCCCGCCGCCCGCCCAGACCCGCCGCCGCCCGCGCGTGACCTGCCGTCCGCCCGCCCGACCGCCCGCCGCCTACCCTGCCCCGAAACCAACGAGAACCGAGGATGCCGCGAGGCGCGTCCGGCGTGGTGAGTACATGCCCGACAGGGATAGACGATCCGGAGCCGCCGCACCTGACATCCGTGTGACACTTCGGCGGCGAATCAGCCACGCGCCCCGCTGAGCAGCGCGCGGACGAAAAAAAGGCCAGCTCGCGGCGCCTCCAGGGCGCCACGGCTGGCCTTCGAGACCAGAGCGAGACCGGAGAAAGAACGATCCGGGGGCTAGTTCTTCTCGACCGTGATCGTGGTGAAGCTGTTCGAAAACATGGTCGTGCCCGAGAACGTCGCGTCCAGCTCGACGCCGCCGATCGACAGGGTGCCGGTCACGGTCCCCTCTCGCGATGAGGACGCCGTGTGAGAAACGGTCACCGTGAAGGGCCCGCTGCCGTGGCTGACGGTGTTGTCCTTGCTGGCCGTCAGCGGCCCGCTCCCCGAGATCTTCAGGTTCATGCTGACCGGGATGGTGAGCCCGCTGTTGAAGTCCTGGAATGACGTGCTGCCGATGAGGCGCGCCGAGATCAGGTTCTTGTTGGGGGGAAGGAAGCCGTTCGGGATGCCGCCCGTCCCGGACGCGAACACGTTGGTGCAGCTGTTGAAGTACTCGTCGACCTCGACGAACACGCCGTCCGTCATGGTCCGCGGCGAGCCGGTGCCCTTCTGGATCGACTCGCTGCCGGAGATGAACCCGAGCGCGAACACGTTCCCGGCCGAGCCGTCGGGACACGTGATGTCGGCCGTCGCGTTGAAAGAGGTCCCTACGTTCGCGCCCTGACCCTTCTCGAGGTCGACCGTCGTCTTCGCGTTTGCGCGAGCGGTCAAGGCGGTGGTGGCGAGGGCAGTCACCAGGAAGAGGCTCAGCTTCTTGTGCATGCGGGGCTCCTTTGATCGTGAGGGGGAAGCCATTCTTGCACGATGAATATGTGTTCTGACAAACGATTTATGAGCAACGTTAATTAATGACGCGTCACGCGTTTGACGCCACGTTGGGCGCTGAAACACTGCGGGGCAACAGGCGCGGAATCAGCGGCGCAACGTCTTGAGCGCCGATTGCGCGGCGACCAGCGCGGCGGTTGCTTCCTGTTCGGCCGCGCGGAGCTCAGCCAGCGCGCGCTCGGCGGCGGTGAGCTCGCGCCGGGCGGACGCCACCGCGAACTCTTGCTTCTCGCGCGCCGCGGACGCGGCGTCGGCGGCCTTGCGACGCGCCTGAACCTCGCGTTCTGCTTCCGCGCGCGCCTTGGCTTCCGCGCGCTCTCGCTGGTGTCGCGCACGCTCTTCCTCGCGTCGCTCTCGCTCGCGCGCCTTGACGTCCGCGGCGCCGGTGGATGGCGGCTTGTGCGACTTCGCCGGCGGGTGCGCGCGATGACCGCCGCCGCCGGCGTCGCCTGCGCCGAGCGCGCTCGCGAGACCGAAGAGACCGGCCCCGACCTCGAGCCCGACGTCGTCCGTCAGCCGCCCGTCCAGCAGC
>CAZPUH010000188.1:0-1867 GCA_964589215.1 uncultured Myxococcales bacterium | reverse complement strand
GCCTACGCCGGCCTGAACGCCAACACGCCCTGGTACAACGTGTCGCTGGGGCTGGACATGCTGGCCGGGCGCTTCCTGATGATCATCCCGGCCATGGCCATCGCGGGGTCGATGGTCGGAAAGAAGGTCGTGCCGCCCAGCCTGGGGACGTTCCCCACCAACGGGTCGACGTTCGCCGTGCTGCTGGTGTCGGTCGTCGTCGTCGTCGGGGCGCTCACGTTCTTCCCGGCGCTGTCGCTGGGCAACATCATCGAGCACTTCGCCGCGCTGCAAGGAAAGGTCTACTGACCATGTTTCGTCCCAAGGCCCAGTCCACGTCGCTGTTCGACCGTGACATCGTCCGGCGCGCCGTCGCCGACTCGTTCCGCAAGCTGTCGCCCCGGCAGGTCGCCAAGAACCCGGTCATGTTCGTCGTCGAGATCGGCAGCGTCCTGACCACGCTGATCCTGGTCCGGGACCTGGTGGCGCGCGGGCAGGCCGGGGCGCCGCTGTGGTTCACGGCGCTGGTCACCATCTGGCTCTGGTTCACCGTCGTCTTCGCGAACTTCGCGGAGGCCGTCGCCGAGGGGCGCGGCAAGGCCCAGGCGGACACGCTGCGCAAGATGCGGAAAGAGACGACGGCGCGGAAGCTGACGAACGGGCGCGAGGAGTCGGTGGCGTCGTCGTCGCTGCGCAAGGGGGACGTGGTGGTCGTCGAGCCGGGGCAGCTGATCCCGGGCGACGGCGAGGTCATCGAGGGGATCGCCTCCGTCGACGAATCGGCCATCACCGGCGAGTCCGCGCCCGTGATCCGCGAAAGCGGCGGCGATCGCTCGGCGGTCACGGGCGGCACGAAGGTGCTGTCGGACCGCATCGTGGTGCGCATCGCCGCCGACCCGGGCGAGTCGTTCCTGGACCGCATGATCGCGCTGGTGGAAGGGGCCGCACGCCAGAAGACGCCCAACGAGATCGCGCTGCACATCCTGCTGGTCGGCCTGACGCTGGTTTTTTTGTTCGCATGCGTCACGCTGGTGCCGCTGGCCAAGTACTCGAGCATCGCGCTGTCGGCGACGGCCATCGTGGCGTTGCTGGTCTGCCTGATCCCGACGACCATCGGCGGACTTCTGTCGGCGATCGGCATCGCGGGGATGGACCGCCTGCTGCAGAAGAACGTCATCGCGATGAGCGGGCGCGCCGTCGAGGCGTCGGGGGACGTCGACACGTTGCTGCTGGACAAGACCGGCACCATCACCCACGGCAACCGCATGGCGTCCGAGCTGATCCCGCTGGCCGGCGTGCGGATCGAGGAGCTGGCTGTCGCCGCGCAGCTGGCCAGCCTGGCCGACGAGACGCCGGAGGGGCGCTCGATAGTCAGCTACGTGCACGAGAAGGTGCAGCTGCCGGCGGGCGCGGCCGACGCGGCCAAGGACGCGGTCTTCGTGCCGTTCACGGCCCAGACCCGCATGAGCGGCGTCGACGTCGGCGGCCGACTGGTTCGCAAGGGGGCGGTCGACGCGGTGGCCGCCCACGTCGAGCAGCAGGGGGGCGCCGTCTCCCCCGAGCTGCGGCAGATCGCGAACCGCATCGGCGACACGGGCGGCACGCCGCTGGCGGTCTCCGACGGCGCGCGCCTGCTGGGCATCATCCACCTCAAGGACATCGTCAAGGCGGGCATCGCCGAGCGGTTCGCGCGCTTTCGCGCCATGGGCATCCGGACCGTCATGATCACGGGCGACAACCCGCGCACGGCGGCCGCCATCGCCAAGGAGGCGGGCGTCGACGATTTCCTGGCGGAGGCGACGCCCGAGGCCAAGATGCGCCTCATCAAGGAGGAGCAGGCCAAGGGCAAGCTGGTGGCCATGACCGGCGACGGCACCAACGACGCGCC
>CAZPUH010000187.1:0-6350 GCA_964589215.1 uncultured Myxococcales bacterium | reverse complement strand
GTGCCCATACGTTTGGAAGTCTCACATGTGGCTCCGTGCTGGAGGTTGCCCAAGTGACGTGACCCGCCGCCCGTGAAGACACAACCGCTGCTGGCCCTAGCGACTGTCCAGTATGAGCATGTGTTGTGATTAAAATTCGCGCGAACTCACCGATCCGCAGCAAATGAGAGGCGGAGGCCCGCGCGGGGGGCCTCGGATGCGTCATTGGCCTGGCGGTGTATTCTCCCGGGCGATGCGCGAGACGGCTCGCTACCGTGTGCTGCGAAAGATCGCGCATGGGGGGATGGCGGAGATCTTCCTGGCTCTGCAGCTGGGCGTGGAGGGCTTCCAGAAGCAGGTCGTTTTGAAGCGAATCTTGCCGGCTCTGGCGGCGGACCCGAGCTTCGTGCGGATGCTGGTCGACGAGGCCCACATCGCCTCCACCTTGAACCACAGCAACCTCGTCCAGGTGCTGGATTTACGGCATTCCGGCAGCGAGTACTTTCTGGTCCTGGAGTTCGTGGACGGGTGGAGCCTCGAGCAGGTGCGGCGCCGGGCCCAGAAGGCAAAGCTCAAGCTGCCCTTGCCGCTGGCGCTGTCCATCGTCGGCGCGCTGTGTCGGGCCCTGGCCTACGTCCACGGACGCACGCGGGACGGGCGGCCGCTGGGGATCGTGCACCGCGACGTCACGCCGCAGAACGTCCTTCTGAGCGCGGAGGGGGACGTCAAGCTGGCGGACTTCGGGATCGCCAAGGCCCTCGGCAAGCGCGAGAAGTCGGCCACCGGCGTCATCAAGGGGAAGTTTGCCTACATGTCGCCCGAGCAGGCCGCGGGCGAGACGCTGGACGCGCGCTCGGACCTCTTCTCCGTGGGGACGCTGCTCTACCTGCTCACGACGGGGAAGAAGCCATTCGACGGGGCGACGGATCTGGACGTCATCATGCAGGTGCGCAAGGCGCGCTATGAAAAGCCGTCGGCGTTCATGCGCGACTTCAACCCCGACGTCGAGCGGTTCATCGCGCGCGCGCTGCGGGCCAACCTGAACACGCGCTGGCAGACCGCCCAGCAGATGGCGGATCGGATCGACGCCATCCTCATCAAGCTGGGCCAGCCCACGGGGCCGACGGCGCTCAAGCGGTGGCTGGAGACGCTGTCGGCGCGCGACGGGATCAAATCCGCGGCGCACGCCGAGAGCGAAGAGACGATCGAGGTGCTCACGGGCGATCTCGAGCTGGAGGCGGTCACCGCCGAGGACGCCGGCCCCGATGCCGACGGCGAGCAGCAGCCGACGGCGCCGGAGCGCCCGCAGCCCGCGACGCCGACCCCGACGTCCGCCACCCGGCCCGTCTACGCGGCGGCGACCGTCGTCGACGCCGAGCGATCGGCCCGCCTGGCGGCCATGACGCGCGTCGCGCCGGGAGCGGCGCGCCCGATCGAGCGCGCCGAGCCGCGGCAGGTCGAGCCCGCCGAGGTGCTGGACCAGGCCGACACGCCGGTTCCGGTGCCCGGCCGGTTCGGCCGCTGGGTGCGCCGGGCGGCCGTGCGAACGCTGCTGGTGCTGGTGATCCTGGCCGGCGCCGGTTATCTCGCGCGCCCCCACCTGCCACCGGAGGTCACCGTCCCCGTCGAGGGTTGGCTGCGCGCCGTCTCACAAAAAGTCAGCGCCGCCTTGCTGCTGCTTCGGCTCCGCTGATCAGCTCCGCGATCGTCGCCACGAGCGTCGCGGGATCGAGGGGCTTGGCCAGGAAGACCTGGAATCCGGCCTCTCGCGCGCGGCGCGCGTCGTCCGGTGAGGCGTAGGCCGTCAGCGCGAGGGCCGGGATCTGCCCGCCGGCCTCGGGCGACAGGGCGCGGACCTGGCGCATGAACGCATGACCGTCGGTCTCGGGCATCCCGATGTCGCTGACGATGACGTCCGGCTTGAACGCGGCGATCTGCTCGAGGCCGGCGCGCGCGCTCACGGCCGTCGCGACCTCGGCGCCCGCGTCTTCCAGCAGGTGGCGCGCGACCTCGCGCGCGTCGGGCTCATCGTCGACGACCAGGACGCGCACCTTGGCCAGCGACGCGGAGGCAGCGGCGACGGGGGAGTCCGCCCTTTCGGGATGGCGGGTCGCCGCAGACGACAACGGGATCGACAGCGTGAAGACGCTGCCGCGCCCCGGCCCCGCGCTGTGCACGGCGACCGTCGCGCCGTGGAGGTCGGCCAGGTGTCGGGCCAGCGCCAGGCCGATGCCCAGCCCGCCGTACGCGCGCGTCGAGGCGCCGTCGCGCTGGCGGAAGCGATCGAACGCGTGCGGCAGAAAGTCGGCCGGGATCCCGATGCCGTCGTCGGAGACCTCCAGGACCGCGGCGTCCCCCTGGCGCGCCAGCCGCACCTGCACGTGCCCGTCGTTGGGCGTGAACTTCACGGCGTTCGAGACCAGATTCGACACGATCTGTTGCAGGCGGTCCGGATCCCCTGAGACCACGGGAATGCTCCGGTCGACGTTCAGGGCCAGAGCCAAATTCTTCTGGTCGGCGGCGGGACGAAAGCTCTCGACGACGCGCTCGACGATCGGCGGCAGCAGCACGGGCTGCAGCTCCAGGCGGAGCTTGCCCGCGACGATGCGCGAGATGTCCAGCATGTCGTCGATCAGCTTGGCCTGCGCCTTGGCGTTTCTCTCGATCACGTCGACTGCGCGCTCGAGCGACGCCTGGTCGAACCGTCGCCGCCGCAGCAGCGCCGTCCAGCCGATGATCGCGTTCAGCGGCGTGCGCAGCTCGTGCGAGAGCGTCGCGAGGAAGTCGTCCTTCAGCCGGCTCGTCTCCTCGGCCTCGACGCGGGCCTTGTGCTCGGAGGCGGCCACACTCTCTTGATCGGCGGCGCGCTGGCGAAGCTCCTCCGTCTCGCGCTCGACGCGGCGGTGGGTCTCCCAGCGGACCCGCTCGGCGATGAGCTGTTCCTGGTGGTCCTTCTCGGCTTCCTGTCGGGCGCGCTCGATGCGACGCCACAGGTCGGCGATGGTCCGCACCTTCGCGCGCAGGGCCGCGGGATCGATCGGCTTCTGCAGCAGCTCCGAGGCGCCCACCTCGTAGGCCCTGGCCAGCTTGTCCTGGGTCGCGTCGTAGGCGGTCAGGAACATGATGGGGACCGGCCCGGACTTTTCCTCGGCCCGGATCGCCGTGGCCGTGTCGAACCCGTCCATCTCGGGCATCTGCACGTCCAGCAGAACCAGCGAGAACTGCTCCTTGCGAAGCGCTTCCAGCGCCGCCCGCCCCGAGCCCGCGCGCACGATGGTCCAGTCGGCGTCCCCGAGCAGCGCCTCCAGCGCAGTCAAATTACTCTCGACGTCGTCGACCGCGAGGATTTTGACTGCCATGTCGGGGGCCCCCCGGAATATGGGGCGCGTCCCGACGATCATGTACAACTTTGTCTCGTTCCTCGTTGTTTTTCTTAGACGGCGGAGCGCGATCCAGGTTCCCGGACGTCCGTGCGGCTCTTTTCACGCGCCGACGGGCGCGAACGCGATGACGCTGTAGGCGACGGCTGTGCTGCTCCCCAGGTTGCGGTAGCCGTGGCGCTGGTCGCCGCGGAACACGACCACGTCGCCCGGCTCCAGCGTGAAGACGGCCCCGCCCGCCGACAGCTCGATGTGGCCGCGCTCGCAGGTCAGGTACTCGCGCGTGCCGTCGGTGTGGGGAACCCCGGCCATCGACGACCGCGGCGGCAGCTCCATGCGTTCGATCTCCAGCCCGGCGATGGTCTCGGGCAGCAGCTTGCGGACGGTGACGGCGCCGCGCATCCGCGTCGGCAGCGACGCGGCACGGTAGAGGCGGCCCACGTGCCGCGGCGCCTCGATCAGCTCCTCGAGCCGGACCTGCAGCGCCTGCGCGACCTTGATCAGCACCGCCAGCGTCGGGTTCGCGTCGCCGGACTCCAGGTTGGCCCACGTCGCGCGCGGGACGCCGGCCAGGCGCGCGATCTGTTGCTGGGTGTGGCCGCGCGCCTCGCGCAGAGACTGAATGTTGCGGCCCAGGTGAGAGGCGGCCTCGCGCTCCGGGTTCATTCCAACACTTTGGCGCCCTGCCCGTATGTTGGCAATGCGGACGATATATTGGCAGGCCCCGTCATCCTGGGATCAGGAGGACACGCCATGACGTTCAGGCTGACGAACCAGACCGCGATCGTGACCGGGGGCAGCCGGGGGCTGGGGCAGGCGCTGGGGGTGGCGCTGGCGGCGGCGGGCGCGCGCGTGGTGCTGGTCGCGCGCCACGCGGCGCCGTTGCAGGAAACGGTCGATACCATCCGCCGCGCGGGCGGGGAGGCCCACGCGATCGTGGCGGACGTCGCGGACATCGACGCGGCGGCAGCCGTCGCCGGCCAGGCCGCCGCGTTGGCCGGTCCCGCGGACATTCTGATCAACAACGCCAGCACGCTGGGCCCCGTCCCGCTGCGCCCGCTGCTGGACACCGACTGCGAGGACCTGCAGCGCGCGCTGGCCGTCAACCTGGTGGGCCCGTTCCGACTGACGAAGGCCATCGCCGGCCCAATGGTTCTGCGCGGCAGCGGCACGATCCTGAACGTCACGTCCGACGCGGCGACCGAGCCCTACCCGGGATGGGGCGCCTATGGCGCCTCGAAGGCGGCGCTGGAGCAGCTGTCGCGCGTCTGGGCGGCGGAGCTGGAAGAGACCGGCGTCCGGGTGCTGACCGTCGACCCGGGCGAGATGGACACCCTCATGCACGCGCAGGCCATGCCCGACGCGGATCGCGCCGCCCTGGCGGATCCCGACCAGGTCGCGGCGCGCATCGTGCGCTTGCTCGCCGATCCAGCGCAGGCGCCGTCGGGCGCGCGGGTGGCCGTGCGCCTGGAGGCCGCCTCGTGACGCCGGCGCGCACGTATCCCGAGCGGCGCGACGACGTGCGGCTGCTCGTGATGGACCCCAGCGCAGCCGCGCGTCGCGACGGTCCCGCCGCCGGGCTGCGTGAGACCCGCACGCGCGCGCTGCCGGACTTCCTGGCGCCGGGCGATCTGCTGGTCGTCAACGACGCGGCGACGCTGCCCGCCTCGCTGCGCGGGCACGACGGGGCGGGGCGGCCGGTCGAGGTGCGCTTGCTGGCGGCGCGCGCCGGCGAGCGCTTCGCGGCGGTGCTGTTCGGCGCCGGCGACTGGCGGGTGCGAACCGAGGATCGGCCGCCGCCGCCGGAGCTGCCCGTCGGCGCGTCGCTGCGATTCGGCGCGCTGGGCGCCCGCATCGCCGGCCGCGATCCGATCTGGCCGCGGATCGTCGAGCTGGAGCTCGACAGCCACGGCGACGCGCTGTGGGAGGCCCTGTATCGGGAGGGGCGGCCCGTGCAGTACGCCTATCTCGCCCACGAGCTGCCGCTGTGGGCGGTCCAGACAGTCTACGCGTCACGACCCTGGTCGTTCGAGATGCCGTCCGCCGGCCGCCCGCTGTCCTGGGAGCTGCTGCTGGCGCTGCGCCGCAAGGGCGTGCGGATCGTGTCGCTGACGCATGCCGCGGGGCTGAGCTCGACGGGCGATCCGGCGCTGGACGCCGCGCTGCCTCTGCCCGAGCGCTACGACATCCCGCTGGCGACGGTGCGCGCGGTCGTCGAGACGCGCGCGCGCGGCGGACGGATCGTCGCCGTGGGCACCACCGTCGTGCGCGCGCTGGAAGGCGCGGCGGCCCAGCCGCAGGGGTTGCAACCCGGCGCCGGCGAGACCGATCTGCGCATCACGCCGGCGTTCCGCCCCCGCGTCGTCGACGGACTGCTGTCCGGGGCGCACGCGGCGGGGGAGAGCCACTTCCAGCTGCTGGCGGCCTTCGCGGGGCCGGCGCTGCTCGCGGCAGCGGCCGCCCACGCCGAGCGGGCGGGCTTCCTGACCCACGAGCTCGGCGATTCGATGCTGGTCTTACCGGGGGCGCTCGAACGCCCTCAGCGGGCGCCTTCGCCGGCCCGCCGCAGCGCGGAGCGCGCCTCGGCGCGGTGCCAGCCGCGCGGCGCCAGCTCCAGGTAGTGGCGGTAGGCGGCCAGCGCCTGGGGCTGGTGCCCCTCTTGCCGTTCGGCGCGCGCGACGATCACGTAGCCCTCGGCGGCGTTGGGGTCCACGGCCAGGGCGCGGTTCGCCCACTGCGCCGCCTCGGCCAGCCGGCCGTGCGCATGTTCGGCCTGCGCGACCGCCAGGGCGAAGGACGCGTTGCCGGGGTGGGCCTCGAACGCCTGCGCGCACGCCTCCGGGGAGGCACGCCAGGGGGCGGTCCGGATCGCGTCGGGATCGCAGCCGGTGGAGGCCGCCGTGGTCTCTTCGCGGGTCGCCGCCGGCGCGAGCGCCGGCGCCTGGGCGGCCGCGACGACGGGCGGCGCGATCTCCGCGGGCGCCGCGGCCG
>CAZPUH010000186.1:0-5329 GCA_964589215.1 uncultured Myxococcales bacterium | reverse complement strand
TGCAAGGAGACCTACAAGGTCGGCGGGCGCGGCCTGGCGGTGCTGCGCCAGCCGCTGGACACCAAGGTCGCCCGCGAGGCGGCCGCCGCCCCGGCGCGCGTCGTCAAGAAGGAGGCGCAGCGGCGCCGACGGCGGGCCGGGGTCGTCATCCCGCTGTTCTCGATCCGGTCGGGCAAGGGCTGGGGGGTGGGCGACATCGCCGACCTCCCTCGGCTCGCCAGCTGGGCGGGCCAGGCGGGATTGTCCTTGATCCAGCTTCTGCCCGTGAACCCGACCTCGGGGGCGGACCCCAGCCCCTACGCGTCGGTCTCGGCGTTCGCGCTGGATCCGGTCTACCTGTCGCTGGACGAGTGCGAGGACTTCCAGTCCGCCGGCGGGCGCGACGCCCTGCCCGAAGCGCAGCGCAAGCGCGTCGAGGAGCTCGAACGCGCCGAACGCGTCGACTGGAAGGCGGTGCGCGAGCTGAAGAACGCCGCCTTCGACCTGGCGTTCCAGAAGTTCCGTCAGGACGAGTGGGAGAAGCGCACCCCGCGCAGCCGGCAGCTGGCCGAGTTCATGCGCGACAACCGCGACTGGCTGGACGACTACGCGCTCTTCGCCGTGTGGCACCGCCAGACGAACAAAGCCTGGACCGAATGGCCGGCGGGGCCGCGCGAACGCGCGCCCGAGGCGCTGGCCAAGGTCCGGCGCGAGCAGGGCGTCGATCTGCTGCGCGAGGCCTGGCTGCAGTGGCAGCTCAATCGGCAGTGGCGCCGCGCGCGGCGGCAGGCCAGCGTCGAGGGGGTCGACCTGATGGGGGACCTCCCGTTCATCGTGGGCTCGGACTCGGCCGACGTCTGGGCCAACCGCAATCTGTTCCGCATCGACCGCCGCCTCGGGACGCCCCCGGACGACTTCTCGAAGACCGGCCAGGACTGGGGGCTGCCGGTCTACGACTGGAACGCCATGCGCCAGGACGACTTCTCGTGGATGCGGCGGCGCGCCCAGCGCAACGGCGAGCTGTTCAGCGTCTATCGGGTGGACCACGCCATCGGCTGCTACCGCGAGTATTCGCGGCCGGCCGGCGCGCCCGGCGACAAGGAGCTGCCGCCGGGCGAGTTCTGGCCCGCTGACGAGAGCGAGCAGATCCAGCAGGGCGAGCGGCTGATGCACCTCATGAGCCGCTTCGGCGAGGTGGTGGCCGAGGACCTGGGCACCCTGCCCCCCTACCTGCGGCCGTCGCTGGAGCGGACCGGGATCGCCGGGTACCGCGTGCTGCGCTGGGAGAAGGAGCAGGACCACTACCGCGACCCGGGCAGCTGGCCCGAGATCTCGGCGGCCACCAACGCCACCCACGACACCGACACGACCGCCGAATGGTGGGACAAGCTGACCCCGGACCAGCGCAAGGAGTTGCAGACGATCCCGGCGCTGGCCAACATCGACCCGGCGGCCCCCTTCGGGCCCGAGGTGCGCGACGCGATCCTGCGCGCGCTTTACGGTTCGAAGTCCACGCTGACCCTGGTCACGCTGGAGGACCTGCTGGGCGGCCGCGGGCGCATCAACGACCCGACCGTCACGGACGGCACGAACTGGACCTACCGCGCCCCCAAGACGGTCGAAGAGCTGGAGAAGGACGGCGAAACCACCCAGCGCCTGGCCGACCTGGCGGCCGACACGGGGCGGGCCTCGCGCGCCTTGAAGTCCGACCATTGACTCGACCGGGTGGGGAATCACCTTAGGTTCCGCATGACAGGCACGACGGGCGGGCGTCGTTTTCCCATCGGGGCCGAGCTGCTGCCCGACGGCCGCGCGCACGTCCGCGTGTGGGCGCCCGCGCGCCAGCGGGTCACCGTCGTGCACGGCGGCAATCTGGAGCGCAGCGCGCCGCTCACCGCCGAGAAGGACGGCGACGGGATGTTCTCGGGCGTCGTCGACGGGCTGACGGCGGGCGGCCGCTACGCCTTCCGTCTGGACGACGACGCGCACCCCTACCCCGACCCCGCCTCGCGGTTCCAGCCCGAAGGGCCGCACGGCCCCTCCGAGCTGATCGACCCCACTCCCTTCACCTGGACGGACGGCGCCTGGAAGGGGATCGCCCCGCGCGGGTCGGTCGTCTACGAGCTGCACGTCGGCACGTTCACGCCCGAGGGGACCTACGCGGCCGCCACCGAACGGCTGCCCCAGCTGGCCGAGGTCGGCGTGACGGTGATCGAGATGATGCCGGTCGCCGAGTTCGCGGGGCGCTTCGGCTGGGGCTACGACGGCGTCGACCTCTGGGCGCCCACCCACCTCTACGGCCGCCCCGACGACCTGCGCCGGTTCATCGACCGCGCCCACGCGCTGGGGATGGGCGTGATCCTGGACGTCGTCTACAACCACTTCGGGCCCGACGGGAACTACCTGACGCAGTTCTCGAAAACCTACTTCTCGGACAAGTACGAGAACGAATGGGGCGAGCCCATCAACTTCGACGGCCCGGGCTCGGCCGGCGTACGCCAGCTGTGCATCGAGAACGCCGGCTACTGGGTCGAGGAGTTCCACTTCGACGGGCTGCGCCTGGACGCCACCCAGCAGATCTTCGACGCCTCGCCCGATCACCTGGTCGCCGCCGTCGTGCGGCGCGTGCGCGCGGCGGCCGGCGGGCGCGGCTGCCTGCTGGTCGCCGAGAACGAGCCGCAGGAGACGCGCATCGTGCGCGCGCCCGAGGCGGGCGGCTACGGCCTGGACGCGCTGTGGAACGACGACTTCCACCACAGCGCCCACGTCGCGCTGACGGGCCACAACGAGGCTTACTACTCCGACTACCGCGGCACCCCGCAGGAGATCCTCTCGGCCGTGAAGTGGGGTTACCTCTATCAGGGGCAGCGCTACGCCTGGCAGAAGCAGCGCCGTGGAACGCCCGCGCTGGACCTGCCCGCCGCGTCGTTCGTCACGTTCCTGGAGAATCATGACCAGGTCGCCAACTCCGTGCGCGGCGAACGGCTGACGACGCTGGCCGCGCCGGGGATGCTGCGCGCGATGACCGCCGTCGTGTTGCTGGGCCCCGGCACCCCGATGCTGTTTCAAGGGCAAGAGTGGGGCTCGACCCGCCCGTTCGTCTACTTCGCCGACCACAAGCCCGAGCTGGCCAAGGCCGTCGACGAGGGGCGCCGCAAGTTCCTGTCGCAGTTTCCGTCGGCGGCGACCGAGGCCGCGCAGGCGCGGATCCTGACCCCGCACGAGGAGGCCACGTTCGCCGCCTGCAAGCTGGACTGGGCGGAGCGCGAGCGCAACCAGGGCTGGCTGGCCCTGCACCGGGATCTGTTGCGGCTGCGGCGCGAGGACCAGGCCTTCGCGCGCGGCGACTGCAGCTGCATCCACGGCGCGGTCATCGATCGCGACGCGCTGGTGCTGCGGTTCGCCTGCCCGACGGGGGATCGCCTGCTGATCGTGAACCTGGGGCGCGACCTCTCGCTGGGCGCGATCGCGGAGCCGCTGCTGGCCCCGCCCTATCGCCACCGCTGGCGCACGATGTGGTCCAGCGAAGATCCGCTTTACGGCGGACAGGGGACCGGCCCCGTCGAGAGCGACGACGGCTTCAACCTGCCCGGACAGGCCGCGGTGGTTCTGGCGCCCGAGGCGCTGTCATGAGCAGCGGGGGGCCGGCGCGGCGCGGCTGGCACGAAGGGGAGTCGATCGACCTCCTGCTGGGCCGCGAGTGGCTGCTGACCAACGGCCTGGGCGGCTACGCGTCGGGCACCATCGGCGCGACGCCCACGCGCCGGTCGCACGGGCTGCTGGTCGCCGCGCTGCCCGCGCCGCTGGGCCGTACGCTGATGTTGAATCATCTGCTGGAGACGCTGGTGCCCGAAAGCGGCCCGGAGATCCGGCTCTCCGGCGTCGAGGGGCCGGCCAGCGCGCTGCTGCCGGAGCACCTCGTCGAGTTCTGGATCGACAACGGCCGGCCCATCTGGCGTTTCGAGCACGACGGCATCGTCCTCGAGAAGCGGATCGTCGTCACCTACCGGCAGAACACGACCCGCGTCTCGTACCGTCTGATCGCGGCGCCCCGTCCCGTGACGCTGCGCCTGGAGCCGGCCGTGTCGATGCGCTCCCACGAAGGGCCCGTCGACCAGTCCACCGGCACGTACCTGGTGAAGGCGGCCGGCGACGGCGTCGAGGTCACGGCCACCGACGGCACGGGCGCCCTGCCCGCCCTGCGCCTGCAAGCGCGCACCGACAAGGCCGTGCCCATGACGGCCGCGGGCGGCGACGGGACGCTGGACCTCATCTATCGCATCGAACGGTCGCGCGGCTACGAGTGGCGGGGCCCGCTGCAGCGGCTGGGTCAGTTCGAGCTGACGCTGGCGCCGGGCGGCAGCGCTCACTTCACGGCGTCGACGGAAGCCTGGGAAGGGCTGCGCGAGCTGGACGTCGATCAGGCGATGTCGCTCGACGACGAGCGCCGCCAGCGCCTGATCGCGCAGGCCCACCCGGTGCTGCAGCACGGCCTGGGCGCCGAGCTGGTGTTGGCCGCCGACCAGTTCATCATCACCCCGCGCGTGCGTCCGGCCGACGAGGCGCGCCTGCACGCCGAGGGGGACGAGGCGCGCACGATCATCGCCGGCTACCCCTGGTTCACCGACTGGGGGCGCGACACCATGATCAGCCTCGAGGGGCTGACGCTGCTGACCGGGCGCCACCCCGAGGCGCGCAGCATCCTGCACACCTTCGCCAAGCACATTCGCGACGGCCTGATCCCGAACCTGTTCCCGGAGGGCGAGACCGAGGGTCTGTACCACACCGCGGACGCCACGCTCTGGTTCTTCCACGCGCTGGACCGCTACGAACGGACGACGGGCGACGCCGACACGCGCCGGTTCCTGATGCCGAAGCTGGTCGACATCGTCGAGAAGCACCTGGCCGGCACGCGGTTCGGCATCGGGCTGGACCCGGCGGACGGCCTCCTCAAGCAGGGGGCGCCCGGCTATCAGCTGACCTGGATGGACGCCAAGGTCGGGGACTGGGTCGTGACGCCCCGCCGCGGCAAGGCCGTCGAGATCAACGCGCTCTTCTACAACGCGCTCATGCTGCTGGGCGGCTGGCTGGCGGACGAGGAAGCGGCCGGCCGGCACGAGGGGTGGACGCTGCGCTCGGAGACGGTCGTCGCGGCCGCGGCCCGGCTGCGCGAGTCGTTCAACCGCCGCTTCTGGAACCCGCGCACCGGGTGCCTGTTCGACGTGCTGGACGGCGAGCCCGACCGCCAGGGCTCGTGCGACGACGCCAGCATCCGCCCCAACCAGGTGCTGGCCATCTCGCTGCCGCACGCGGTGCTGGACACGGCCCACTGGGTCCCGGTCCTCAACGT
>CAZPUH010000185.1:0-11874 GCA_964589215.1 uncultured Myxococcales bacterium | reverse complement strand
TCACGGACGACTCGGGCGTGCTGGACTCGTCGGTGGTGGCGGTGATCTCCAACCAGGACACGCCGCTCTTCGAGCTGCCGCTGACCGCGCAGGGGAGCGGCATCTACGGCGCGCTCTTCGACACGTCGAACCTGACCCGCTGCCCCGAGCCGCCGTCGTCCGATCTGTGTGTGGTGTTCCCGAACATCTCGTTCCGCGCGGTCGATCAGGTCGGCAATCAGTCGGTCGTCGCGTACGGCTTCTCGATCGACAACATCGCGCCCATCGCCGATCTCGATCCGCCGCTGATGCGCGGGATGACGCTCACGCTGACGGGCTACCAGTGCTCGTTCGCCTTCGATCCGCTCTCCGTCAACCAGGAGATCGGGGACATGCCCAACGACGGCTGCATGGTTCCCCAGGTGTTCGACCTGCGCGCGCGCATCGAGGACGACGGCAACCGCGGCAGCGAGGTGAAGGTCACGCCCATCTCGCTGGTCGACCCGGAGAACACGAACGTCTTCATCATGCCGGCCTCGGTGAACCAGCCGCTGGTCGTCGACAGCGACGGCGACGGGCGCTGCGACGAGGTCAACCCGCTGCTGACGCCCATCAGCCCGACGGCGCCGCCCACGCCCGGCAGCGGCGTCCTGCAGGTCCGCCTGGCTCCCGTGCCGCCGGCCGGCAAGGCGGACTTCGAGCCCGACCCGACGCTGCCGGCGAACGCCCCCTGCGCGAAGGGCACGGCCACGGCGCCTCCCCCGCGGCTCTGCAATTCGTTCCAGCAACCGACGATCGCGATCGGCTATTCGGACGGCGAGCCCGCCATCTGGTCCGTCGAGCCGATCGACCGCACGTTCCACTGCTTCGGCAACCAGCTGGACACCTTCGCGAACAAGATCCCGGAAGGCTGGAACTGCATCGCCGTCCAGACGCGCGACAAGGCCGGCAACCAGAGCGTGTCCGTGCCCATCCGCGTTTACGTCAAGTACGACGCGACCGGCGGCTTCTGCCCGACGCCGCCCGCCAGCGCCGGCCCGCCGCCGACCTGCACCGGGACCTACGATCCCGCCGCCAAGACCTCCGCCATCGGGACCTGCGGCTCCCGGAGCTTCCCGAAGCAGCTCACGTACTACTGCCTGCCCGGCGACTGCTGACCGCCGGCTCGCGCTATCCTTGCCGGACATGCGCGAGGCGCGGGTCGTCGTCGAGGGTCTGGTCAAGCGCTTCGATCGGGCAGGAACCAAGGCCGCCGTCGACGGGCTGTCCTTCGCCGTCGCGCCCGGCGAGATCTACGGTCTTCTCGGCCCCAACGGCGCCGGCAAGACGACGACGTTGCGCGTGCTGGCGGGGTTGCTGGCGCCGACCGCGGGCCGCGCCGTCGTGGCCGGCCTCGACGTCTCGGTGGACCCGCTGGCCGTGCGCCGGCAGCTGGGGTTCCTCACCAACACGACGGGCCTCTACGCGCGCCTGACCGGACGCGAGCTGCTCGACTACTTCGGGCGGCTGCACGGCATGCCCGACGAGACCGCCCGCGCCCGCATCGCCGCGCTGACCGAGGTGCTGAAGCTGGCTCCATTCATCCAGCGGCGCTGCGAGGCGCTCTCGACGGGCGAGCGCCAGCGGCTGTCCATCGCGCGCGCGATGTTGCACGATCCCGCGGTGCTGATCTTCGACGAGCCGACCGCCGGCCTGGACGTGCTGGCGTCGCGCTTCCTGCGCGCCTTCGTCGCCGCCGAGCGCGATCGCGGCAAGGCGGTCATCTTCTCGACCCACTACCTGGCCGAGGCCGAGCTGCTGTGCGATCGCATCGGCCTGCTGCACGAAGGGCGGCTGCTGGCCGAGGGGACGCCCGCCGCCCTGCGCGCCGCCGCCGGCGAAGCGCCCAGCCTGGAAGAGGCCTTCTTGCGGCTGGTCGCGGGTGAGCCGCCGCGCGCCACCTCCGGGGCTGCGACGTGACCCTGCGCCCCGCGCTGCTGGTGGCCGGCAAGGAGCTGCGCGAGACCCTGCGCGACCGCCGGACCATCGCCGTGATGGTGCTGTTCCCGCTGGTCGTCTACCCGCTGGTGTCGCTGGTGACCGCGCAGGTGCTGGCCGCCCGCGTCGCCCGCGTCGACGCGCACGTCGCCCGCGTCGCCGTCCAGGGCCCCCCGGCGCTGGCCGCCGACGTCCGCCGCGCGCTGGCGGGACCCGAGGTGATCGTGGCGCCGCCGGCTCCCGCCACCGATCTCTCGACGGGCCGCGTGGACGCCATCGCGGACGTGACCCCCGGCGCGGCGGGGCAGCCGCCCGCCGTGCGCATCCTCTACGACGAGACCCGCGAGGAGTCCTCGGCCGCCCGCGATCGCGTGCAGCGCGCGCTGGAGGCGCGGGCCGGGTCGGCCTGCGCCGCCGCCTTCGCCGTCACGGCCTCGGGGATCGCCCCCAAGACCCAGGTCAGTGGCTACCTGCTGTCCAAGGTGCTGCCGCTGGTCGTCGTCGTGATGGTGATGCTGGGCGCGTTCCACCCGGCCATCGACATCACCGCCGGCGAACGCGAGCGCGGCACGCTGGAGACGACGCTCTCGGCGCCCATCGAACGCTCGGCGCTGATGGCGGGGAAGGTCCTGGCCGTGGCGGCGCTGGCGTCGCTGACCGGATTCCTGAACCTGGCGTCGATGTCGCTGACGGTGCTCGAGGGGGCGCGGCTGGCCGGGGGCGCGGGCGCCAAGCTGGCCATCCCCTGGCGGCAGGCCGCGGCCGCCTTCGCGGTCGTCCCACCGACGGCGTTCCTGTTCGCGGCGGTCATGGTGGCGATCGGCGCGCTGGCGCGCAGCTTCAAGGAAGCACAGACGCTGCTCACGCCCGTCTACTTCCTGTGCATGGCGCCGGCGCTGACGGCGGGGCTGGGCGACTTCCGCCTTTCGGGGGTGACCGCGTTGATCCCGGGCGTCGGCGTGACGCTGCTGGCGCGCGACCTGGTGCTCGCCCGCGCGTCGGCCGGGCTCGCCGTCGCGGTGCTGGCCAGCACCGCGCTCTACGGGGCGGCCGCGCTGCTGCTGGCGTCGCGCCTCTACGACTCCGAGCGGCTGTTCTACAGCGACGACGGCCGCGTCGGGCTCGGGGCCTGGCTGCGGCAGCTCGTCATGGGCAAGCGTGCCGGCCGCGCGGCGGACGACCTCGTCGAGCGCGACGACGAGCCGCCCACCGCGGGCGCCGCCATCGCGCTCTACGGCGTCGCGTGCGTGCTGCTGTTCTTCGTCTTCGTGCCGCTGCAGAGCTGGCGGCTGGAACCGGGGCTCGCCGTCACGGAGTGGGTCGGGCTCGGCGGGCTGGTCTGGATGACGGCGCGCGGCCGCGGCCAGACGGTCGGCGGGTTGATTCGGCTCCGCCGAGCGCCGGCCTCTTCGTTCGCGGGCGCGCTGCTGATCGGCTTGTCGGCCTGGCTGGTCGTCGGTCTGCTCGCCGAGTGGATCCTTCCCCCGCCCAAGGACGTCGTCGAGCACCTGCGGCGCACGATCGCGCCCGCGTCGGGCCAGCGCAGCCTGATCGGGACGCTGCTGCTCATGGCGGCGACCCCTGCCGTTTGCGAGGAGGCGCTGTTCCGGGGCCCCATCCTGCGCGGCCTCGCGACGCGGTTCTCCCCGGCGCTGGCCGCGATCCTCACGGGGATCCTGTTCGGCATCTACCACGTCGACGTCTGGCGCCTGGTGCCGACCGCGCTGCTGGGCGTCGGTCTCTCGGCGATCGCGCTTTCGTCGGACTCGATCCTGCCGTCGATGCTGGCGCACTTCACGAACAACGCCTGCATCGTGCTGCTGGCCCGCGCCCACGCGGACGACACCCAGACGCTGCCGATCGGCACCAAGATCTCGCTTCTGGGCGCCGGCCTGCTCGTGCTCGCCGCCGGAATCGCCTGCTTGCTGCGGGGCAGCAGGAAAAGGGCGCTTTTGTAGCGCAGTTCACCGAGTTTTCTACGGTGGAGCCAGTTTTATGCTACAAACGGAGACATGTCAGCTCACGACGCGCAGCATCCCATCGCGCTGCTCCGGAAATGCGACGTGCTCTCCGAGACGCCGAACGAGACGCTCGAGCGACTGCTTCCCGGCCTGAGCGTCGGCACCTACCGACCGCGCCAGGTGATCTACCTGCCGGGCGATCGCGCCCAGGGCGTGCACTTCCTGACCAGCGGGCGAATCAAGATCTCCAAGGTCACGCGTGACGGCAAGGAGCTGACGCTGGCATACCGCGGCGAGGGCGACTTCTTCGGCGAGCCGTGCCTGCTGGACGGCGGCCCGCGCGAGGAGATGGCCGAAGCGATGGACGCCTCGGTGACCGTCGAGGTCTCCCGCGAAGCGCTGGACGAGCTGCTGAAGTCGGACGGCGGCGCCGCCTACAAGTTCGGGCGCGCGCTGATCGCGCGCCGCAAGGACCTCGAGGCGCGCGTCGAGCAGCTGATCTTCAAGGACGTGGGCGCGAAGCTGGCCGAGCTCCTGCTGAGCCTGGGCCAGGAGCACGGCGTCTCCGATCAGCGGGGCCTCGTCGTGGGCCTGAAGATCACGCACCAGGAGATGGCCAATCTGATCGGCTCGACGCGGGAGACGGTCTCGCTGACGCTGTCGCAGTTCAAGCGCAAGGGCCTGATCCAGACCGACGGCCGTCGCGTGATCCTGTCGGACCCCGAAGGGCTGCGCGCGCTCGCGTGAGCCGGGAGGGGCCCTCGCCCCTCCCCGGGTCGATCGCCGTTTGGCGGAGCGGCTACCAGCCGCCGCGGCGCGAACGGCCGCGGCCCTCGCCGTAGTCGCCGCCACCGCCGCCGCGATCGCCGCGGCCGCGCCCTCCACCGCCGTAGCCGCCGCCACCGCCGCCGTAACCACCACCGCCGCCCCCACCGCCGTACCCGCCGCCTCCGCCGCCACCACCGAAGCCGCCGCCCCCGCCGGCGCGCGGGGCGCGGGCGCGCGCCTCACTGACGTTGATGGCGCGGCCCTGAATCTCGCGGCCCGTCAGCGAGCTGATCGCCGCGTTGGCCTCGTCGTCGCTGCCCATTTCCACGAAGGCGAATCCGCGCGGTCGACCGGTGTCGCGGTCCATGACGATCTTCACTTCGACGACGTTCCGGCCCCCTTCTGCGAAGACGTCCCGCAGCTCGGGTTCGGTCACGTTGTACGACAGATTGCCAACGTAGAGCCTGGTTCCCATCTCGTTCTCCTTCGTTGCACGGTCTCGGCGGTTCGGCGCGCGTTCGGGGCACCAACTAGGAAGAAATCTGACGGGCAGCCCTCGGCCGAACGACGTCACCGGATCGGTGAGAGATCCACGGGACGCGCTGGAGGTCCGTGCGGTCGGCGGCAGCGCCGGCCGGAGCGACGGACGAGGCGGGGGGCAACAAACGGAACACCGACAAGACTCGGCTGAACATGACCAATTTAACAGCGCCCCCGAGCACTGTCGAGAGGGGGCGCTGTCGTTTCCGGTCGCTTCCTACGCGCGGCTTTCTGACGCCGCGTTCCTGACGGTGCGCGCGATCAGCCCTGCCGCAGCCCCTGCAGCACCGCGTCTCCCGCGGCCTGGGTCGTGGCGGGCTGCGTCCCGGCGGGGGCGAGATCGCCCGTCAGCACGCCGCGGTCGATCGCGCCCGCGACGGCCGCCTCGATGGCGCGCGCTTCCGTCTCCAGCTCCAGCGAGTGTCGCAGCAACAGCGCGACGCTGAGGATCGTCGCGTACGGATTGGCGATCCCCTTGCCGGCGATGTCGGGCGCCGATCCGTGAATCGGCTCGTACAGACCACGCTTGCCGTCGCCCAGCGACGCCGAGGGCAGCATGCCCATCGAGCCGGCCAGCATCGAGGCCTCGTCGGTCAGGATGTCGCCGAACATGTTCTCGGTGACGATCACGTCGAAGTCCGCGGGGCGGCGGATGAGGTGCATCGCGCACGCGTCGACCAGCATGTGCGACAGCGCGACGTCGGGGAACTCCTGCTTCATCACGCGCTCGGTGACCTCGCGCCACAGCCGCGAGGTCTCGATCACGTTCGCCTTGTCGACGGAGGTCAGCTTCTTGCGCCGGCCGCGCGCGATGCGGGCCGCCGTCCGGACGATGCGCTCGACCTCGTCGACGGTGTAGACGCAGAGGTCGGAGGCGCGATCGGCCTGCCGGGTCTTCTCACCGAAGTAGATGCCGCCGGTCAGCTCGCGCACGACGACCATGTCGACGCCCGCCAGCAGCTCCGGGCGCAGCGGTGAGGCGTGGAACAGCTTGGGCGTCACGGCCACCGGCCGCAGATTCGCGTAGAGGCCCAGCCCCTTGCGGATGGCCAGCAGCCCCTGCTCCGGACGGACCTTGCCGCGCGGGTCGTCCCACTTCGGCCCGCCGACGGCGCCCAGCAGCACCGCGTCCGCGGCGCGCGAGATCTCCAGCGTCTCCGGCGGCAGCGCCGTGCCCGTCGCGTCGATGGCGGCGCCGCCGATCAGCGCCTCGCGCAAGGTGAAGGCATGCCCCCAGCGGTCTGCGACGGCGGCCAGAACCCGCCGCGCCTCGGCCACGACCTCGGGCCCGATCCCGTCACCTGGAAGAACAGCAATCACTGCGCGCATCGTTCGTGCTCCTGGAAAAAGTGCCGCGGACGATACCGATCGTCGGCGCCCAAGTCTAGCGAACCATGCCCGACGACGTGCCGCCGACACGGGCTAGGCGCGCGCGATCGGGTAGCGGCGGCCGGGGCCGAAAGACTTGCCGGTGATCTTGAGGCCGGGGGCCATCTGGCGGCGCTTGTACTCGCTCTGCTGAACCCGGCGGACCACGTCGCGCGCGACGGCGGGATCGAACCCGGCCTTCGCCAGCGCGGGCGCGTCCAGCCCGCGGACGAGGTGCGCCTCGAGGATGGCGTCCAGCAGCTCATAGGGCGGCAGCGAGTCCTGGTCTGTCTGGTCGGGGCGCAGCTCGGCGGACGGCGGCTTCGTCAGCGTCGCCTCGGGAATGACGGGCTGTTCGGCGTTGACGGCGCGGGCCAGGCGGTAGACCAGCGTCTTCGGCGCGTCGCTGATCACCGCCAGCCCGCCAGCCATGTCGCCGTACAGCGTGCAGTAGCCGGTCGCGATCTCGCTCTTGTTGCCGGTGGTCAGCAGCAACCGATCCTGCCGGTTCGACAGCGCCATCAGGATCGCGCCGCGGATCCGGGCCTGCAGGTTCTGCTCGGTCAGGTCCGCCGCTGCGGCCGCCGCGGCCGGGGACGCGGGCGGCGCGAACGCGTCCAGCGCCGGCGCCAGCGTCGTCAGATACGTGGCGAACATGGGCTCGATCGGGATCGTCGTGAACGGAATGCGCAGGTTACGGGCCAGCGCCTCCGCGTCCCTCAGCGACCCCTCCGACGAGTAGCGAGACGGCATGGCGACGCCCAGCACGTTCTCGGGGCCTAGCGCCCGCGCCGCGATGGCGGCCACCAGCGCCGAGTCGATGCCGCCCGACAGTCCCAGCAGCGCGCGCGAAAAGCCGCACCGGCGCGCGTAATCGCGCGTCCCCAGGACCAGGGCGCCCAGCGCCGAACGCTCGTCGGACGGCTCGTCGGGGCGCAGATCTTCCGAGGCGGCACCGCCCGCCGTCACGTCCGCGACGATGAGATCGGGCGCATGCTCGGCGGCGCGCGCAACCACCCTCCCCGTCGCGTCGAGCACCAGGCTGGCGCCGTCGAACACCAGGTCGTCCTGACCACCGATCTGGTTCACGAACAGCAACGGCCGGCCCCAGCGCCGCGCGGTCGCCGCCAGCATCCGCGGCCGCACGTGCCGCTTTTCCATGGTGTACGGCGACGCGGACAGGTTGACGATCACCTCCGCGCCCGCCGCGACCAGCGACTCGATGGGGTCGCCCCGGTAGAGGCGCTCGGGCCAGAAATCTGCGTCGTTCCAGATGTCCTCGCAGATCGAGATGCCCAGCCGCAAGCCGCGGAACGTGAACGGCGCGACCTCCGTGGCCGGCTCGAAGTAGCGGCGCTCGTCGAAGACGTCGTACGTGGGCAGCAGCGACTTGCGCGCGACGTGAACGATGCGGCCGCCGTCGATCAGCGCCGCGCTGTTCGACAGCCCGCGCCCCGGCGATACCAGCGGCTCCGGGAAGCCCACCAGCGCGGCCGCCCTGGCGCCGGCCAGCGCGGTCACCAGCGCCGCCAGAGAAGCGCGCGAGGCCTCGACGAACGCCGGGCGCTCGAGCAGGTCCTTGGGCGGATAGCCGCAGATCGCCAGCTCTGGAAAAAGGACGAGCTCGGCCCCCCGCGCCTCGGCAGCGGCCACCGCGTCGAGAATCAGGCGACGGTTGCCGTCGAAGTCGCCGATCGTCGGATTCACCTGGGCCAGCGCGAACTTCACGTTACGGTCATTCTACAAGGCGGCCCGGCAGCCCCGCGCGTGATAAAATTTCGAGTGTGACTACCGCCCCCGAGGTCCTCGCGACGGCCCAGACAGGGTCAGTCACTCCGACCGACCTCGCGGTGTCCGGCCTTCGCTCGACCGACATCCCGCGGGCCACCCGCATCTACGTCAACCGCAACCTGCGGCTGGACCAGATCGAGATGGTCGGCTTCGACATGGACTACACCCTGGCGCTCTACAACCAGGCGCAGATCGAAGAGCTGTCCATGCGGGCCACGCTGCACAAGCTGGTCTCGGCCAAGGGCTACCCCGAGGAGATTCGGGCGTTGGCGTACGACCCCATGCTGGCGGTGCGCGGTCTGGTCGTCGATCGCGTGAACGGCAACATCTTCAAGCCGGACCGCTACGGCTACCCCGGGCGGGCCCGGCACGGGCTGAAGCCGATCGAGCGCGCGCAGATCGGGGACCTGTACCAGCGCGAGCGGACGCGTCTGTCCAACCGGCGCTACGCCTGGATCGACTCGCTGTTCGCGCTGCCGGAGGCCGTGCTGTACGCGGTGCTGGTCGACTACTTCGATCGCAGCACGGCGAGCAAGCCCGACTACGCCACGATGTGGGAGCACATTCGCGAGTGCATCGACCTCGCGCACCGCGACGGGTCCATCAAGGCCATCGTCGGGGCGCAGCTCCCCAGCTACATCGAACGGGACCCCGGCCTGCCGGAGACGCTGCACAAGTTTCGCTCGTCGGGGAAGCGGCTGTTCCTGCTGACCAACTCGGCCTGGGACTACACGTCGCAGGTCATGAGCTACCTGCTGGACGAGGCGCCGAACGGCGGCGACCGCGCGTATCCGGCGTCGTACCCGTCGTGGCGGCACTACTTCGACGTCATCGTCGTCAGCGCCGGCAAGCCCGAGTTCTTCACGGAGGAACGCCCGTTCGTCGAGCTCGACAGCAACGGGGAGCCGCTGGCCAAGAGTAACGGCGCCTCCAACGGCTCGACCACCGCCGCCCCGTTCCAGCGCGGGCGCGTCTACTCGGGCGGCAACATCCGGGAGTTTCAAGAGCGCGCGCGGGCCAGCGGTGATCGCGTGCTGTTCGTCGGCGACCACATCTACGGCGACATGCTGCGCTCGCGGAAGTCGTCGAACTGGCGCACGGCGATGATCCTGCAAGAGCTGGAGCACGAGATCACGACCCACGACCGGCTGAAGCAAGAGCTGGGACGCCTGGATCGTCTGGACGCGGAGCTGGTTCATCTCGACTCCGAGCTGAACGAGCGGCAAGCCGCGCTGCGGGCGCTGCAGAAGATGAGCGCCGAGGGCGCCGACGTCGAGCCGCTGACCGCCGCCAAGCGCGCCGTGAAGGACGCGATCGAGAAGCTGCGTCGCGAGCTGCGCGAGACGGCCGCGCAACATCGCCTGGTCGAAACCGCGATCGACGACGGCTTCAATCCTTACTGGGGACCGATCTTCCGCGAGGGGTACGAGGTCAGCAAGTTCGGCGAGCAGGTCGAGGCCTACGCCTGCGTCTACACCAGCCGGGTGTCGAACTTCCGGTTCTACTCGCCGATGCAGTACTTCCGCGGCGCGCGCGACCGCATGCCGCACGAACGCTGAGAGCGGCCGGCCCGTTCTACCGGCGAAAGCGGGAGACCAGCTGCCGCGCCTCGTCCAGACGTAGCGCGCGCGCCGCCGCGAAGTAGACGGCGGCGCCGACGGCGATCGGCAGGAACGCCTTCGCTGCGAACATGCCCGTGCCGGCGTGGTGAACCTGCTCGACGCGCGACGAGACCAGCCAGATGGCGCCGGCCATCACGGCGGCCGCGACCACGATCTTCACGAAGGGCACCACCAGGTCGCGCGTGAACAGGCCGTGGATCTGCCGTTGAAACGCGATGGCCAGGACGCAGAAGTTGGCCAGCGCGGCGATCGACGTCCCGACGGCCAGGCCGACGTGGCCGAAGCGGCGAAACGTCAGCACGTTCCAGATCAAGTTGGCGGCGACGGCCGTGATGCTGGCCGCGACCGGCACGCGCGTGCGCCCCAGCGCGTAGAACGCCGGCGCCAGCACCTTGATGGCGGCGTAGGCGACCAGCCCGATCGCGTAGCCGGCCAGCGCGTGCGCCGTCTGCACCGTGGCGTTCGCCGAGAAACGGCCGTGCTGGAAGATGAGCCGGATGATCGGGACGCCCAGCATCGCCAGGCCCACCGTCGACGGCACCGTCAGGAACAGGACCATCCGCAGGCCGCGGCGCAACGTCGCGCGCAGGGAGTCCCAGTCGTTCCGCGCGGCGTCGCGCGACAGGTGGGTCAGCGCCGTGGTGCCGACGGCCACACCGAACACGCCGATCGGCAGCTGCATCAGCCGGAAGGCGTACGAAAGCCACGACAGCGCCCCGTCGGAGATGAGGCTGGCGAACGACGAGTTCACGACCACGTTGACCTGCACGGCCGCGACGCCCAGCGTGGCGGGCGCCATCAATTTCGCGATCCGGCGCGTCCCTGGGTCGCGCAGGGTGAGATCGGGCGTCAGGCGCGGCCGGTAGCCGGTCCGCCAGAGCGACGGGAGCTGGATGGCCAGCTGCGCGACGCCCCCCACGACCGTGAACGCGGCCCAGGCGGTGACGGCGGTGCGCGAGGAGGGGCCGATGCCGAACACGATCAGGCCGCCGACGATCGCCACCAGGTTGAACATCGACGACGCCAGGGCCGGCGCCGTGTACTTCTCCTCGGCGTTCAGCGCCCCCATCGCGACGACCGCCAGCGAGATCGCCGGCAGGAACGGCATCATGATGCGCACCAGGTGGGCGCACAGCGCCGTCTTCTCGGGCGAGAACCCCGCCGCCACCAGCCGGACCACGGGGCCGGGGAAGATCATGGCGGCCAGCGCCAGCGCGCCCAGGTAGATCGTCAGCGTCGACATCACGCGGTTGGCCAGCGCGTGCGCCGCCGAGCGCGACTCGTGCCGCAGCGTCGCGACGTAGGTGGGCACGAAGGCGGTCGACAGGGCGCCCTCGGCGAACAGATCGCGCAGCAGGTTGGGGATGCGGAAGGCGGCCAGGAACGCGTCGCTGGAGGCTCCCGCGCCCAGCGTCAGCGCGAAGATCTGCTCGCGCGCCAGCCCCAGCAGGCGGGAGAGCATCGTGAGCACGCTGACCCGGCGGGCCCCGCGCGCCAGGCGATCGCCACGGTCGTTCGACCCGGCCGGCGGCTGGGAAGCTGCCGTGGGCACGACGGGCGACGGGGCGGGAGCGCCGGGCGGCGGCCCGGGCGCGTCGGGGACGCTCAATCCGTCCCCTTGTCGTGCCGCGGCGCGATCAGCTCGACGGCGCGATCGCGCAGCGGCGACGGCGGTCCGCGGCGCATCGACTCCAGCAGCGCGCGGTCTGCGGGCGTGGCGGCGGCGGCCAGGCAGTCCAGCATCTCGACCGCGTCGGCCGCGGCGGTCGTTCGCGCCGCGACCAGCGAGCGCGCGGCGGCGACCGCCTGCGGGTCCGGGGCCAGCTCGCGGCCGGTCGCGTTGCGCGCTTCGACGCGGCAGTCGGCTG
>CAZPUH010000184.1:0-3793 GCA_964589215.1 uncultured Myxococcales bacterium | reverse complement strand
TGGCACCGCCGCGGGCGGGCAGGCTGGCGGCGCGGCCGCGGGGAACGGCGGCGGCGGGCAAGGCGGCGCGAATACCACCGGTTGCACCCCGGCCTGCGCGGCCGGCTCGATCTGCGTGGCAAGTGGGACCGAGGGCGGCGCGGTCTTCCTGGCCGACGCAGGCGTTTGCCCGGCCGGTCGCCACGCCGACAACAACATCTGCGTGCAGGATCTGAGCTATGTGTGCCGCCCGATTCCAGCCGCGTGCACCGGCGCCGTGACGTGCAGCTGTGCAGCCCCCGACGTGTGCGGCGGGCGGCCCTGCACGTCCGCCACCGCGACGGAGGTGCGCTGCGTGCTGCAGGTCCCCTGAGGCTACTGTCGGATGATCTCGATCCCCTCGACCGTGGCGTTGTCCTTCACGGTCGTCAGCGTGATGACGATCTGACCGGAGGCGTTCGCGGTGGTCGTGAACTCGCGCAGCGTCGCCTTGAAGGCGGCGCCGGTCGTCGCGAAGATGTCGAAGTTCGACAGGACGGTCGTGCCGTTGATGGCGACGTTGAACGTCCGCTTGCCCGCGGCCGTCTGGAACAGCTCCGCGAAGTGCAGCCGCACGGTGTACGCCGCCGCCGGAACCAGGCTGGGCAGCGTGTACGTCACGTTTCCGTATCGTTCGCTCTGGTAGACGCCCTGAGGGGCGGCGTTCGTCAATCCCGTGGTGGAGATGGTGTTGGTGACGGTGCGGGCCGTCCCGCCGCTGAAGAACTGGTCCGCCGTGAACGGCGAGACCGCGCTGCCCCCGCAGTTGATCCGGTAGACGGTCGTCGCCCCCGACGACACGGTGACGCTGGCCGTCCCGTGGACGCTGCCGCTGGTCGCCGTGACGGTGAAGGGGCCGCCGGCGCTGGTGCCGGCGGTGAAGAGGCCGCCGCTGCCGATCGTTCCGCCGCCGCTCACGGTCCACGTCACTGAAGGCTGGGCGACCAGGGTGGTTCCGAACTGGTCGCGCGCCGACGCCGTGAATTGCTGCGTCCCCGAGGTCGCGACCGTCGCGGTGGCGGGCGAGACCGCGATGCTGGTCAGCGTCTGGTTCACCGTCACGCTGACGGAGCTGGTGACCGTCTGATTGCCGCGGTCCGCGACCGTGACCTGCAGCGTGTACGTGCCGGCCTTCGTGAAGGTCGCCGTGGCGCTCTTGGCTGCGTTGGTGCCGTTCGCGCTGAACGTGACCGCCGCCGGCGGCGACCCGGTGGCGGCCCAGGTGTAGGTCAGGTTGGCCTCGCCGCCGTCGTCCGCGCCCAGCACCGAAAGCGCGGTGGTGGCGCCGGTGACCGGGTTGGGGTTGGCCGAGGCCGGCGTGGCGATGGTCGGCGCCGCGTTCGGCGCGGCCGGGATGATCTCGATCCCCTCGATGGTCGCGTTGTCGGTGACCGTGTTGAAGTTGATGACGATCTGACCCGACGCGTTCGCGGTCGCCGTGAACTCACGGACGACGGCCTGGAACGCCGCGCCGGCGGTCGCGAAGATGTCGAACTGCGACAGCACGGTGGTCCCGTTGATGAGGACGTTGAACACCCGCTTGCCCGCCGCCGTCTGGAACAGCTCGGCGAAGTGCAGGCGCACCGTGTAGCCCGCCGACGGCGTGAGGCTGGGGAGGGTGTAGGTCGAGGTGCCGTACCGCTCGCTCTGGTAGACCGCTTGCGGCGCGGGGTTGGTGACGCCGCTGATCGTGATCGCGTTGGTGACCGTCCGGGCGGTGCCTCCGCTGAAGAACTGATCGGCGCCGAAGGGCGATACCGCGCTGCTGCTGCCGGTGTCGATCTGGTAGACCGGAGCGGCGGCGGTGCAGGTGGCGTTCGCGCAGCAGACGCCGGCGACGCAGAAGCCGGAGGCGCACTCGTTCGCGCCGCCGCAGGTCTGGCCGTTGGCCTTGTCGTCGCGCGCGCCGGCCTGCACCCAGCCGCACACCGCCGCGACCGCCGGCGGGTTCCGGACCACGAGATCCGTCGGCATGAACGCCAGCACGCCGGGAGGCGTCGTGGGCCGGCCGAACCAGGCCAGCGGCGAGCGCTCGGAGTCGGCCAGCGGCGACGTGGTGGGGCTGGCCGGCGTGATCTGCCCGACGCTGACCAGACCGGCGTAGCAGCTGTCCTTGTCGGCGCCGCACGCGAAGTTGGCCAGCGTCGAGGCGTGGCACTCCGAGCAATGGCCGGCCGTGGCGCCGGTCGTCGTCCCGGCGAAATACGTGTTGTAGACGTACGTCCAGTTCGTGGGCTGCGGCGCGCCGCCGTCGACGGTCGCGCAGGTGAGGGTGGGGAGCACGCCGCCGTCGGCGCCGCCCGCGCCGCCGGTGCCCGACGATCCGCCCGAGCCGCCCACGCCGCCGTCGGTTCCGCCGCTGAACAGGCCGTAGACGGCCACCTCGCCGCCCGAGGACGGCGCGGCGCCCAGCGTGCCGACGTACACCTTGCCGTTCGCGATCGTCGGCGAGATGTACTTCGGGGCGTTCGCCAGCTTGTCGCCCGCGACCAGCGTCGAATCCCAGAGCTTCGTCGCGACGTTCTCGGCGTCGAACGCATACAGCGCGCCGCCCACGGGCGTGTTCGAGTTGAAGCCGCCGCCGCCCGTGCTGCCGAGGGCGCGCGTCGCCCACACGATGCCCGTGCCCGCCACGGAGCCGTTGGCGGACAGCGACAGCTGCGCGCCCTGCGCGTCGCCGCCGGTGGCCGTGACCGTCGACCGGCTGGTCGCCGTCGTGTTGAAGAGGTTCGTGCTGCGGTTGAACGCGAAGGCGCCCAGCGTCGAGCCGCCCGGCCAGACGTAGAGGCGCGGCCCCGCCGGGCTCTCCCACCACACCGGCCCGCCCACGATCTGCCCGTTGGTGCTGGACGCGGAGAAGCGCTGGACGATCTGCGTGTCCGGCGGCGTGCCCGCCTGGAAGTGCCCCATCGAGTCGCCCGTGGTGTTGACCACGTACATGATCCCGTTCTTGCCGCCGGCGGTCAGCAGCGTCGTCCCCGGGATCAACATCGGCCCCGAGCTGCCGATGTCGACGTCGCCGTTGTCCAGCGTTGCCACGTCCGACGGCATGAACCACGAGCCGACCGTGGGCGTCCCGCCGATGCCGACGTTCGTCAGCTTGATGAACGCGTTCGCCAGCTGCGTGCCGTCGGTCCGGGTCGTCCCCGAGCGGCCGTCGCCGCTGACCATGTAGAGGTTGCCGGAGGCGTCGACGGGGAATCCGCCGCCGCCCTGCCACAGGCCGCCGTGGCCGGTGTTCGGATTGGTCATGAAGGGCGCCAGCGGCCGGATGGGCGACGAGGTCGTGTCGAAGCGCAGCACCCACCCGTGATAGTTGTTCTGGTCGCAGTGCGACGCGAACCCCACGGTCAACACGCCCTGGGACAGCGTCAGGCCGACCCGGTTCTGGTGGCGAATCGGATCGAACACGATCTTGCCGCCCGACGTCCCGTCGCCTGATCCGGTCACGGCCAGCGGCTGGCCGCTGCCGTCCAGGCCCATGTCGATGGGGCTGCCCGGCTTGTCGGCGCCCGTGGTCAGGTCCAGCGCGTGCAGCATGTACTTGAACACGCCGTTCGCGTTGCGCTTGGCCGTCAGGTACATCGTGTTCGTCGAGGGATCGATGACCGGCGTGCTGCTGATGCCGATGAGCGGCTGCGTGTTGACGCAGGTCGAGGCCGACATCCAGGGCGTCTCGATGCTGGTGCGCGACCAGATCAGGTCCCACGGGCTGTCCGCGTTGTAGGCGTAGACGTTGTTGGCCTCGGTGGCCAGATAGACGACGTTCTTGCCG
>CAZPUH010000183.1:0-25462 GCA_964589215.1 uncultured Myxococcales bacterium | reverse complement strand
GACGGCGTCGTCGCGAAGTCCGCCGAGGGGACGTACGAATCCAACAAGCGCGTCATGTTCAAGGTGAAGCACGAACGCGAGTGCGACTGCGTCGTGGCCGGCTTCCGCTGGCACGCCCGCGACCCGCAGGCCGTCGGGTCGCTGCTGCTGGGCCTCTACGACGACGCGGGCAAGCTGCAACACGTGGGCGTCGCGGCCAGCTTCACCGACGCCAAGCGAAAAGAGCTGACTCAGCTTCTGGCGCCGTACCGCGAGAACGCGCTGGCCGACCACCCCTGGCGCGAGTGGGCCCACGCCGCCGAGCTGGACGCCCAGGGACACCGCGTGCCAGGCGCCAAGAGCCGCTGGAGCCAGGGCAAGGATCTGTCCTGGGAGCCGATCCGCGCGGAGCTGGTCGCGGAGGTGGCGTACGAGCACATGCAGGGCACCCGCTTCCGGCACACCGCCCACTTCCGCCGCTGGCGCCCCGACCGCGACCCCCGCACCTGCACCTACGAACAGCTGGAGGTCGTCCCGCCCCACGAGCTGAAAGCCATCTTCGCCGCCGGGCGCTGACGGCGGCCGCACGGGCGGCGGCCGTATCGCCGATCGCGCCGCCGTGTTATCGGGAAGCCGTGAGAGGCGTGCTGGTGGTTCATGTCGTCGGTGGCGCGGTGGCGCTGATCGCGCTCTGGATCCCGGCAGTCACGACGAAGGGGTCTGCCCTGCATCGCCGCGCCGGCTGGGTCTACGCGTGCGCGATGTGGCTGGCGGCCCTGGCGGCCCTGGCGCTCTGCGCGGCGCGCCTGCTGGACGCCAATCCAGACAACGACGGCTCGGCCTGGCTGCTGGCTTTTCTGGGTCTGCTCGCGGCCAACGGCGCGGCGACGGGGATCCGCGCCGTGCGCGCCAAAACGCCGATCGGCGGCATCGGCGGCGCGTTCGACGTCGTGTCGTCCGTGCTGTTCCTGGCGGCGTCGATCGCGCTCGGAGCGTACGGCGCCGCGAACGGATCCGCCCTGCACCTCGCCTTCGCCGCCCTCGGTGTCGTGCTGGCCGGTCGGCAGCTGCGCTACTGGCTGCGCGGTCCCGCCAGCCGGATGGACTGGTGGTACACGCACATGGCGAACATGCTGGCGGCGTGCATCGGCACCATCACCGCCTTCATCGTCGTCAACCTGCCGGCGCTGGGCTGGCAGCGCCTCACGACCGTCGCCTTCGCCGCCCCGGGCGTCCTCGGGGGCGCCGCCATCACCCTGTGGACCCGCCACTACCGCCGCAAGCACTCGAGCGCCAGGACGCCCGGACGCCAACCCAGGGCGTCAGAATAATCCCTTGGACCGGCCGGCAGCGCCCAGCACCTCCGTCAGCTAATCCAGCCTTTTGGCGTCCTCGGCGTCCTGGCGTTTCACACACCCCGTCAAGGCTGGCTTTTGCGCGGGCCGGCGGCGCGGCCGTGCTGCCACTTCTCGCGCCATTCGCGGGTGGGGTCGTCGTCGGGGTCGGGGGTCTCTTGCGGCGGGCGCGTGGCCTCGGGGACGTGGCGCAGGTTGAGGCGGACGCGCGTCCAGGTCGACGAGCGGCCGCGCATCGAATCGACCAGCACGTCGTCGACGGCCAGGTGGGCGGCGGCCTCCGGGTGGCGCGCCTTCCAGCGCTCGAGCCCCGCAAGCGCGGCGGCCTTGTCGGGCGAATTGGCGACGACGATCAGCGGCATCTTCGAGGCGCGACGGCCGCTGCCCGCCGCCGCCGGCTTCTTTGCCACATCCTTGGCCGCGCCCCGCGCGCGCGAGGGCGCCACCCGCGGCGCCTCGCCGTCCATCTTCTTGAAATGCGGCGGCCACGGGGCGTCGCCCAGCCCCGCCGCGTCGTCGCGCGCGGCCAGCTCCAGCAGCGCGTCCAGGCTGCCGGCCGCCGCGTCGATCCCCTCGTGAGGATCGCCGACGGACGCGAAGCGGCCCGGCATGGTGGCGACGGTGAAGTCGGCCGGCTCGCACTCCGCCACCTCGCGCCAGTGCAGCGGCGCCGAGACGCGCGCGTCGGGCAGCGGCCGCACGGAGTACGCCGAGCAGGTCGTCCGGTCCTTGGCGTTCTGGTTGTAGTCGAGAAATACGCCGTGCCGCTCCTCCTTCCACCACTTCGACGTGGCCAGCGACGGCGCGCGCCGCTCGATCTCGCGCGACAGCGCCAGCGCCGCCCGGCGCACCTGGTCGAAGGTCCAGCGCGGCGCGATCCGCACGTTGACGTGCATGCCGCGCGAACCGCTGGTCTTCGGCCAGCCGGTCAGCCCCAGCTCTTCCAGTAGCGCCTTGACCTCCAGCGCGACCCGCCGCACGTCGTCCCACGCCACGCCCGGTCCGGGGTCCAGGTCGACCCGCAGCTCGTCGGGGTGGTCCAGGTCGCCGGCGCGCACGGGGTGGGGGTGCAGCTCGAGGCAGCCCAGGTTCACGACGAACGCCAGCCCGGCCTCGTCGTCGACGACCACCTCCTCGGCGGTCCGCCCCGACGGGAACGACAGTGTCACGGTGCGCAGCCACTCGGGGCGCTGTTCGGGCGCGCGCTTCTGGTAGAACGCCTCGCCCTCGGCGCCGTCGACGAATCGCTTCAAGACGATGGGTCGATCCCGGATGCCGCGCAGCGCGCCCGGCGCGACTGCCAGGTAGTAGCGGACGATGTCCAGCTTGGACAGCTTGGCCTCGCGCGAAAAATAGGGTTTGGCCGGGTGGCTGATGCGCACCGGGCGCTCGCCGATCGTGAGGACCTCGGCATCGTCCTTCTTCGCATGCTTGTTGGCTTTGCTGGCCATCCGGGCAAGGCTACAACTCACGCATGGGCGACAGCAAAAACGAGGTGCTCGAGATGCTCCGCGAGCTGGCCGAGCTCACGATGCTCGACGAGCAGGACCCGCAATCCTTCCGCGTGCGGGCGTACGAGAGCGCGGCCCAGGCCATCGCGGCTCACGCGGGCGACGTCGGCCGCCTCTCCGCCAAGGAGCTTCAGAAGATCGAGGGCATCGGCAAGAGCACCGCCGAGAAGATCCGCGAGCTGCTGGACACGGGGAAGGTCGCCAAGCTCGAGATGCTCCGGCAGAAGCACCCCCCCAGCGTGGTGGCGCTGCTGCGCATCCAGGGGCTGGGGCCGAAGGCGCTGCAGCGGCTGCGCGTCGAGCTGGGCGTCCAGTCCATCGACGACCTGCGCCGGGTGCTGGCCGAGCAGAAGCTCCGCAACCTGGCCGGCTTCGGGCAAAAATCCGAGGAGAAGCTGGCCCAGTCGCTGGCGCGCCTGGAGGCGCAGGGTCCGCTCGAGCGCACGCCCATCTCGGTCGCGCTGCCGCTGGCCGAACGGATCGCCGCCGCCATGCGCGAGCTGCCGGGCGTCGCGCACGCGGAGGCCTGCGGGGCGCTGCGCCGCTTCTGCGAGACGATCGGCGACGTGGACATCATCGTCGCCTCCGAGACGCCCGGCCCCGTCACCGAGGCGTTCCTGGCGATGAGCTTCGTGGACCGGGTGCTGGGGCGGGGTGACTCGAAGACCACCGTCGTCACGCGCCGCGGGACGCAGGTCGATCTGCGCGTCGTCGCGCCGCACCAGATCGGCGCGGCGCTGCTCTACTTCACCGGCTCGAAGGGGCACAACATCAAGCTGCGCATGCGGGCCCTCGCGCGCGGGCTGACGCTGAACGAGTACGCGCTGTCGGAGATCGACGGCGGCAAGGTCGTCGCCAGCGAGACCGAGGAGCAGATCTACCGGGCGCTGGACCTCCCCTTCATCCCCCCGCAGCTGCGCGAGGACTGCGGAGAGATCGAGGCCGCCGAGCGGGGCGCGCTGCCGCCGCCCATCCCGCCGCTGTCGGGCGACTTTCACCTGCACACGACGGTGTCGGGCGACGGGCGCTCGACGCTGGAAGAGATGGTCGCCGGCGCCATCGCGCGCGGCTACAAGGTGCTGGCGGTGACCGACCACGCCGAGGGGACCGTGTCGGGCGTGCCGCGCGAGACGCTGCTGGCCCAGCGCGAGCGCTTCCGGGCGCTGCAGGCCGAGCTGGGCGAAAAGCTGCGCCTGCTCCACGGCGTCGAGCTGAACATCGGCCGCGAGGGCGAGCTGGACTACGACCTCGAGTTCCGCCGCCAGTTCGACTGGTGCCTGGCCTCGGTCCACGACCACTTCGACCTGGATCGCGCCGCCCAGACTCGGCGGGTCGTCACCGCCATGCGCGATCCCGCCGTCCGCATGATCGGCCACCTGTCGGCGCGCATGATCGGCGGGCGGCCGCCCATCGACCTGGACATGGACGCCATCGGCGCCGCCGCGGAGGAGACCGGAACGGCGCTGGAGATCAACGGCGCGCTGCCCCGGCTGGACCTGTCCGAGGAGGCGCTGCGCCGGCTGCGCGGGCGGAACGTGACCTTCCTGCTGGACAGCGACGCCCACCGCGTCGACGAGCTGGACCGCGCGCGCTACGCGGCGCTGCACGCGGCGCGCGCCTGGGTCGACCCCGCCCACATCGCCAACTGCTGGCCCGCCGACCGACTGCTCGGCTGGATCGAGGACCGCTAGCCGTGGACGTCGCCCGCCTGCACCTGGTCGACGGCACCTACGAGCTGTTCCGCGCCCACTACTCCAAGCGCCCGGACCACCGCGATCCGTCGGGCGCCGATCGCAAGGCGACGATCGGGGTCGTCTCGTCGCTGCTGGCGCTGCTGGACGACGCCGACGAGGCGGTCACGCACCTGGCGGTGGCGTTCGACAACCCGATCCGCTCGTTCCGGAACGACCTCTTCGAGGGCTACAAGAGCGACGAGGGGGTGCCGCCCGAGCTGCGCGAGCAGTTCGACACCGTCGAGGAGGCGGTGCGCGCCATCGGCGTCACCGTCTGGTCGATGCGCGAGCACGAGGCGGATGACGGCCTCGCGACGGGCGCCCGGCTGTACGGCGACCGGGTGGGGCAGGTACGGATCCTGACCCCCGACAAGGACCTGGGGCAGTGCCTGCGCGGCGACCGCGTCGTGCAGGTCGATCGCCGGCAGAAGAAGCTGACCGACGAGGCCACGTTCAGGGCCATTCGCGGGTTCGCGCCGACCAGCATTCCGGACTTCCTGGCCTTGACCGGCGACGCGGCGGACGGCATCCCGGGGTTGACCGGCTTCGGCGAGAAGAGCGCGGCCGCGCTGCTGGGCGTCTACCCCCACCTGGAAGACATCCCGGACGACCCCCGGGCCTGGACGGTGCGCCCGCGCCGCGCGGAAGAGCTGGCGGCGACCCTGGCGAGCCATCGGGGGGAGGCCGCGCTTTATCGGCAGCTGGCGACGCTGGTCGACACGGTGCCGCTGGCCGAGTCGCTGGACGACCTCCGCTTCCGCGGGGTCCCGCGCGCGCCGTTCGAGGCCTGGTGCGACCGACTGGGGACGAACACGCTCCGGGCGGCCCCTCGCCGGTGGGCCGCCGCGGACGTGGCGGCGGGCGAATGACACGCCACCGCGCCCTCCGGGCGAAATAACGAAATTGGCGCCCCGCGGCGCCGCCTCCCGGACTTTGGGCGGTTTCCCGTCGAGATCCGGGGGGGTGGAGTGGATTGGTGCCTCCGCCCGCTTCTCATTTGTGGCTCTCGCGATCGAGCCGTGACCGAAGTGGCGACTGCCGGGAATAGGGGGATCACCGTGATAGCCCGCCAACAAACGACCTCGGTGCCCATTCGCCCCTCCAAACACCGCGCCGTCAGCGCCACGGTCACGATGCTCGCCAAGGATCCAAGCCTTGGCGGCAAGCAGATCGCTGGAGAGCTGGGGATCAGCGTCAGCCGCCTGGCACGCGTTTTCAAGCGTGACATGGGGATGTCGCTGGTCGAATACCGGAACCGATTGCGGCTCGACCGCTTTTGGTTGCTGGTCGATGGCGGCCGCCCCAGCCTGCTGGAGGCCGCGCTTGCCGCGGGCTTCGGCAGCTACGCGCAGTTCCATCGGGTGTTCCGCGCCCAGCGCCACCTGACGCCGCGCGAGTACCTGCGCCGCCGGCGCGCGTTCCCGAACGGGTCCGCGCCTCCCGAGCCGCCGTCGCTGCCGCCGCCGGGCGATCCGTCGCTGGACGGGACGCGCGACGTGGAGCTGGCGCCGGTGCCCGGGCCGGCGCGGTTCCACCCGGAGACGCCGACCCTGTCGGACGCGCCGGCGCTGGTTCGCCCGCCCTTCATCGTCCACTGAGCGCCCGCGGCGGATCGCGGCTGGCCCTGGTCCCAGGGGCGGCTGTATCCTGAACGGCGTTTGCTCCCGACGGACCGGTTCCGAGCGCGACGCCTGCCCCTGTCCGCGATCGCGCTGCTGGCGGCCGCAGGTTGCGGCGGCAGCGCCTCGCCGCCAGCCGCCGCGAGCACTGGCTGGACGGGCCCGGACGCCGGCAGCGGCACGTTCCGGCCGGCGCCGCACGCCCCGCTGCCGCGGGTGATCAACCTGGGTGGGCCCGTGCTGTCGGCGCCCAGGGTCCAGCCCATCGTCTACGCGGGCGACACCGGCGCTGCCGACGTCCAGGCCTTCCTGGGCGAGCTGGCGCAGTCCGGCCTCTGGGCCCAGGTCACGGGCGAGTACGGCGTCGGCCCGCTGACGGTGCTGCCGGCGGTCACCATGACGACGCCTGCGCCCAAGACGACCGCCGACAGCACGTTGCAGTCCGTGCTGGCGGCGAACACGACCGGCGCCGCGCCACCTTGGGGCGCGGCCGATCCGCAGACGATCTACCTGTTCCTGCTGCCGCAAGGGACCATCGAGCAGGACGGCGACGGTGCGTGCTGCACCGAGTTCGACGGCTACCACGCCGAGGCGCGGGCCGGGTCGACGTCCGTGCCGTACGCCGTCACCTGCGCCTGCCCGGGCTTCGACGGACCGTCAATCACCGCAGCCCAGGAGCGGACCATCGCGGTCAGCCACGAGCTCTACGAGGCGGCGACGGACCCGCTGCCCTCCACCAACCCTGCTTACCAGCAAGAGGACGCCGACGACGCCGTCTGGACGCTGGTCACCGACGGCGAAGTGGCGGACATGTGCGAATTCAACGACGACGCCAACGTCGTTCCCGCGGGGTCGACGCACATGGTCCAGCGGTCCTGGTCGAACGCGGCCGCCGCGCGCGGCGAGAACCCGTGCGTCCCGTCGGCGACGAGCACCCCCTATCTGAACAGCTTCCCCGCGCTTGGCTCCGTCACGGACAGCGCGCTGGCGCCAGGGTTCACGACCCGTGGGTTGAAGATCCCGATCGGCCAGAAGCAGACGATCGCCGTGACTTTGTCCAGCGCGGCGCCGACGGACGCGACCTGGACCGTCAGCGTCTACGATTACGACACGGCGATCGGCACCGGCGCCACGCCGGGGCTGGGCCTGTCGCTGGACCGGTCCAGCGGGCGAAACGGCGACGTGCTTCACCTGACGATCTCGCCCAGACACGCCAACACGACGCTGGGCGGAGAGGCGTTCGTGATCGTCTCGGACTACGGCAACCCGGGCGACCCCGACTTCGAGAGCCAGCTGACGATGGGTCTCGTGACAAACTAGCGCCGGCCATGAGCGCGTCCCCGTCGACCCCGGTCTCCCCGATGCCCTTGCGGCGCCTGCTCGCGACCCGCTACGTGACGGCCCTGCGCGAGGGCGGCTCCGTTCCGGCGGTGGTGGAGGCCGACGACGGCGCGCTCTACGTCGCGAAGTTCCAGGCCGCCGCGCAGGGCGGGCGGGCGCTGGCCGCCGAGCTGATCGCCGGCGAGGTCGGGCGCGCCGCCGGCCTGCCGATCCCGGAGCTGGCGATGATCGAGGTCGACGCCGCGCTGGGGCGCAGCGAGCCGCACCAGGAGATCCAGGAGCTGCTGATTCGCAGCGCGGGGACGAACCTGGCAATGGCGTACCTGCAGGGCGCGCTGGGCTACGACGTCGCGGCCCGCCGGCCCGTCGACGCCGCGCTGGCGTCAGCGATCGTGGCGTTCGACCTGTACGTCGCGAACGTGGATCGCACCGCGCGCAACCCGAACCTGCTCTGGCAGGGGCAGGCGCTGTGGCTGATCGACAACGGGGCGGCGCTCTACTGGCACCACGGCTGGGACGGCACGATGTCCGCGGCCGAGCTGGCCGCTTCGGCCGCGCGGCCGTTCGCGCGCGCCGGCGACCACGTGCTGCTGCCCTTCGCCGAGCGGCTGGACGAGGCGGGGGAGCGCCTGGCGGCGGCGCTGGACGACGCCCGCCTCGCCGGCATCGTCGCCGCCGTCCCCGACGGCTGGCTGGGTGAGGCCGGGGATTCACTGCGCGCCGCGTATCTGACCTGGCTGGAACTGCGGCGCTCCGCGCTGCCGCGCATCCTCGACGAGGCGAACCGTGTCCGAGCGGCGCGCGTTTGACTATGTCGTGGTGCAGATCGTCCCGCGCGTCGATCGCGACGAGCGGATGAACGCCGGCGTGATCCTTTTCTGCCCGGCGTCGGGGTTCCTGGGCTGCCGGGTCGCGCTGGACCGCGAGCGGCTGCGTGCGCTGTCGCCGGACGTGGATGTGGACGGTGTGGCCCGCCAGCTGGCGGCGATCCAGGCCGTCGCGGACGGCGAGCGGGGGGCCGGGCCGATCGCGGCGCTCTCGCGCTCCGAGCGGTTCCACTGGCTGTCGGCGGCGCGCAGCACGGTCGTGCAGCCGTCCGTCGCCCACGCCGGCCTCTGCGACGATCCGCCGGCCGCGCTCGACCGCCTGTTCCGGGCCGTGGTCCCGGGGGCTGACCAGCTGGTCAGGGCAGGCGGACGGCCGCCGTCAGATTGAGGAACGCTCGAAACATGCCGGACTTCGCCTGGAGGTCTGCCTGTTGGGTCACGATCCGGAGGTCGGGGGCGGCGGCGACCTCGAGATCGAGGCTCGCGAGAAGCGTCCGCGTGACCTGAAGCGTGTAACCGGGCCCGCCGCCCACCATCGGCGCGAGCGCGCTGCGCGAATTATTCGAGATCGAGGAGTCGAGATCCGCGTACATGTACGAGAGGCCGACGAAGACCTGCGAGAACAGCCCCTGGGTGGCCGACCGCGTCCCCAGCCTGAGCGCGAGCCTGGCGACCACGTCGTACACGGAACGATCGGAGTAGGGCGCATCGGTCCGCGACGGAGCGCCGAGGGGCAGCGACGCCGCGAAAGGGCCGACCGCGTCCGCGACCAGCATCACCTGATCGTTCACCTGTATGCCCACGCCGACCTCGCAACCCGGAGCGGGCCCGATCGGACTGGCATTCGCGAGCCCGACCGTGCTGTACGTCGTCCAGGGGATGAACAGCATCGAACCGCCCGCCCACAGGTACCACCGCAGCGGCACCCCGGGGGCCGACTCCTTGTCCAGCTCGACGGGCCTCGGGTCCTCGTCGTCTCCGGCGGCGACCTGGGCGACCTCGAGCTGCAAGTCGCGCAGGAGCTCCACGGCGCGTACGGCGAGCAAGGTGGCGTCGCCGCCGCCATCCTCGTTCGGGACGCGCACGTGCCGCCGCAGCTCGCGGCCGCTCCGCAGTCGAGACGTCACCAGGATGGACGTCGCGCCGACGTCTCGCGCCAGCGAGATGACGGCGCTGGTCTGGTCGCGCGGGCACGCGTCGGCGCTGGCGTCGGCGGCGGGATCCACGGGGCAGGTGACGACCTCGCTGCCATAGCCGGCGGCCACCAGCTCCCGTCGCAGGCGCAAGGTGGTCTCTTGCAGCACGCGGTCGGCGTCCGCCGGGCGCTCGATCATCACCGTCGTGTCGCCGGCGGCGGTTGGAGGGCTGCCCCCCGCGGCCAGCAGGGCAGCGGCGAGCAGCGCCAGCATCACGGGGCGGAGAGGATCTGGCGGGCGTGCAGCAGGTACGTGCCGTTCGGGAAGCGCGCCAGGTACTCCTCGGCCATCCTGCGCGCGGACGCGTGCCCGGAGACGCGCGCGACGCCCAGCATGGCGCGGCCCAGCGCCTCCGAGGCGTAGGGGCCGCGCGGCTCCTCCGCGAGGTACCGCCGGTACCACTCCAGCGCCTCCGCGGCCTTTCCGCCGTCGTCGGCCAGGCGCCCCAGGAAGAACGCCGCGTTCGCGGCGGCCGGGGTGGCGGGGAACCGCTGCCGCTGGACGCCGAGGACGCGCGCCGCGAGCTCGGGCCGGCCGTCGTAGCGTGCCGCGTCGGCCAGCGCGGTCAAGGCCGGGCTGTCTGCCTCGTCGAGCACGGTGTCCAGCCCGTGCGCCTCGGCCTCGCTGAGGATGGCCTTCGTGTCGCCGGCGGCCACGCGCGCCGTCCACCCGGCCGGGGTCCAGGTCTCGGGCGAGGCCGGCGGCGTCGCGGACGCCAGCCGCCGCGGGCGCCGCTTTTTCGCCGGCGCCGGGCCCACGCTCGACGTCCCATCGCCGATCGCGCGTTCGCCGGCCACCCGTTCGTCACCGGCGCCTTCCGCGGCCGCGCCGCCAGCCGCCGGCGTGACGGACTTCGCGGACTCTGCTGGCGGCGACGGGGCCGCCGCGGGCGCGTCGCTGGGTGGGGCCGCTTCGTCGGCGTGCGCGCGCGCCGCTTCGTTTTCGATCCTCACCTCGTGCGCGGCCAGCCGGGCGATCAGGTTCTGGCCCGGGCGCAACGTCGCGCGCTCGGCGAGCAGCGGCCCGCTGACCCGAACGGATCCGGCGCGCAGGTGCACCTCGGCGATCTCGTCGCCGCCCGACCAGCGGACGTCGAACACCGTGCCCGTCACCTCGATGGTGTAGGGCCCGGCTTCGACGGTCCAGGCGGCGCGCGGGCGATGGACGACCTCGAAGTGCGCCGCGCCGTCCTGCAGCCGCAGCCGGGCCCCGTGCGCGCCGGTCGCCGCGACGGACAGCTTGGCGCCGGGGCCCAGGTTCACCCGCGTGCCGTCGGAGAAATTGAGGCGCGCGCTCTCCTGGGCGCCGCCCCGGACGTAGCCCGACTCCTCGAGCGCGCCGCCCGCCACCGCGTAGGTCAGCGCCCCGGTGGCGCTGGCCCGCCAGACGCGCCAGCCGACGCCGCCGATCGCCAGCACGCCCACCGCGGCCACCGCCCAGAGCCGGACCCTGCGCGGCGGGCTGCCCTGGCGGCGCGCTTCCAGCCGGTGCCAGGCGCCCGGCGTCGGCTGCCCCGCGCTGTCGGCGGCGGCGACCCGGCGCGCCTCCGCGGACAGCGCGTCGACCAGCGCCTGGTCCTCGGCGGCGGTCACGCCGTCCTCCCGGCCAGCGCGGCCAGCGACGGATCCTGCCTGACCATCGCAGCCACCCGCTTCGTGGCGCGCGCCAGCCGCCGCTGCGCCGTCGACACCGACACGCCGTGGTGCTCCGCGACCTCTTCCAGCGTCAGCTTCTCGATGTTGCGAGCGACGAAGATGGAACGGTCGGACGGCCCCAGGCGGTCCAGAACCTCGTAGTAGCGCGCAATCGCGTTCCGCGACTCGACGTCCGCGGAGGGGGCGGCGGCCTCGGGTGGGTCGCCCGTCGTCGTCAACCGCAGCCAGCGCGACCGCCGCCGCCGGGCGATCTCTTGCCGCACGACGTGCACGGAGATGCCGGCCAGGAAGCCGCGCACCGCCGCCGGCTCGCGCAACGACCGGACGTTTCGAAAGAACCGGAGGTAGACCTCCTGCAGCAGGTCCTCCCGGTCGGGGCCCGGTCCCAGCAGCCGCCGCAAGGTCTGCGCGGTCCCGGGCGAGAACCGGTTCCAGGCCTCCAGCTCGGCGCCGCGCTCGCCCCGCTTCAGCGCTTCGGCGATCTCGGCGTCCGACCGCACGTCGTCGCCGCGAACGATCCGAACCGGAGAAGGACCCATGGCACGTCGATGGTGCCGCGAACCGGGGCAAACCTGGTCGACTTTCGAGCCATGGGCTAAAACCCCGAAATGCGGTCAGGTTCCGGGGCGGCGCGGCTATCGGGCATCGGCACCTCCATCTTCAGCGAGATGAGCGCGCTGGCGGTCGAGCGGGGGGCGGTCAACCTGGGGCAGGGCTTCCCGGATTTCCCGGCCCCGGCCTTCGTCAAGGAAGCGGCGGCCCGCCACCTGCGGGAGGACCGGAACCAGTACGCCGCCAGCCCCGGATTGCCGCGCCTGCGGGCGGCCTTGGCCCACGACCTGCGCCGGCGCTGGCCGGATGGCCCGCGGGTCGACCCCGACACGAACGTGACGGTCGCCGCCGGAGCCACCGAGCTGCTGCACGACGCGGTGCTGGCGCTGGTCGATCCCGGCGACGAGGTCATCGTCTTCGAGCCGGCCTACGACGCCTATGCGCCGGACGTCGCGATGGCGGGCGGGGTGGTCCGTGCCGTTCCGCTGGCGCCGCCCGGCTGGACGTTCGATCCGGCGCGCCTGGCCGCCGCGTTCGGACCGCGCACGCGCGCGCTGATCCTCAATTCGCCGCACAACCCGACGGGCAAGGTCTTTGGACGGGCAGAGCTGGAGGCGATCGCGGAGCTCTGCCGGCGCCACGACGTCCTCGTCATCTCCGACGAGGTGTACTCGGAGATCACCTTCGAGGCTCCCGCGCTGTCGATCGCGACGCTGCCGGGGATGTTCGAGCGGACCGTCACGATCGACAGCATGGGGAAGACCTTCAGCGTGACCGGCTGGAAGATCGGCTGGGCGATCGCGCCCGCCCCGCTCACGGCGGCGCTGCGGGCGGTGCACCAGTTCGTCACCTTCACCAGCGGGACGCCGTTTCAAGAGGCGCTGGCCGACGTGCTGCCGGTCGCCGCGGTCGAAGGCTTCTACGATCGGCTGCGGGAGGACTACCGCCGGCGGCGCGATCTCCTGGCGGCGGCGCTGGGAGCGGCGGGACTGGCCCCGCTGCCGGTCGCCGGCGCGTACTTCCTGATGACCGACCTGGGCGCGCGCGGGGTCGCCGACGACGTCGCCTTTTGCCGCCGCCTGGTCACGGAGGTCGGCGTGGCGGCCATCCCCACGTCCGTCTTTCACCTCGACGCCGCAGGCGCGCCGCGGTTCGCCCGATTCTGCTTCGCCAAGCAGGACGCGACGCTGCGCGAAGCCGCCGCCCGGTTGGCGCGTGCCGCCCTGTTCGAGCGGGCGCCGTGAGCGACGGATCGGCGCACATCCACGACGCGCGGGTGCGCAGCCTGGGCGGCCGCCCGGCGCGCGGCGGGCGCTTCGTCCTCTACTGGATGCAGCAGAGCCAGCGCGCCACGGGCAACCACGCGCTGGAGTACGCGATCCAGCGCGCCAACGCGCTGGGGCTGCCGGTGCGGGTCGGTTTCGGCCTCACCGACGGGTATCCAGAGGCGACCTGGCGCCACTTCCATTTCATGGTCGAGGGGTTGATCGAGACGGCGGCCGCGCTGGAGGCTCGCGGGATCCCGTTCGTGCTCCGCCACGGCTCGCCGCCGGAGGTGGCGCTGGCGCTGGCCCACGGCGCGGCCGAGCTGGTGTGCGACCGCGGCTACCTGCGGCTCCAGCGCCGCTGGCGCGAGGAGGTGGCCGCCGCGGCGCCCTGTCCCGTGACGCAGGTCGAGTCGGACGCGGTGGTGCCCGCCGCCGCGGCCTCGACGCGCGCCGAGCTGGGCGCGCGCACGCTGCGCCCGCGGATCACGCGCCGGCTGGACGAATTCCTGATCCACCTGAAGCCCACGCCGCCGGCGGTTCGGGGCGAGGCCGCGGAGGCGCGGGGCGTGACGCTGGACGACCCGGACACCGTGCTGCGCGGCCTGCGGCTCGATCGTTCGGTCGCCCCGGTCTCGCGCTGGTTTCGCGGCGGCACGACCCAGGCGCGCAAGCGGCTGGCGGCGTTCACGCGCGACACGCTTCCGCGCTACGCGAGCGAGCGGTCGCAGCCCGAAGCGGGCGCCGTCTCGCACCTGTCGATGTACCTCCACTTCGGCCAGATCTCGCCCATCGACGTCGCGCTGGCCGTGCGCGGCGCGGCTGGCGCGGGCGACGAATCCGCGGCCAAGTTCGTCGAGGAGCTGATCGTGCGGCGCGAGCTGGGGATCAACTTCGTCACGACCACCGAGGCGTACGACAGCTGGGGCGCCGTGCCTGCCTGGGCCCGCGCGACGCTGGCCCGGCACGCGCGCGATCCGCGCCCGGCGGTGTACTCGCGCGCCGAGATGGAGGACGCGGCCACGGCGGACCCGTACTTCAACGCGGCCATGCGCGAGATGCGCTTCACCGGCTACCTCCACAACCAGATGCGGATGTACTGGGGCAAGAAGATCCTCGAGTGGACCCCCGAGCCCGAAGCCGCACACGCGACGGCGCTGGCCCTCAACAACCGCTATCTGCTGGACGGGCGCGACCCCTCGTCGTTCGCCAACGTCGGGTGGATCTTCGGCCTGCATGACCGCCCGTGGCCCGAGCGGCCCGTGTTCGGCACCGTCCGCTCGATGACGGCCGGTGGTCTCGAGCGAAAGAGCGACATCTCCGCTTACGTCGATTTCGTGAATCGGCGGGTCGCCGAAGCATCGGGCGGCGACAGACCTTAGCTTCACGCGGCGTCCCTCGGAAGAACCCTGGCGAGCGCGCGGGGGCCGCCGGACGGCTACAGCGTGGGCCCGGGTCCCCGTGGCTCGAGCTTGGTCGAATCCTGGACGCCGCATGCAAAAGACCTGGACAAGTCCCGACGACAGGCGCATATATCTGGACAAATGCTGGACGAACGGTTCGACTGCGTGATCGCGGGGGGCGGCCTGGCAGGGGGGCTGGTCGCGCTGGCGCTGGCGGCCCGCCGTCCCGAGGCTCGGGTCGCGCTGGTCGAGGCGGACGCCCGGCTGGGGGGCAACCACACCTGGTCCTTCCATGATTCCGACGTGGCCCCCGCGGACCGGGAGTGGCTGGAGCCGGCCGTCGAGCACCGCTGGCCGCGCCACGCGGTCCGCTTCCCGGGACAGTCCCACGATCTGGCTGCCGGCTACGCGACCATCACGGCGTCCCGCTTCGACGCCGCCGTGCAGGCCCGCTGCCGCGGAGCCGGGTTCAGGGTCGCCTGCGGCGAACAGGTGGTCGCGGTCAGCATCGACGCCGTGCGCACCGCGAGCGGGCGCGCCTTCCACGCCCCGCTGATCATCGACGCGCGCGGTCTGGCGGACGGGCACGCGCTGGCCGGCCGCTGCGGATACCAGAAGTTCCTGGGACTGCAGCTCGAGCTGGAGGCCGACGCGCCCGCCGATCTCGGGTCGGCCCCGACGCTGATGGACGCGACCGTCGAGCAGCTCGACGGGTTCCGGTTCGTCTACGTGCTGCCGTTCGGCCCCCGCCAGCTGCTGGTCGAGGACACTTACTACTCCAGCCGCCCGACCCTGGACGTCGCGCTGCTGCGCGAGCGGCTGGCCGCGTACTGCGCGGCGCGCGGCCTGCGGGTGGCGCGCGTCGTGCGCGAGGAGGCGGGCGTGCTGCCGCTGCCGTTCTCGGCTCTGGGGTCCGCGCCCAGCGCTTCGCCGTTCACCATCGGCTATCGCGGCGGCTGGTTCCACCCGCTGACGGGCTACTCGCTGCCGGTCGCCGTCCGCGTGGCCGCCGCGATCGCCGCGGCTGGCGATGCCGGGGCGGTCGCGGCGGCGCTCCGCGCGCTGTGGCGGCGCCACGTCAGTCAGGCCCGGTTCTGCGGTCTGCTCACGCGCCTGATGTTCACGGCCGTGGCGGCCGACCGGCGCTGGGAGCTGCTGGCCCGCTTCTACCGGCTTCCCGCCGACACGATCGCGCGGTTTTACGCGATGGACATGACCATGCGCGATCGGGTGCGCGTGGTCGCCGGTCGCCCGCCCCGAGCTCTATCGGTGCGGGCGGCGCTTGCTGCGGAGGTCTCATGAGCCAGATCCTTCACGCCCAGGTCGAGCCGCCGTCGGTCCCAGTCGTCGACCTCCTGGAACGCGCATTCTCCGAAGGCGGTCTGGCGGCGCTGGACCGGGCCGGCGTCGCCTCTCGCGTGCCGCGCGAGGCCTGGGAGGCAGCGTTGCTGGGCCCCGCCCGCGCGCTGCTGTCGCGCCCGGGGAAGGGCTTTCGCGAATCGCTGGTGCGTCTCTGCTGGTCGATCGGCGGCGGCCGCGGTGAGATGCCGTCCGCGTTGCCGCTGATCGTCGAGATCATCCACGCGGGGTCGCTGGTGATCGACGACGTCGAGGACGACTCCAGCTTGCGGCGGGGCGGCGCCTGCCTGCACCGGCTGTACGGCGTGCCGATCGCCATCAACGTCGGCAACTGGATGTACTTCTGGGCGCTGGATCTGGTGGGGGAGCTGGGTTTGGCCGACGAGCGCGCGGGAGCCCTCCAGCGCGCGCTGACCGCGGGGATGTTCCGGTGTCACTTCGGCCAGGCGCTGGACCTGTCGCGGCCCGTCGGTCGCATCCCGCAAAGCGAGATAGGCGCCATCGTCGACGCGGCGACCGCTTTGAAGACCGGCGCGCTGATGGAGCTGGCGGCGCGGGCCGGCGCGATCGCCGCGGGGGCGTCGCCAGCGGTCGGGGACGCGCTCGCGCGGTTCGGCCGGCACCTCGGCCGCGGCCTTCAGATGCTGGACGACCTGGGCAACATCGCGCCCGCCTCCGACGGCGACAATCCGAAGCGGCACGAGGATCTGCGCCTCGGACGACCCACCTGGCCGTGGGCCTGGGCAGCCGACGCGCTGGACGAGATCTCGTTCGCGGCGCTGCAGGCCGACGCGCGCGTCGTCCAGGCGCAAGCCGCGGCGGGGCGGCCAGCTGCGACCGAGACGCTGGCGGCCGCGCTGCGCAGCGCGCTGGGCGTGCAGGGACGGCGGATCGCGCGGCAGGTGCTGGCGCGCGGCGTGGGCGAGCTGGCGCAGGCGGTAGGCCCCCGGCCGGAGATCGCTCACCTCAACGCCGAGATCGCCCGGCTGGAGGCTTCTTATGGTTGACGGCGGCAGGCCCCGGGTCGCGGTCGTCGGCAGCGGGTTCGGCGGCCTGGCCGCGGCGGTGCGCCTGGCCGCGGCGGGGGTGCGCACGGTGCTGTTCGAGGCGCGCGACCGTCCGGGCGGGCGGGCGTACGTCTATCAGGACGCCGGCTTCACCTTCGACGCGGGCCCGACGGTGATCACGGCGCCCGAGACGCTGGAGGAGCTGTTCACGATCGCCGGCGAGCGGCTGGCGGATCACGTCGAGATGCTCCCCGTGAAGCCGTTCTACCGGCTGCGGTGGTCAGACGGAACCAGCTTCGACTACGAGGGCGACCCCCAGAGCATGCGCCGGCAGATCGCGGCGCTGGCCCCCGACGACGTCGCCGGATACGAGCAGTTCCTGGACTACAGCCGCCGCGTCTTCGAGGCCGGCTACGAGGGGCTGGTGTCGACGCCTTTCCTGCGCTTCGCCGACATGGTGCGCGTGGCCCCGGCGCTGATCCGCCTGCGCGCGGACCGGTCCGTTTACCGCGCGGTCAGCCGGTTCGTTCGGCACCCGAAGCTCCGCGAGGCGCTGTCGTTTCACGCGCTGCTGATCGGGGGGAACCCGTTCGAGACCAGCGCGATCTACACGATGATCCCGTTCCTCGAACGCAAGTGGGGCGTGTTCTTCCCCCGCGGCGGCACCGGCGCGCTGGTCACGGCGCTGGCGGATCTCTTCCGGCGGCTGGGTGGCGACCTGCGCCTGTCGGCGCCCGTCGACAGCATCGAGGTCCAGGGCGCGGGGCCGCGGGCGACTCACCGCGTGCGCGTCAAAGGGCGAGCGGAGGCGGAGACCTTCGATGCCGTCGTGTCGAACGCCGACGTCCACCACACCTACGCGCGCCTCTACCGCGGCGCGCCGGGTGCCGAGCGAACACAGGCCCGCCTGGAACGGATGGACTGGTCGATGTCCCTGTTCGTGATCTACTTCGGCACGCGCCGCCGCTACCCGGGGATCGCGCACCACACGGTCCTCTTCGGGCCGCGCTATCGCGAGCTGCTGCGCGAGATCTTCCATGGCCCGGCGCTGCCCGACGACTTCAGCCTTTACCTGCACGCCCCGACCGTCACCGATCCGTCGCTGGCGCCCGACGGCGGCGAGACGTTCTACGTGCTGGCGCCGGTCCCGCACCTCGGCAGCGCGGCCGTCGACTGGGCCAAGGTGGGCGAGGGCTACGCCGATCGCGTGCTGGCCTCGCTGGAGACGCTGTTGCCCGATCTGCGGCGCGAGATCGTGACGCGGCGGATCTTCACGCCGCTCGACTTCCAGAGCCAGCTGGCCGCCTTCCAGGGGTCGGCGTTCTCGCTGGCGCCGACGCTGACCCAGAGCGCCTCGTTTCGCCCGCACAACCGCGACCCAAGGATCCCGGGCCTCTACATCGTCGGCGCCGGGACCCACCCGGGGGCCGGCGTCCCGGGGGTGGTCAGCTCGGCCAAGGCGACCGTCGGCGTGCTGCTGAACGACCTGGCGGCGCGCGCGTTCGCCCAGCCGGCGGCGGGCTGGGTGGCGCCGCTGCAGCCGGAGGAGCCAGCATGATGGACGCGGAACGCGCGGCACACGCGGCGCTGGCCGCCGGGTCGAAGAGCTTCGCGCTGGCGGGCAAGCTGCTGCCACGCCGCACCCGCGACGACGCGGCCGTGCTGTACGCCTGGTGCCGCCGCTGCGACGACGCGATCGACCTCGCTCCCCCGGCGGAGCGTCCGGCGGCGCTGCGGCGGATGCGCGAAGAGCTGGACACCGTCTATGCGGGCGCCCCGATCGCCGATCCGACGCTGGCGGCGTTTGCCGGGGTCGTTCGACGCTGCGAGATTCCGCGGAGCTATCCGTCCGGCCTGCTGGACGGGTTCCAGATGGACGTCGACGGCGTCCGCTACGCGACGGTGGCCGAGCTGCTCGGCTACGCGTACCGCGTGGCCGGGACGGTGGGTGTCATGATGGCGTACGTCATGGGCGCCAGCGGCACCGAACCGTTGCGGCGCGCGGCGCACCTGGGCATGGCGATGCAGCTGACCAACATCTGCCGCGACGTCGACGAAGACTGGCGCAACGGGCGCGTGTACCTGCCGGACGAGCTGGTGGGCGGCCCGCTGGCGCCGGGCGCGGAAACACCCCTCGACCCCACGGTCGCCGCGGGCGCGATGGCCCGCCTCCTGGCCCGCGCGCGCGCGTTCTACGAATCGGGCGAGGGTGGGCTGGAGGCGCTGCGGTTCCGGTGCGCGGGCGCCATCCGCGCCGCCGGGCTGATCTACGCCGACATCGGCCGCTTGATCGCGGCGCGCGGCCACGACATCCGTCGCGGCCGGGCGGTGGTCTCGCGCGGAAGAAAGCTGTGGCTGGTGGCCCGCGCCTTCGTCGTGGAGGCGGCGCTGCGGACGCGACGCGCGGTCGCGCGCGTGCCGGAGGTGCTGCCGTGACGCGCGCCTGGGCGGAGGTGCGCACCTACGTGGGCCGCATCCGCGAGTTCGAGCCCGTCGACTGGGCCGTCTACCTGGCCTGGGTGGGCGGGATGTTGCTGCTCGTGGCGGTGACGGCGGCGTTCCTGGCCGTCGGCAGCCGCGCGGGCGCCGTGTTTCCGGCCGAGGCCTACCTGGTGCCGCTGGGCGCGGCCGTGTTCACCGTCGCGATCGCCGTGGACACGATCGGACACCGGACGGTGTACAAGGAGGTTCTCCGGGGAGGAGAGGCGCTGGTCCACCACATCATCATCGTCGCGGCCGCCGGGAGCTGCATCCTGCTGTGCGCCTCCTATCCGCACCACCGCCTGGCCGCCGTCCCCGCCGCGGTGCTGACCGTGGTCTCGTTCGTTTACAGCCTGGCCGACGAGATCATGCACTGGCGGCGGTATCTGACCCGCCACTCGGACGTGGTCGAGATGTGGAGTCACGTCTTCATCCTGATCGGCCACGGCACGATGATGGCCGGCTGGTGGGCCTTCTACCTGCTCGGCTACCCCGGGGTCGGCATCACGCTGCGCGCGCTGGGGGTGCCGGCATGACGGCCGCGGCGGGGGGCCCCACGGAGGCGCGCTATCGCATCGGCGCCGTCGCGCACGAGACCGGAATCCCCGTCGAGACGTTGCGGATCTGGGAGCGCCGGTACCGCGTGGTCACGCCCGAGCGCAGCCCGCGCGGCGGCCGCCTGTACACGGACGTTCACGTGGCCCGGCTGCGGCGGATCAAGCAGCTGGTCGATCGCGGCCACGCCATCGGCCAGGTGGCGGGGCTGGACGAGCCGCAGATCCAGGCCTTGCTCGAGCGCACGAGCGGCTCGGGCGCGCCGGACCTGTCCGAGCTGCGCGGGCGGTTCATCTCCGCGGTCGATCGGATGGACGCGCGCGCCGCCCAGCAGTTGCTGGGGCGGGCGGCGTTGCTGCTGGGGACGCGCGCGCTGATCCTGGACCTGGTCGTGCCCCTGCTGCACGAGATCGGCGAGCGCTGGGTGGCGGGCAGCGTGCGCGTGTGCCACGAGCACGTCGCCTCCGCGATCATCCGGACGGTGCTGGGGAGCCTGCTGGCGACGCAGCCGCCCGGCCCCCGCGCCCGCACGATCGTGGTGGCCACGCCCGGCGGTGAGCTGCACGAGCTGGGCGCTCTGCTGGTCGCGCTGCTGGCGGCCGTCGCCGGGTGGGACGTGCTGTACCTGGGTCCGAACCTGCCGGCCGAGGAGATCCTGACGGCCGTGCAGACCAGCGGCGCGTCGGCGGTGGCGCTGTCGATCGTTCACGTCGCGGACACGAACGAGGCGGCCGCCGTGAAGGCCTCGGTCGCGGCGCTGGCCGATGGGCTTCCGCGCGCGGTCGCGCTGCTGGTGGGCGGCGCTGGCGGAGAGGCCGCCGACGGGGTGGCGCGGGTGATTCGCTTTCACGACCTTCCGCGGCTGGACATCTGGCTGCGCGGCCACGGGACGGCGGCGCATGCGTAGGCTCAAGCTCGCCCGCACGGCGCTGGCCGCGTCGATGACCGTCGGCGCGGCCGTCGGGGGAGGGGGGCCGGCGACGGCGGGCGTGGCCTCACCGCTGGGCCAGGCGTCGGAGCGCGCGTACCGGGCCGGGCAGGCGGCCGGCGACAGTCCGGAGGCGCGGCAGCGCTTCGCGGAGGGCATCGCGCTGGCGCGGCAGGGGCTGCAGCGCGATCCGCACGACCCGTCCGCGTTGCTCTGGTTGGCCGGCAACCTGGGAGGCGAGGCGCTGACGCACGGCAAGCTCTACGCGCTCCGCGTGATCGGCGAGATCGAGCGCACGCTGCTGCAGCTGGAACACGACGATCCGGCCTACGACCACGCCGCCGCCGCGCGGGTGCTGGGGCGCCTGTACCACAAGGCGCCAGCGGTGATCTCCGTCGGCTCCAGCCGCAAGGCGGCTGCGTACCTGGAAGAGGCGCTGGCGCGCGCCCCCGACTTCCCGGGCAACTGGGCGTTCGCGGCGGACTTCTACCTGGACCGGCACGACTGCGGGCGCGCCAGGCCGCTGGCCGACCGGTTGCGAGCCGCCGGGGATCTGGACCGGTTCGGCGTCGACGGGCGCGAGTGGCGGGAGATCGCGGCGCACGTCGCCGACGACTGCCGCTGAGGGAGGCGCGCCATGGGGCAGGAAACGCGCACGCCGGTGCTGTTCGTCGTCGAGGCGGTCACGCTGGCGCAGGTGGTCCGTCTCTGGACGCTGGCGCAGGCGCTGGACCCGAGCCGCTACGAGATCCACTTCGCGTCGGCGCGGTTCGACGAACGAATTTTCGGCGCTGGCGGGGTGCCGATGCGCCGCTGGCCGATCCGCTCGCTGGCGCCCGAGGTCGTGGACGCCGCCGTGGCCGCGGGCAAGCGCATCTACGAGCGGCAGACGCTGGCCGCGTACGTCGAGGAGGAGCGGGCGCTGCTGCGAGAGATCCGGCCCGCGGTGGTGGTCGGCGACCTGCGCCTGTCGCTGGCGATCTCGGCGCCGCTGGAGAAGGTGCCGCACGTCGCGCTGATCAACGCCTACTGGAGCCCGCACGCGGTGCGCGACGCGTTCCCGCTGCCCGACCACCCGATCGTGCGCGTCCTGGGTGAGCGGCTGGCGACCCGCTACTTCCCGAAGGCCCTGCCCAAGGTGTTCGCGCATTTCGCGCGGCCGGTGAACGCGCTCCGCCAGCAGCACGGCCTGCCGCCGGTGGGGTCGCTGCCCGAGGTGCTGCTGCACGGCGACGCGACCATCTTCCCCGACGTGCCTTCGCTGGTCCCGACGGCGGGGGGGCCTCCGCACCACCACTACCTGGGGCCGGTGCTGTGGGCGCCGCGCGTGCCGCTGCCGGCGTGGTGGCCGGCGCTGGAGGCGGAGCGCCCAACGGCCTACGTGACGATGGGCTCGTCGGGGCGGACGGACCGGCTGGCGCTGGTGCTGCGCGCGCTTGTTCGCCTCGGGTTTCAGGCGATCGTGGCGACGGCCGGGCGGGTCCAGGCGCCGGCGGGGCTGCCGCACGTGCACGTCTCCGAGCTGATTCCGGGGGACGCCGCCGCCACCCGGGCCAGCCTGGTCGTCTGCAACGGGGGGAGCACGACCGGCTACCAGGCGCTGGCCGCCGGGCGGCCCGTCATCGGGGTCGCCAGCAACCTCGATCAGTACCTGGCCATGACCGCCGTCGAGAAGGCCGGGGCGGGGGTGCTGTTGCGCGCCGGCAGCGTCGACGAAGCGCGCGTGGTGGCGGCGGTGGAGAGGGTCGCCGGCGAGCCCGCGTACACCCGGGCCGCCGCCGGGATCGCGCGCAGCTTCGCCGAGTGGGACTCGGGCGCGCGCTTCGCGGCGCTCATCGCGGACCTGACCGGCACCGAGGCGCGGTCCGCCGGCGCCGCAGCCGCGCAGCGATCAGCGCACTAGCGGCGGTCAGCGCAAGAGCGGCGGTCAGCGCAAAAGATCCACAGCGAGCTTGGCGGCCACCGCCAGCACGACGACCACCACGACGGCGCCCACCAGCCGGTCGCCGTTGCGGATCGCCAGGTGGGCGCCCGTCGCGGCGCCCGCGGCGTTCGCCGCCGCCATCGGCAGCGCCAGGTGCCACAGCACCGTGCCGCGCGACGCGAACAGCGTGAACGCCGCCAGGTTGGAGGCCAGGTTGACGGTCTTGGCGTTGCCCGACGCGCGCGTCAGCGTGTCGCCGAACACCGTCGCGAACGCCACCACCAGCATCGAGCCCGTGCCCGGGCCGAAGAAGCCGTCGTAGGCCCCCAGCCCCAGCGCGATGCCGACCAGCGCGGCGCGGGCGCGGCCGGGCGTCATCACCCGCGGGTGCGGCTGGACCTTCCGTCGCAGCAGCACGATCGACACCGCCACCAGCAGAAGAACGATGACCACGACGCGCAGCGGCCGTGGCGGCACCGCCAGCACGGCGCGCGCCCCCAGCCAGGACCCGCCGACGCCGGCCGCGAAGCCCCGCGCCGCGCGCTCGCGGTCCAGCGAGCGCCGCCGCCAGAAAGAGGCCGCCGAGGTGACCGCGCCGAACACCGCCTGCCCCTTGTTGGTCCCCAGCGCCAGCTGGGGCGGCAGCCCGGCCGCCAGCAGCGCCGGCAGGGTGACGAGGCCGCCGCCGCCCGCGATGGCGTCGACCAGGCCGGCGACGAACGCCGCCCCGCAGAGGCCGATCGTCAGCGCTGTTCCGGCGAGCATCAGACCCGGACGGTCTTCCAGCGCCCGCGACGAAACAGCGCCACGGACGCCAGCGCCGCCACCGAGAAGCCGGCCGTGATCGAGGCGTAGGCGCCGATGGGCCCCAGCGAGAGCCCCCGGGCCAGGAAGGCGGCCAGCGGGATCTCGCCCAGCCAGAAGCAGCCCAGGTTGATGAGGGTCGGCGTCCAGGTGTCGCCCGCGCCGTTGAAGGCCTGCGAGACGACGATCGAGTACGCGTAGAAGCCGAAGCCGAGGCCGACGACGCGCAAGCAGCGGCTCCCCTCGGCGATGACGCCCGCGTCCGGGCTGAAGAGGCGAATCACCAGCGGCGCCGTCGCGATCAGCGCCAGCCCGACCAGGCCCAGGAAGATCAGATTGGTCCGCGCGGCCGTCCAGACCGCCTCCTCGGCGCGGGCCGGGTTGCGCGCCCCCAGGTTCTGCCCGACCAGCGTGGCGGCCGCGTTCCCGAGGCCCACCGACGGCAGCAGCGCGAACATCACGATGCGCATGGCGATGGTGTAGCCGGCCAGCGGCACGCTGCCGAAGGCCGACAGGATCCGCACGAGGCCGATCCAGCTGGTGAAGCCGATCAGCGTCTGCACGACGCCGTTCTTGGCGAGCCGCAGGATGGTCCGCAGCGTCTCGCGATCCGGCCGCAGCTGCGCGCGCGTGACGGCCAGCCGCCCGCGGCCCCGGCCCAGCGTGAGCAGCAGGTACGCCACGCCGATGCCGCGCCCGATCGTGGTGGCCACGGCCGCGCCCGTCACGCCGAGCCGCGGGAACGGCCCCAGCCCGAACACGAACAGCGGCCCCAGCCCGATGTTGATGGCGTTCGCCAGCCACAGCGTGCGCATCGAGATGGCGGCGTCGCCGGCCCCGCGGAAGGCGGCGTTGATCAAGAACAGCAGGATCGCGCTGGCGCTGCCGCCCAGCAGAACCTGCGCGTAGCGCCCGCCCACCGCGACCACAGTCGGCGAGCCGCCCATCAGCGCGATCAGCGACCGCCCCAGCAGCGCGCCCGTCAGCCCGACGGCGGCCGAGAGCACCACGCCGATGAAGATGGCCTGCACGGCGGCGCGCGCGGCGGCGTCGGGATCCTTCTCGCCGATCCGGCGCGCCACGACCGCGCCCACGCCCATCGCCAGCCCGATGGCGATCGCGTAGACGATCGTCATCAGGCTCTCGGTCAGCCCGACGGCGGCGACCGCCTCCGGCCCCAGCTTGGACACCCAGAAGATGTCGGCGATGGCGAACACCGACTCCATCACCATCTCCAGCACCATCGGGACGGCCAGCACGAAGATCGCGCGGCCGAGCGGCATGGCGGTGAGGTCGCGTCGCGACCCCGCCAGCGCTTCCCGGATAAGGGGCCAAAGACGAGTGTTGGTGGTGGGTTCAGTCAAGCGGGGGCCGGCCCCACAATGTTACGTCGGGTCGGTCACGTCCAGCGCCACGGCTGCCCCCTGAACGGCGGCGGCGAGGCGGACGGCGTCGTGCACGTGGTCGTCCGTGAGCCCGCCGTTCAGCACCACGTTCTCGTGCGCCTGCAGGCACGTCGCGCAGCCGTTGATGGCGCTGACCGCCAGGCAGAACAGCTCGAAGTCGACCTTGCTGCCGGCCGGCTTCGCGATGCGGTTCATGCGCAGGCGGGCCGGCTTGTCGGCGTAGGCCGCCCGGCCGATGAGGTGGCGGAACCGATAATAAACGTTGTTCATCCCCATCAAGGCGGCCGCGGCGATGCCGTCCTCGACGACCGCCGCGTCGACCTGCGCGCGCGCGTCCGCCAGCACGGCGGCCCGCAGCCGCGCGTTCCGCGACGCGACGGCCGATGCGACCGCCACGCCCCAGCGCTGGGCCGGCGAGAGTGACCCCTCGCCGGACAGGACCGTCTGCAGGTTCAGCTTCAGGTCGCGGGCGGCCTCGGGAATGGCCTCGCGCAGGTCGTCGACGGCGGACATGGTCAGGCCACCTGCAGCGTCGGCTCGCCGCGCTGCCAGTTGCACGGGC
>CAZPUH010000182.1:0-11008 GCA_964589215.1 uncultured Myxococcales bacterium | reverse complement strand
CGCGTTGACCCTGGCTGTTGGAGCCGTCGCCTGTCAGGGCGACCCCAACGACCCGATGACCTGGGCCAAGCAGCTCAAGGATCTGCGGAACCAGAAGGAAGCGCTGGACCACCTGGCGAACATGGACGTCGAGCGCGCGCGGCCCGCCGTGCCGGCCCTGATTGACCTCTACAACGATTCGAAGCGTCCGGAGTTTCTGGAGGCGCTGGCCCGCTACAACGACCCGCGCACCAAGCCGGTGATGATCGAGGCGCTGGACTACACCGACGACGACTTCGACCGCGCGACCATCGCGGCCGGCGTGCTGGGCGAGATGAAGGCGACCGACGCCGTGCCGCAGCTGATCGCGGCGGCCGAGAAGCCCCTGCCCATCAAGTCGCGCGCGAACAGCGCCCGCATCGCGGCGATGCGCGCCCTGGTGAAGATCGGCGACAAGCGCGCCGTGCCGACGCTGATGAAGATCCTGACCACGTCCGCCGACGAGCAGGACTTCCTGCTGAATCAGCGCGCCGCGCTGGGCCTGGCGGAGTTCAAGGACCCGCAGGCCATCCCGGCGCTGATCAAGGGGCTGTTCATGACGGGCCGCGGGACGGGGATCTTCCAGGAGTGCCGCCTGGCCCTGGTGCGCATCGGACAGCCCGCCGTCGACCCGCTGATCGCGCTGCTGAAAGAGCAGAACCCCGAAGTGCAGGAGATGGCCAAGCAGTACAAGTTCGACGAGGTCACGCCGGGCGTCGTGCCGCACAAGGCGGCCATCCTGCTGGGCGACCTGCGCGCGAAGAAGGCCGTGCCCGCCCTGATCGAGCGCCTGCACGAGAAGGCGAAGGGCGACGAGCACCGCAGCGCCCTCATCGCGCTGGGCTACATCGCGACCCCGCAGGCCGTCGACTCCATCCTGGCCGACCTGAAGGACGCCAAGGCCGACCCGGCCGAGCGCGCCAGCGCCGCCGACGCCCTGTACCTGTCGGGCGACCGGCGCGCCGTGCCGGTGCTGCTGGAGGTCGCGAAGTCCGGCTACGTGAAGAGCGGCGGCGAAAACGCCTCCGACCTGCGCGCCAGCGCCGCCATCGCGCTGGCCCGCATCGCCGGCCCCGAGACCTACGACGCCTTCAAGGCGCTGGTCGACAAGGAGACGGCGGCCGCCGGCGTCTTCGGCATGGCGCTGGACCGCATGCAGGTCGCCAAGGACTGCGGCGAGGACATCAACTGCTACGGCAAGACCCTGAAGGACCCCTCATGGACGCGGGCCGAGAAGGCGGCGTTCGCGATCGCCTTTTCGGGCAACGCCAAGCAGGGCCTGCCGCTCCTCCTCGGCGCCATGCAACCCATCACCGCCATGGCCCAGGACCGCTACCCCGTCCACCAGGCCATCCTCTTCGGCCTCACGAGGTTGGGCTCGCGCGACTGCCAGGAGTGCATCGACAAGCTGAACACCCAGGTCGCCAAGGACGAGAAGGCCGTCCGCCTGCCGGGCGCCCGCGACCTGCTCGGCGAGACCCGCGTCGCCGAAGCCATCATCGAGAACCAGGGCGCCAACGACGTGGTTGCCGCCAACACCGCCACCGGCGCGGCCGCCGAGGAGACGCCCGCGCCCGCCCCGAAGGGCAAGAAGGCCGCGAAGGCGGGCAAGGCGAAGGGCGGGAAGAAGAAGAAGCGGTAACACCGCGACGGCGCGCTACATCTCGTACAACGCGAGATAAACGAACCCGTGGGCGGCAATCACGGTAGCAGTGCCGTTCAAGAGGCCGCCTTTCTTGGGGTTCACGAATGCCCTCGGTTCGACGTGACCCCTTGATTCGGGGAACGAGTCCGTTTGGTGTCCTCGCCGAGGAGGCTGGGGTCGATGGCGACCGGCGATTGGACGTCGAGCCTCGGCGAGTCACGCAGCAGCCTTTCGATCTCCGTTGGACCTAGCCACAGCACGGCCACAAGTGAGCCGTTTCCATGCGCGCGGGTGTACTCCCATCGCACGCCCGTAACCTCTTTCGGAACGTCGATGAGGCGTTCGAGTCCACTGATGTCAGTGCGTACGGCGGTGGCGGGCGTACGTTCTCCTTCCGCAGCTGGCTCGTGTGTCGGGGCAGATGTCCGCGATCTGCACGACAGATTCATGCACGTGCTGGTCACCAGCACCCACCAAGCCGCCCCATTCATCAGAGTCGGTTTCGCAGATAGGCTGCTAGCGCATCAACCAAATCTGGACGCAGAGCTTCTCCGCCAGCGAGCATCGCGCGCCACTTGGCAATCGCCGCATAGTACGCCAGTTCCGGCTCTCGCCGTCCCAGGGCAAGAAAGCCTTCACGAGAACGCCGCCGACGGTCACGTCCTGAGTGGGGATATCGTCGGGCGTGCGCTGCGAGCCCCACCCCGACGCCTCGCGCCCATTGTCGCCCTGATTCGGATTTCCGTCTGACCGTGGCGCGCGACCGGCTCCCAGCCCCATGCCTGCCCTCCGGGTGGAACTCGAGGATCTGCTACCTAACGCTCATGACGCAACCGGTATGTTTCGAGGCGGGCGCGGAGCATCTACTCACTGTCGCACGCCCGCCTGCCGGCCGGAAACCCACCGAACGTTTCCGCGGAACGCCTCGCGTGACGAGCGGCACGACACGTTTCCGCGGAAGCGCCCGCGCGTGAAATGCCGGCGTCATCCCGGCAAGGCGCCGGGCCGCGCGAAATCTGCTTCGCTCAGCGAGACGCAGTCGGCCCCGGACTCGTCGGCCAGCGCGGACAGGACGCCGGTCAGGGTGGGCATGTCGCCGGAGGCGAAGGTGTAGAGGGCGGCGACGTCGCCGTCGACGCCCGGCAGCAGCAGACCGGTCGCGCCGAGCGCGTGGAGGGTGCCGAACAGCTCTGGCCGGGCGACGACGTTTAGATGGTGCTCATCGAGCGCGAGCGGGGTTCCAGGGGTCGACAGGACGACGACTTGGCCCTGCAACTCCCACGGGAACGCCGCGCTCTCGAAGATCTCCGGGATCGCCTCGTGCGCGTCCTGCGTGGATTTCCAGTCGAAGTCGCGCCCTGCGCGCAAGCGTTTGCCGATAGCGCCTTTGCCGGCTCCGCGTCCGCAGGGATAGGTCAGGGCGGCCTGGCGACAGAGGCCTCGCACCAGGATGTCGGCGACGGTGGGCGGAACGCCGCCGTCCACCGGCGGCGGCTCGATGTCCCAGCCGATCAACACCCGCGCGCCGGGCACCTCTGTCGGGACCCGCCAGTCCGGACGCGAGAACGCGGGACAGAGCTTCAGACGAACCAGGCGCCCTTCGCCGGACGAGCCGGTCACGGGGCCGCGGTCTCCGGGACGGCCACGAAGTTGGCGTCTGCCCAGTCGTACAGCCGGCCCGCTCCGCGCGAGGCGCCCTCGTACCCGATGAATCCGCCGGCCAGGCAACCGACGACGCCGCCGATGGCAGTGCCCATCCCGGGCGTCACGGCGGTCCCCACCCACGCGCCGCCCGCGCCGACCACCTTGCACCCCACCCACGCGCCCGCCCACCCGGAGATCACCTTGGTCGCCTGGCGCAGGGGGCGGTCGGCCTTGACGACCGAGTAGACGTCCGCCGCGATACCGATCACCGCCAGCACGCGCCCCGCGTATCGGAAATATCGCGCCGATTTGTACACGGCGCTGCCCAGACCTCCCACCACCGTGTGATCCGCGATCCCGAAGGTCTGGAAGGTGCCCTTCTGGTTCCAGTGATAGTTGACGGTCCCGGTCTTCACGTTGAAGCCGTAGTCCAGCCGCAGGTTCCGCTTGCCCAGCGCGTCCTGAATGAAGAGCGTCGAGGTCGTTCCGTTCTTGGGAACCCACCCGCGCGGGGAGAGCTGGATGCAGAGCCCCGTCGTGCCGGGCACGGGGATCGGAATCATGGACACCGCGCCGACGACAAACGGGATCTCCCCGTACATCGGCGTGTTGTGGGTCTCGATCATCGTGCCGGGAGTGAACCCGACCGCGACGTCTGCCTCCGCCCACGACCGTCCGTCCGGCACCCGTACCGACAGATACGTGAGCCCGAACCCGACCGCCTTGAGGTGCACGGACCGCAAGTCCTGACCCCGAGACGGGGCGTCCACCCGCACCACCTGAACGACCGTCGAATCGTCGGCCCGGACATCCAGTGCCTCACCGTTCGGGCCACCGCCCCACAGCGCGAGCTGGCCGGCCGACCCCGGGTCCAGAACAAAAGCCTCAGCCTCGGCCAGGTACGCCAGATGCGGCTGGCTGGAGATCAACCGGAAGTCAGCCATGTCCGTCTTCTATCCTCCGCGCGGAGAAACGTCATCTGGCCGTAAAGCTTCCCGGTCGGCGGGAGACCCCTCCGACAGTCCAGTCCCTGCGGCCGTCCGACGACATCTCTTACCCCGTGACGAAGCGCACGACATGTTTCCGAGGAAACGCCTCGCCACCGCCGAGCCGGTCTCCGACGACGGCTTGACCGAAAGGACACTACTTAACGACCTGAAAGAAACTTCAATGCGACCTCTGGTCGCCTCGCGGCTGAGAGGCGACAATCCGCGGTTTTCCCGTCGGTGACGCGTGTGCACATGTCTTGCAGCGGGACGGCGCCGTGTCCTGGCAAGGTCGACCGTTGATCGTCTCGTCCCGATTGCAACACGCGCAGCCGCGGTGTCATGACCCTGTCCCCTGCGGGGGCGCCCGATGATCCAGCGTGTCGTCCGGGCGGTCCTTCGGATGCCGGCGTTCGTGCTGCTGCTGGCGGCGGGCGTCCTTGGCATCGGCCTCTACTGCTACAAGCAGCTCGACATCGAGGCGTACCCGAACCCGGTGCCGCCGATGATCGAAATCATCACGCAGCCGAACGGGTGGAGCGCCGAGGAGGTCGAGCGGTATGTCACCGTCCCGCTGGAAAACGCGCTGAACGGCATGATCGACCTGGACCACATCCGGTCGCAGTCGCTGTTCGGCCTGTCGGACGTGAAGTGCTACTTCACCTGGAACGTCGACTACCACCTGGCGCAGCAGCGGGTGCTCAATCGCCTGAACTTCGTGACGCTGCCGCCGGGCGTGACGCCGCAGCTGTCGCCCTGGAGCGCCATCGGCGAGGTCTACCGATACGTGGTCCGCGGCGAGGGCTACTCGCTGACCGCCCTCAAGACGGCTGAGGACTGGACCCTCGAGCGACAGTTCCGCCAGGCGCCCGGCGTCATCGACGTCGTCGGGTTCGGCGGTTACACGAAGGAGTATCACGTCGAGGTCGACCCGTTTCGGCTGCGCGGCCACAACGTCACACTGAGCCAGCTCACGGCGGCGCTGTCGAACGCGAACCAGAACGTCGGCGGCCAGCGGCTGACGCTGGGCGAGCAGTCGTTCAACGTCCGCGGCATCGGGCTCATCCACTCGCTGAACGACATCCGGCAGGTCGTCGTCGCCGAACAGAAAGGCACGCCCATCCGCGTCCGCGACGTCGCCGAGGTGTCGATCGGCCACGCGCCGCGGCTGGGCATCGTCGGCAAGGACCTGGAGCCCGACGTCGTCCAGGGCACCGTCCTCATGCGGTACGGCGGCGACTCCCTGAAGACGCTGGCGAACGTCCACGCCAAGCTCGACGAGATCACGCAGCAACACGTGCTGCCGCCGGGGATGCGCGTCGAGCCGTACTACGACCGCGCGAACCTGGTCGAGCTGACCACCCACACCGTCATCGAGAACCTGATCGTCGGGATGCTGCTGGTGGCGATCGTGCTCTCCTTCTTCCTCGGACACGGGCGCGCGGCGCTCATCACGGCCGTCAACATCCCGCTGGCGCTGATGCTCGCCTTCATCGGCATGGTGGCGACCGGCACCCCGGCGAACCTGATCTCGCTCGGCGCCGTCGACTTCGGCATCGTGGTCGATTCGACGGTCATCATGATGGAGAACATCTTCCGGCACCTGTCGGTGCCGGGGAAGCGCAACAAGATCGAGCGCATCCTGCTGGCCGCGTCGGAGGTGGGGCCGCCCATGTTCTCCTCGACCCTCGTCATCGGCGTCGCGTTCATTCCGCTCTTCACGCTCACCGGCGTGTCCGGCGTGATCTTCTCGCCGATGGCGCACACGTACGCGTTCGCCATCGGGGGCGCCATCCTGCTGGCTTTGACGCTGACGCCCGTCCTGGCGGAGCGGGGGCTCTCGATCACGGCCAGCGACGAGCACGAGCACGAGCCTGACAACTTCCTGATGCGCGGCCTCAAGCACCTGTATCTGCCGCTCTTCGCGTTCTCGCTGCGGCGAAAGAAGGCGGCGGTCACGATCGGCGCCGTCTTCGTCGTCGCGGTGCTCGCGCTGTCCGGAACGCTGGGCCGCGAGTTCATGCCCAAGCTCGAGGAGGGGAACTTCTGGATCCGCGCGACGCTGCCGATGTCCATCTCTCTCGAGCAGTCGTCCAAGTACGTGGGCCGCATGCGCGCCGTCATCCTGGGCTGCCCCGCCGGCGCCGATACCGCCGCCGCGCCGCCCGACGGCGCGGGCAGCGCCAACGAGGCGCAGGCGCTTCCGCCGGGGCCGGTCATCCACTGCGACATGGACCACCGGGCTCACCCGGAGATCACCAGCGTCGTGTCGCAGCTTGGCCGCCCCGACGACGGCACGGACGTGTCCGGCTTCTACAACATCGAGCTATTCGCGCCGCTGCGCCCGCAGAGCGAGTGGCGGCGCGGCGTCACCAAGCAGTCGATGACGGCGGAGCTCTCCCGCGCGCTGCAGGAGGCGTTCCCCGGCGTCATCTTCAACTTCTCGCAGATGATCTCGGACAACGTCGAAGAGGCGATGTCCGGCGTCAAGGGCGAGAACACCGTCAAGGTGGTGGGCCCCGATCTGGCCGTCAACGAGCGGAAGGCCAACGAGATCGTGGACGTGATGGCGACGATCAAGGGCGTCGAGGACCTGGGGCTCTTCCCGTCGCTGGGCCAGCCCAACGTCCGGATCACGCCCGACCGCGAGCAATGCGGCCGCTACGGGCTGAACGTGGGCGACGTCGACGCCGTCATCCAGGCGGCCATCGGCGGCCAGGCGGTCACCCAGGTGTACGAGGGCGAGCGCCGCTTCGACCTGACCGTGCGCTGGGCGCCCGCCTATCGCAAAGACCTGCGGACGATTCGCGCGATCCTGGTCGCGACGCCCGACGGGTCGCAGGTTCCGCTGGGACAGCTGGCGCAAATCGAGGAAGAAGAAGGGCCCGCGCTGATCTATCGCGAGGACAACCGGCGCTACGCCCCCGTGAAGTTCTCCGTGCGGGGCCGCGATCTCGCCTCCACCATCGCCGAAGCGCAGCGGAAGATCGCCGCGGAGGTGAAGCTGCCCTACGACACCCACCTCGAATGGGCCGGCGAGATCAACCAGCTGAACGAGGCGACCGGGCGCCTCGCGCTCATCATCCCGATCACGCTGCTGGTCATCGCGATGCTGGTCTATTCGTCTGTCAAGAACTGGAAGGACATGCTGATCGTCCTGGGCGGGATCCCGGTCGCTTGCTGCGGCGGGATCCTGGCGTTGCTCATCACGCGCACGAACTTTTCGATCTCCGCGGCGATGGGATTCATTTCGATCTTCGGCATCGCCGTGCAGGACGCCCTCATCGTCGTCACCTACGCGCAGCGGATGTGGGACGAAGGGCACGGCCTCGAAGAGGGTGCCCGCATCGCGGCCGAGCGCCGGCTGCGCCCGGTCCTGATGACGACCTTCGTGGCGATGCTGGGCCTGACCCCTGCCGCTCTCTCGCACGGCATCGGCGCCGATACGCAGAAGCCGCTGGCGATCGTCGTCATCGGGGGCGCGCTGATCCTGGCGGTTTTGCCCCGGCTGCTTCAGCCGCCGTTGCTCGTGCTCGCCCACGCGCGCGAACGGCGCTGGACGCGGCGCTCGGAGATGCAGCGCATCCTCGACGCCAAGCGGGCGGAATCACCCGACCAGTAGGCACGCACCTCCTGCGCGCCGGATCCGTCCCGGCGCAGGCTTTGCGCTGTCGTGGCCGTCGGCGACGGCGCGGCGCTGGCACCTTGGTTGCTACTTCGATCCCCATGGCCGATCGGGTCGTCGACCACATCGCGGGTCAGCTGGTCCACTGCGGGGTCCGACACGTCTTCGGGGTCGGCGGCGCGAACATCGAAGATCTGTTCGCGGCGGTGCAGCGGCGAAGGCCCGAGCTGCGCGCCGTGCTGGGGAAGCACGAGCACGCGGCGGTCACGGCAGCCGACGCGTACGCGCGGCTGACGGGCGGGCTGGGCGTGGTCATGGCCACCTCGGGCGGGGGCGCGATGAACCTGGTGCACGGGCTGGCCGAGGCGCGAGCGTCCGGCGTTCCCGCGCTGGCCCTGGTCGGCGAGCCGCCCACGAACCTTCAGGGGCGCGGCGCCTTTCAGGACACCAGCGGGCGTGGCGGGGCCGTCGACGCGGCGGCGGTGTTCGCGGCCGTGTCGGTGTTCTGCGCGCGCCCTGCAAGCGCCGGCGAGCTACCCGCCGCGCTTGCCGGCGCCATCGCTGCCGCCAGGGGGCCGCAGCCGGGCCCGGCGGTCCTGTTGCTGGCCAAGGATCTGCAGACGGCGCCGCTCGCCGCTGCGCCGGGTGAGCTCGCGGAGCCGGTCCGCGCGCCTCCCGCCGACGACGAAGCTCTCGCCGGCGCCGTGCAGCTGCTGGATCGCGCGCCGGTGCTGGTGATCGCGGGCGACGAGGTCGCGCGCGCCGGCGCGGCCGACGACCTGGCGGCGCTGGTCGCCCGACTCGACGCCACGGTGTGTGTGACGCCCGACGGGCGCGATGCGTTCGACAACGGCGACCCCCGCTTCGCCGGCGTGGTGGGGGCGATGGGGCACCCGGCGGTCGCCGCCAAGCTGGCCGCCGCCTCGGTGTGCCTGGTCGTCGGGACGCGCCTGCCGCTGCTGGCGCGCATGGGGCTGGAGCAGATCCTGCGCGAAAAGCCGATGGTGGCGCTGACGCGCGAGCCGCCGTTCGTGGCGCCCGCGGGCTGCGTCCACTGGCAGGGCGACCTGCGCAGCAACCTGCGGCGGTTGGCCGCGGCCCTGCCGCCCGCGCATCGCGACCGGCAAGCGCGGACCGCGACTTCCGCCCCGTCCCCCACATCCACCGCCGGCGAACGGCTGACCGCGGCGACGGTCGCGCGGATGGTGTCGCGCGCGCTGCCAGCGGGCGGCGTCGTGCTGGCGGACGCCGGCAACACGGGCGCGGAGACCGTCCATCACGTCGCCGTGCCCCCCGGCGGGCGCTGGCTCCTGGCCATGGGGATGGCGGGCATGGGCTGGACGTTCGGCGCGGCCGTCGGAGCGGCGTGCGCGACCGGGCGTCGCTGCACGGTGCTGGCCGGCGACGGCGCGTTCTTCATGCAGGGGCTCGACGTCCACACGGCGCTGGAGCACGACCTGCCGATCACCTACGTCGTCCTCAACAACCGCGCGCACGGCATGTGCCTGGTGCGCGAGCGGCTGCTGCTGGGCGCCGAGTCCGGCTACAACCGCTTTCGCCCGGCCCACCTCGGTGCCGGGCTGGCCGCGATGTTCCCGGGCCTGCCGGCCTGGGACTGCACGACGCTGGAACAGGTGGAAGGCGCGCTCGCGCGCGTCCGCGCCCTGCAGGGGCCTGCCGTCATAGCCGTCGAGCTGGACGCCGTGGATGTCCCTCCCTTTGCCGCCTTCGCTCAGCCCGCGCGGGGGAACCCGTGAAGATCGCGGACCCGGAGAGGCTGACCGCCATCCCCGGGCTGGTCCGCTGCGAGCAGTTCGATCGCGAGGCGCTGGGCGAGCTGGTCACCGAGATGACCCACGCCGTGTACCCGCACGACCAGGTCTACGGGCAATTCTGCACCGTCCACGCCCACATCGACTGCCCGCCCGAGACGGTGTTCGCCTACATGGCCAACCCGCTGAGCCTCATCGAATGGACCTACAGCGTCCGCGCGCTGCATCCGACGGACACGCCTGGCGTGTTGCAGGGCGTGGACGCCGGCGGCACGCCCATCTATTGCCGCACCGAAGCGTGCGCCGCCGCCGGCACCGTCGACTATCACTGCGCGTGGGACCAGGGCGCCGAGCTGTGGATGGTCTACTGGAACCGGATCGTGCCGGCGGAGACCGTCCTCAAGCGGCCCGGGTCGGTGGTGATCTGGACCAACGGGCGCCATCCCTACTACGACCGCAACCCGTTCCCCGAGCTCTGCCGCGATCCCAAACGCGAATGGGTCGGCGACTGGTGGCCGCTGTTCTACGCCGGACACAGCCTGGAGCTGGCGAACCTGAAGGCGATCCTCGAGCATCGCCACCGCGCGGGGTTGCCCGTCGGTCCCTACGTCACCGACGCGCCGGACGCGGGCGTCGCGCGCCCGAGGGAGGGCGCATGAGCACCGTCAGCTTGCTGGGCGTCGCCAGCGATCTGCCCCCGAACGTCGTCGGCAACGACTTCTTCGCGCCGGGCGCTGCCGCCCGCCGCGGCATGTTCCGGGCGCCCACCACCCGTCGCCACGTCGGGCCCCACGACACGGCCGCGGACATGATCCAGCGCGCGGCGACCCGCCTCGTCGATCGTCTGGGCCTCAACGCCCCGCGCGACATCGACATCCTGTTCACGAACGTCACCCTGCCCGACCAGCCGTTCACCGGCTGCGGGGCCGAGGTGGCCTACCGGCTGGGCGCGCGGCCGCGCTGGGTGATTGATCTCCACAACGCCGGCTGCGTCTCGTTCATCTACATGATCGAGCTGGCGCGGGCGTTGATGGCGACGGGGGAGGCGCGCGGCGCCCTGCTCTGTAACGTCCAGACCGCGGCGGGGCGGGTGTTCGCGCAACGCGAGGTGCGGCTGACCTCGCAGGCGCCCGTCCCCGGCGACGGCTGTGGTGTCGGGTTCCTGGCCGCCAGCGACGCGTCGCCCGTTCTGTCGGTCGTCCACCGCTGCCAGGGCGAGTTCGCGGGCGACATGACCGTCGCTGCGGCGGACGGGCGCCGCTACTGGGAGCCGGGGCCCAGCCCCATCACCGTGGCGTTCACCGACGAGCGCGTGGCC
>CAZPUH010000181.1:0-1008 GCA_964589215.1 uncultured Myxococcales bacterium | reverse complement strand
GCCGGTGGCCAAGGGATCGCCGGCGCCGGGGCTGGTGGCGGCGCAGGCGGTCCGGCGGGCCGAGGCGCAACCGGCGGCGTCGCCACGGGCGGCGCCGCGGGCCAGGCGGGAGCGACGCGACCGGATTCGGCGTCCAGCGGATGCTCGTGCGAGCTCGGGCCGGGACGTCGTGGCCGCGGGATCGCGGGGTTGCTCGTGCTCGCCGCGCTCGTGGGCCGTCGCCGGCGTCCCCGGAGCTGTCGTCACGCCCGTCGAGGGCGCGCGGCGGCGGCGCTGGTCGTCTCCGCGACGACGGTGGCGGCGGCGACCCTGACCTCCGCAGCCGCGGCGGCCGCGCCAAAGCCGATGATCGATTACTTCCAGCCGATCCCCATCACGGGCACGCTCACGACGTCCGGCTGGGGCATCGGAACCTCCGGTCCGCGCGATCCGGACAACGGGATCGAGGACATCGCGAACTGGCGCTACTGGGACGGCAAGATCATCAAGGGGCCCGACGGCACCTATCACCTGTTCTGCAGCAAGTGGCCGAGCAAGGACGGGATCGACGGTTGGCTGTCCGATTCGGTGTCCGTCCACGCGACCAGCAAGAACGCGCTCGGCCCGTACAAAGAGGTCGGACTGACCTACACCTACCAGAACGGGCGCGGACACAACACGACAGGGCTGACGCTGCTCGACGGCACGTACGCCGTCCTCGAGAGCGCGATCGTCCCGGGCTGGATCTTCACGTCCACCACGCTGGCCGGTCCGTTCACCTATCAGGGCTCGATCGCCTGGAACGGGAACGGGTACAACCCGCAGAACGTCACGTCGAACCTGCAGATCATCATCGGCGGCGACAACCGCTACTGGGCCATCGGCTCGTCCGGCTTCGTGCTGACCAGCGACAAGCTGCTGGGGACGTTCCAGGCGACGGGGCCCAGCATCTACCCGACGATCGCGGGGACCGACAACGGCAAGGCCGAGGACCCCATCATCTGGTACAGCGGCGGCTACTACCACGTC
>CAZPUH010000180.1:0-3746 GCA_964589215.1 uncultured Myxococcales bacterium | reverse complement strand
GCGGGCGCGGCTGCCGGCGCACCCGCGGGCTCGATCGTGGCGGCCGAGGTGGTGACGGGGCGGGGCGGCACGGCCGACCCCGGGCGCAGCTTCCAGATCGCGGCGCCGGCGGCGCCGACGAGGATGATCAACGCGACGACGACGCCCGTGCCTTTGCGGCGATTCAGCGTCGGGTACGCGCGGGACGCGGCGCGGAAACGCCGGCTCACGTCCGGCGCGGCCGGCGCGGTGACGGCGGCCTTCTCGGTCGGTGGCACCGTGGCCTCGCCCGCGGCCGACGCGGAGGCGCCCGGTCCCGCCGCAAGGGGCGCGCTGTCGCCGCGCGGGTCGGGCAGCGCCACCTCGTCGGTCGCGGCCGCGTCCGCGGCCGCGAGGGCCGCGTCCGCCCCGCGCGTCGGGTCGTTCGAGATGTCCTCGGCCTCCGGGACGAAGCGCGGCACCGACGGCATCTGCGGCATCGGGGCCGGTCCCGGCGCCTCTTCCAGGATCGAGAGCGCCTTGTCGATGTCGGCGGCGGTCGGCGGCTCGAACAGCGCCGACGGCACGGGGACGGGGCGCGTGCCGGTCTGCCGCGCGCGAGTGAACGGTCCGGGTGCGGCCGGCGTGCCCGGCGCCGCCGCGGTCCGCGACCCCAGGAAGCTGGTCTTCGTCGCGGCCGGCGCGCCCGCCGCGGAGGTGCCCGCGCCCGCCTCCACGCGGGCGGTGGGCGCGCTGGAGGCCGCCTCCGCCACCCGGCCGGAGCTCTCCAGCGGGGCCAGCACGGTCGATTGTCGGCGGACGGCCATGCCGCTGCCGGGCGGCGCCGGGACGACCCCGGCCGCTTCCAGGCGCGCCTTCTCGGCCAGGATCCGGTCCAGCGTCGGCTGCGTCTCCGGCGTGACCTTGTCGAAGCGGACGGCCATGCCCGGCGGCACCGTCGGGCGGGCGGGATCGCTCTCCCGGATCCAGATGACCGTACCTTCCCCGGACAGCAGCGCCATGCCGTCCTGCAGCTGCAGCTCGAGCCGCAGCTGCGTCCCCACCGCCAGCGGCTCGCGCGTGCGGATGAAGATCCCACCGACGCTGACGTCCGCCGCGTAGCGCTCGATGAACTGCTCGAGGCTGGCGCTGCGGAACTTGATGCGGAGGTTGGTGGGTCCGCGCTGCTCTTTGGGGGTGGTCTCGCTCATGCTGTTGCCGTTGGCGCCGCCGACACTATAGGTCCGTTCGGGCTTTGCAAAGGGCTGATTATCCCTGATATTCATCGGAAATCACGCCGCCCCAGACAGCCTCGCGAAAGGTCCTGTCCCGCCCCGAGGTTCGGGCCGCGGGCTGGCTGCTCGCGGCCGTGGGACTGGCGCTGGGCGCCGTCGCTTCGGTCGCCGCGCTGGCCCAGGCGGCGACCCCGCCGCCGCTGCGGGCGCCGCACGCCGCCGTGGCCTCCGATCACCCCCTGGCCTCCGCCGCCGGGGTGGCGCTGCTGAAGGCAGGGGGCAACGCCGTCGACGCCGCGTGCGCGACGGCGCTGGCGCTGGGCGTCGTTCACCCGGACGCGTCCGGCATCGGCGGCGGTGGCTTCGCGCTGGTCTATCTGGCGGCGTCGAAGCAGACGTTCGCGCTGGACTTCCGCGAGCGCGCGCCGGCCGCGATCACCCCTGCCGCGTTCTTCAAGGACGGCAAGATCGATCCCGAGCTGTCGAAGCACGGCGGGCTGGCCGTCGCCGTCCCCGGCGAGGTGCGCGGGCTGGCCGAGATGGTGAAGCGCTGGGGCAAGCTGCCGTTCAGCCGCTGCGTCGAGGGCGCGCACCGCCTGGCGCAGCGCGGTTTCCCGGTGTCCTGGCGTCTGGCGGCCGATCTCGGCACCATCGATCGCAAGGCGCCGGCCGGCAACGCCCAGTTCATCGAGCAGTTCGCCACGAAGCCGCTGGCCGAGGGGGACACGTTCCGCCGCCCCGACCTGGCCTGGACGCTGTCGCGGCTGCGGGCCGGCGGCGCGGACGCGTTCTACAAAGGCCCGGTCGCGCAGGAGATCGTCAAGGCCGTGCGCGCGGCCGGGGGCGTGCTGTCCGAGCAGGACCTGGCCGACTACACCGCGACGCCGCGCGCGCCGCTGGAGGGGGCGTACCGCGGTCTGCGCGTGTTCTCGATGCCGCCCCCGTCGTCGGGCGGCGTCGTCTTGATCGAGGCGCTGGGCATCCTGTCGAACATTTACGCGACGGAGGCGGACCTGCGCCGTGACGGGCGCGGCTCGGCGGCGTACCTGCACGTCCTGGCGGAGGCGCTCAAGCACGGGTTCGCCGACCGAGCCCGCTATCTGGGCGACACCGACTTCGTGAAGGTCGACGTGCCCCACCTGACCAGCCCGACGTACCACACCGAGCTGGCGCGCCGGATCAAGCGCGACGCCGTTCTGCCGCGCGACGGGTACGGCACGCTGGGCGCGCCCCCCGCGCAGCACCGGGACGGCGGCACGACGCACCTGTCGGTGATCGACGCCGACGGCAACGCGGTGGCGCTGACGACCACGGTCAACCTGGGGTTCGGCTCGCACGTCGTCGCCGGCAAGACGGGCGTGCTTCTGAACGACCAGATGGACGACTTCTCGCTGACGCCGGGCCTGCCCAACGCGTTCGGGCTGATCGGCAACGAGCAGAACGCCGTGGCGCCTGGCAAGCGGCCGCTGTCGTCGATGACGCCGACCATCGCCGTCGACGGCGACGGGCGCGTGCGCGTCGTCGTGGGCGCCGCCGGCGGGCCCACGATCATCTCGGCGACCGCCCAGGTGCTGCTCAACGTGGTCGACTGGAAGCTGGACGCGCAGGCGGCCGTGTCGGCGCCGCGCATCCACGACCAGTGGTTCCCCGATGAGCTGAAGGTGGAGCCCGAGATCGTCCGCGACGTCATCGACAACCTGACCCGGCGCGGTCACAAGGTTCAGGAGGCGCCGCACATCGGAACCGCCAACGTGCTGGTCCGCACCGAGCACGGCATCGAGGCGGCCGCCGAACCGCGCAGCCCCAGCCAGCCTGCGGGATACTAGGTTCATGCCTGCCCGCAAGATCACCAAAGTCTTGATTGCCAACCGGGGCGAGATCGCGTGCCGCGTGATCCGCGCCTGCCGCGAGATGGACCTGCGCACCGTCGCCGTCTACTCCGACGCCGACAAGACCGCGCCGCACGTGCGGCTGGCGGACGAAGCGGTCGCGATCGGACCCGCGCCAGCGCGCGAGAGCTACCTGGTCATCGACAAGCTGGTCGACGCCATCCGCAGGTCGGGGGCCGACGGCGTTCACCCGGGGTACGGCTTCCTGTCCGAGAACGCCGAGTTCGCGGAGGCGGTGGCCGCCGCGGGCGTGACGTTCATCGGCCCGCCCCCGTCGGCGATGCGCGCCATGGGCGGCAAGACGTCCGCGCGCGCGCGCATGCAGGCGGCCGGCGTGCCGGTCGTGCCGGGCGACAACGGCAAGGACGGGCGCGGGTTCGCCAACGCCGCCGAGGCCAAGGCCGCCGCGGCGCGCATCGGCTACCCGGTCATGCTGAAGGCGGCGGCCGGCGGTGGCGGGCGCGGGATGCGGCTGGTCGACAGCGAGGACAAGCTGGAGGCGGCGCTGGACGGCGCCCGGCGGGAGGCCAAGGGCGCCTTCGGCGACGACGCCGTCTACCTGGAGAAGGCCATCGTTCGCCCGCGCCACATCGAGATCCAGGTGTTCGGCGACGAGCACGGCGGGGCGGTTCACCTGTACGAGCGCGACTGCTCGATCCAGCGC
>CAZPUH010000179.1:0-5549 GCA_964589215.1 uncultured Myxococcales bacterium | reverse complement strand
TCCGAGCAGCAGGCCAAGCAGATCCAGGCGTCGCTCGCCAAGGAAGGTGACGCGACCCTGAAGCGGTTCGAGTGGTCGGAAGGCGGGGACAAGGTCTACCTGCGCTACGACAAACCCGTCGAGCCGACTGCGCTGGCCAGCTCGCTGAAGGCGCTGGGTGTGAACACCAACCAGGTGCAGCCGTTCGGCCGCGCCGACGAGAACACCTACGAGGTCACGCTGGTCGGCCTCGACACCGAGATCCGCCACGCGCTGGACGCGCGTCTGGGCGCGGGCGCGGTCGCCGCCATCCCGTCCGTCGAGTCGGTCGGCGCCAAGGCCGGCAAGCAGCTGCAGTACGACGGCGCGCGCTCGCTGATCTACGCCATCCTGCTGATCATGGTGTACATCGCGTTCCGGTTCGACCTGCGGTACGGGCCGGGCACGGTCGTCGCGCTGTTGCACGACGCGGTCATCACCGTCGGGGCCTTCGCGGTCACGTACAAGGAATTCTCGCTGACGACCGTGGCGGCCGTCCTGACCATCATCGGCTACTCGATGAACGACACGATCGTCGTGTTCGACCGCATCCGCGAGAACGCGCAGCGGCTGCGGGACCGGCGGTTCGATCGGGTGGTCAACCAGTCGATCAACGAGACGCTGTCGCGCACCATCTGGACCAGCGCCACGGTCTTCTTCGTCACGTTCGCCATGAACGTCTTCGGCGTCGGCGTCATCCGTGACTTCGCGTTCGCGATGAACGTCGGCGTCATCGTGGGGACCTACTCGTCGATCTTCATCGCCAGCCCGATCCTCATCTGGCTGAACGACAAGTACCTCGCCAGCCAGAAGAAGCAGCAGGCCCAGGGGCGCAACGCCCGCCGCGGCCGCCGCGACGAGCTCGAACCGGAGGTGTGAGGGGCTCTGCCCCTCCCACCGGCCCCCCCCGTTTGAGTTGGGGGCCGGCGCGGCGGAGCCGCGCCTTCGGGGGGCTTGGACGCGCTCGCGATGCTCGCTCTGATGCTCGGTGGAGCGAAAGGCTTGTAGATCAGTGAGTTATCCACAGGAGGCGGTGATAGCGTGGCCGGGTGATTGTTTGGCGCGCGCCGTTTGTCGATGACGAGAGGGTTGCGGCGCTGGCGGTCGAGGCCAAGATTCGGCCGCTGACGGCGCGGGTGCTGGCGGGGCGGGGGATTGGGGCGGAGGCGGTCGCGAAGTTTTTGGAGCCGCGGCTGGCGGATCTGAGGCGGCCGGAGGGGATGCCGGATCTGCCGCGCGCGCTGGAGCGGCTGGTGGCGGCGCTGGGCAGCGGCGAGACGATCGGGGTGTTCGGAGATTACGACGTCGACGGGGTCACGACCGCGGCGGTGCTGGCCAGCGCGTTTCGGGCCATGGGCGGGAAAGTGATCCCGCGGGCGGCGAGCCGGCACGCGGGGTACGGGGTGGGGATAGACGACGTCGCGCGGTTCGCCGCCGACGGGTGCCGGGTGCTGGTGACGGGCGACTGTGGGACCAGCGACCACGACGCGCTGGCCGCGGCGCGCGCGCGCGGCATCGACGTCATCGTCATCGACCATCACGAGCTGCCGGCCGCCGAGACGCCGGCCTACGCGCTCATCAACTCGCGCCGCCCCGACGACGCGTTTCCGTTCAAGGGGCTCGCGTCGTGCGGCGTCGCGTTCTACCTGGCGGCGGCTCTGCGCACGCGCCTCGGCGCCACGTTCGACCCGCGCGAGCTGCTGGACCTGGTCGCGCTGGGGACGATCGCGGACCTGGTTCCGCTGACCGACGAGAACCGGATCTTGGTCGCGGCAGGGCTGAAGGTGCTTTCGGCGCGCAAGCGGCCCGGGCTGGCGGCGCTGGCCACTCGCGCCGAGCTGACGGACGGTCCGATCACGGCGCATCAGGCGGCGTTTCGCCTGACGCCGCGCCTGAACGCGGCGGGGCGCCTGGGCGAGGCGCAGCTGGCGCTGGATCTTCTGCTGGCGCCGGCCGCCGACGCGGAGCGGCTGGCCACGGCCATCGAGGAGCAGAACACGGAGCGCCAGCGCATTCAGGAGCTGGTCTGGGTCGAGGCGCGCGCCCAGGCCGCGGAGCAGGCCGACGCGCCGGCGATCGTGGTCGGCGCCGAGGGCTGGCACCACGGCGTCGTCGGGATCATCGCCGCGCGCCTGGTCGACGGCTTCGCGCGGCCGTCGATCGCGATCGGATTCAAGGACGGCGAAGGGCGGGGCTCGGCGCGCACGGTGGCCGGGGTCAACTTGTTCGACGCGCTGGGCGCCTGTCGCGACCACCTCACCCGGTTTGGCGGCCACGCGGGGGCCGCCGGCCTCAGCATCACGCGCGAACGGCTGGAAGCGTTCCGCGCGGCTTTCGCCGCCGAGGCCGCCCGCCAGGCGGCCGGTCGCGCCGGCGCCGCCGCCGTCGAGGTCGATGCGGAGGTGGCCCTTTCCGACCTGGACCTGGCGTTCGCGGAAGAGCTCGCGCGGCTCGGTCCCTTCGGCGCCGCCAACCGGGAGCCGGTGTTCGCGCTGCGGGGCGTCGTCGCGCGCACGACCCGCGTCGTCGGGAAGGGACACCTGCAGCTCACGCTGGACCACGGCGGGGCCATCAGCGAGGCGATCGCCTTCGGGCAAGGCGATGCGGACCCGGGGGCCGGCGCGGTCCTGGATGTGCTGGCCACCGCCGAGCTGGACACCTTCCGCGGGACACGCCGCGCGCGGCTGCGGGTCACCAAACTCGCCCGCCGGCCGAACGCCGACTAAGATTCCCTCTTCCGTGTCCTCACCCCCGTCCGAGCCCGCCCCCGGGACCCGCGCGGAAAGCGCCGAGTCCGCCCGTCCTGCGCCCCGGCCTCCCGGTGTCCGCAACGCGTTTCGTGCGCGCCTCAACCCGCGCGAGCGGAGCTACTGGCAGCTGGTGCCGCGAAAGAACTTGCGGCTGGCGCTGCTGCTGGTCGCGGTGATAGTCGCCATCATCGCGCTCAAGCGCAGTGGCGGCACATCGCTGAGCCACATGTTCGAAGCGTTCGCGCCGCCCGTGCCCGCTCACCGATCCCAGGAGCCGCAAACGGGAACGTTCCAGCACATCGAAGTTCGCCCCGCGCAGCCGAAGCGCCCCTGAGATGCATGCATCCGGCGGGCCCCTCGCGTGGGTGATTTTCGGCGTCCTGGTCATCGGGATGCTGGCGCTGGATCTGGGCGTCTTTCACCGCAAGGCGCATGTCGTCCGCGGGCGCGAGGCGGCCGTGTGGTCGCTGGTCTGGATCGGCCTCTCGCTGGCGTTCAACCTGGGTATCTACCTGCACTGGGGGGCGGACCGGGGCCTCGAGTTCTTTCAGGCCTGGCTGATCGAAAAGGCGCTGTCCGTCGACAACCTCTTCGTTTTTCTCGCCGCGTTCTCGTACTTCGCCGTCCCGGAGAACCTGCAGCACCGCGTGCTGTTCTGGGGGATCCTGGGCGCGCTGATCACGCGCGGCGCCTTCATCGCGGTCGGCGCCGCGCTGCTGGCGGCCTTCCACTGGGTCACCTACATCTTCGGGGCGTTCCTGGTGCTGACGGGCGGCCGCCTGCTGTTCGGCGACGGCGACGAGGTGCAGCCCGAAGGAAACCCCGTCCTCCGCCTGTTCCGGCGATTCGTCCGCACCACGCCCGATTACGACGGCCCGCATTTTTTCGCGCGGCGCGGCGGATTGCTGTACGCGACGCCGCTGTTGATGGTGCTGGTCGTCATCGAGGCCAGCGACGTCGTCTTCGCGGTCGACTCGATCCCCGCGGTCTTCGGCGTCACGCGCGACGTGTTCATCGTCTACACGTCGAACATCTTCGCGGTGCTGGGGTTGCGAGCGCTCTGCTTCCTGGTGGCCCGCCTGGTCCGCCGGCTCGCGTACCTGAAGCCGGCGCTGGCGCTGGTGCTGGCGTTCGTGGGCGCGAAGATGCTGATCGGCGACAAGGTCCACATCTCCGACGTCGTGTCTCTGCTGGTCGTGACCGGCCTCATCGGCGCGGCGGCGCTGCTGTCGCTGCTGTTCCCTCCGAAGCAGACGTAGAGTCAGCGGGTCGGCGTCGGGAAGTCGAGCCGCCGGTGCGACAGGCACGGCAGCGCGGCGCGGACCTGGTCCTGGTACGCGAAGTTCAGCCGCCCCAGCGCGAACCCCTCGTGGTCGCCGCACTCCGCGATCACGGCGCCCCAGGGGTCGACGACCAGCGCGTGGCCGTAGCTGGCCCGGTTGGGGCCGTGCGCGCCGAACTGGGCCGGGGCGATCACGAAGACCTGGTTCTCGATCGCGCGGGCGCGCAGCAGCACGTGCCAGTGGTCCTTGCCGGTCTGCAGCGTGAACGCCGAGGGGACCGCGATCACGCGCGCCCCGCGCAGAGCCAGCGTCCGGTACAGCTCCGGGAACCGCAAGTCGTAGCAGATGCTCAGGCCCAGGCCGCCCCAGGGGGTCTCGGCGACGACCACGTCGCCGCCCGCCTCGATCGACTCCGACTCGCGGAAGCGGCGCCCGCCCGGCACGTCCACATCGAACAGGTGAATCTTTCGGTAGACGGCGGCCACCGCGCCCTGCGGATCCACCAGGATGCCGGTGTTGCGGATGCGCTTGCCGTCCCCGCGCTCCGGGAAGCCGCCCAGCAGCAGCCAGGCCCCCGTGCCCCGCGCCAGCTCCTGCATGGCGGTCAGGATCGGCCCCGCCGTCGGACCTGCCACCCCGGGCGCCGGGACCGCCTCCGCCAGCGCCAGCCGGTGGTCGTTGTCGTTGCCGAGATACGCGAAGTTCTCCGGCAGGCCGATCAGCGTGGCGCCCGCGCCAGCCGCCTGGCGCACCAGCTCGCCGGCGCGCCGCAGGTTGTTGGCGACATCGTCCGTCGAGCTCATCTGCACCGCGGCGACGACCAGGTCCGACATGTGCCCAGCCTAACAGCCGACCCCTCGCCGTCCAGACCCAAAACAGGACATCAAACGAGCAGACGACGGGGGTGCGGCTGGGATGGCAACCCGGAAACAATCCGGGAAAACACCGCGAAAATATTCGCGTTTAGGTGCACTGCCGCGTCTTGCACCCCCCATGCGGCCATGTTATAAAACGCGGCCTCGAAGACTGCGTTGCCTCCGTAAAAGGGTGGGCCGCGTGCCCGCCCTTTTTATTTTCCCCACCAAAAACCCCCAAACCCCCGATGCGAAAGGACCTTCAAGACTTGTGGCTGCTGGCCGAGCCCTACGTCCGCGATGCTGGCTTCGATCTCATCGAAGTCCAGTACGGTCGCGAGCAAAGGGGCATGGTGCTGCGGCTCTTCATTGACCGTCCGGGAGCGACCGGGGCGGGGGGGATCAGCGTGGACGACTGCGAGCGTGTCAGCCGAGATGTCTCGGCGGCGCTGGACGTCGCCGACAAGATCTCGCAGGCATACCAGTTGGAAGTGAGCTCGCCTGGGCTTGACCGGCCCCTGAGGCGAGAGCGGGACTTTGCGCGGTTTGCGGGAGAGAGCGCACGTATTCGGCTCGCCGAGGGTGTCGAGGGGCGGCGCAACTTTACCGGGACAATCCGCGGGGCCAAGGATGGCCGCGTGGAG
>CAZPUH010000178.1:0-2501 GCA_964589215.1 uncultured Myxococcales bacterium | reverse complement strand
TCAGGCGCTCTCCCAGCTGAGCTACAGCCCCAAGGCGGTCGACCTGGGGGTCGAACGCGGGCGCCATTCTACGCAGCGACGGCCGGTTTGCAACCTCGGCTATCATCTCTCGCATGCAGGCGCGACCGCGGCGGGTTCGGGTGGACCTGGCCCTGGTCGACCAGGGGCTGGCCCCCTCGCGTGAGCGGGCGCGGGCGCTCATCCTGGCCGGGGAGGTCCTGGTGGGGGACCGGCCCGTCGAGAAGGCGGGGGACCTGGTCGACGCCGGGGCCGACCTGAGGCTGCGCTCGGCACCCATGCCCTACGTCTCCCGCGGCGGGCTGAAGCTGGCGCACGCGCTGGACGTCTTCGGGGTCGACCCGCGCGGCCTCACTGCCCTCGACGTCGGGGCGTCGACCGGCGGTTTCACCGACTGCCTGCTGCAGCGCGGGGCGGCCCGCGTCACCTGCGTCGACGTGGGGCAGGGGCAGCTCGACTGGAAGATCGCTTCCGACCCGCGGGTCCGCGTTCTCGACCGGGTGAACATTCGCCTGGCGCCGCCCGACCTCTTGCCCGAGCCCGTCGACCTGATCGTCATCGATGTCTCGTTCATCTCGCTGCGGCTGGTTCTGCCGGTGCTGTTGCCTTTCGCCAAGCCGGGCGCGCCGCTGATCGCCCTCGTGAAGCCGCAGTTCGAGGTGGGCCGCGCCGACGTGGGCAAGGGCGGCATCGTCCGCGACGAGGCGGCCCGCGCCCGCGCCCTGACCGAGGTCCGCGCAGCCGCGGTCGCGGCCGGCTACACGGCGCTGGCGGACGCGGTGTCGCCCATCACCGGGGGCAAGGGCAATGTGGAATTCTTTCTCCACCTGCGGCTGCCCGCGCGATGATCAGCCGCAACCGGGATCGGGTACCATAGCGACGGTCGGCGCGGCCGATCGCCCCCATGCGCGTACTCGTCACCGGCGCCGCCGGATTCATTGGATCCCACCTCTGCGAGCGCCTGTGCGCGCGCGGCGATCGGGTCCTGGGCCTCGACAGCTTCGATCCCTTCTACCCGCGCGAGGTCAAAGAGCGGAACCTGACCCGCCTGCGGGCCGATCCGCGGTTCACGATGGTCGAGGGCGACCTGCGCGACCCGGCCGTGCTGGCGGCGGCTTTCCAGCGCGCCGAGCCCGAGGTGGTCGTGCACCTCGCCGCGCTGGCCGGCGTCCGCCCGTCGCTGATGGATCCGGCGCGCTACGCCGACGTCAACGTGACCGGCACCCAGCGCGTCGTCGACGCGGTTCGCGCCGCGGGCGCGCGCCGGCTGGTCTTCGCGTCGTCGTCGTCGGTCTACGGCCTCGACAGCCAGCCGCCGTTCAAGGAGTCGGACCCCTGTCTGAAGCCGGTGTCGCCTTACGCTTCGACGAAGCGCAGCGGCGAGCTGCTGCTGTTCACGGCGCATCACCTGTATTCGCTGGACGTGACCTGCCTCCGGTTCTTCACCGTCTTCGGCCCGCGCCAGCGTCCCGACCTCGCCATCCACAAGTTCGCTCGCCGGATCGCGGCCGGGCAGCCGATCGAGCTCTACGGCGACGGGACGACCAGCCGCGACTACACGTTCATCGACGACATCCTCGACTGCGTGGTGGCCGCCGTCGACCAGCCGGCGCCCGAGCCGGCGTTCCGCATCTACAACCTGGGCGGTTCGCGCCCGGTGCCGCTCGCCAAGCTGGTCGAGCTGCTGGGCGCCGCGCTGGGCACCAAGCCGGTGGTCACCTACGGCGTCGAACAGCCGGGCGACATGAAGCGCACGCTCGCCGACCTGACGCTGTCGCAGAAGGAGCTCGGCTACGCCCCCAAGATCTCGATGGAAGCAGGCATCGCCCGCTTCGTCGAGTGGCTGAAGACCCAGCCCGCCTGACCGGCTCCGCCTAGTCGCCGCCGGGGTTGTAGAAGCCGGGCAAGCGGGGGCCGCGGTCGCGGTTGCGGTTGAACTCGCCGCCGCCACGCCGCTGGTCGCGGTCGCGGCCACGACGCCGGCGTCCGCCGCCACCCCCGCCGCCGCCGCCGTTGTACGGGCCCTTGCCGTTGAAGCCGGGGCGCCCGTTGCGCGGCTGGCCGTGATGGCCGGCGTGCTGCTGCTGGTGGTGGCCGTGCGGCGGCCGCTGCGGCTGGCCGTTGCCGTTCGGGCGAACCGTCAGGACCGGCAGCGCCACCGGCGGCGCGGGCCGCCAGTGCAGGTACGGCCGGATGTTCGCGTCGCGCGCGGCGATCCAGCGCGCCTCGACGTTGTCGCCGTCGGGCGGCAACACGCCGTCGGTGCTGGGCGGCGCCTCGTCGGCCGCCGCGGCCTCGGCCGGCGGCGCTGCCGCCCAGTCGTCGGCCGGATCGATCACGACCTCGCCCGCCAGCGCCTCCGCCGCGACCTCGTCGGCGGCCAGCCACACCGCCTCGTCGAAGCTGTCGGCGCCCTCGGGCGGCGGCGGAATCTCGAATTCGGGCAGCGGCGGCAGCAGATCGGTCGGGATCGCCGTCTCGAA
>CAZPUH010000177.1:0-1469 GCA_964589215.1 uncultured Myxococcales bacterium | reverse complement strand
CCCTCCGCCAGGAACCGGCGGATGTGCTTCACCTTGAAATCGAAGTCGTGCTCGTCGGTCTTCGGGCGGAGCTTGATCTCCTTCAGCACGATCGTCGATTGGTGCTTCCGCGAAGCCTTTTCCTTCTTCGACGTCTCGTACTTGAACTTCCCGAAGTCCATAATCTTGCAGACCGGGGGAACGGCCCGCGGATTGACTTCGACCAGCTCGAGCCCGGCGTCCTCCGCCAGCTTGAGCGCTTCCTGAGTCGGGATGACGCCGACCTGCGCGCCGTCGGCGCCGATGACGCGGACCTCAGGCACTCGGATGCGGCGTCCGACGCGGTAATTGTCCGTGGCGCTTGGGGGAGCTTGATTGAATGGCCTTGGGATGATCTTTCTCCGGGTTCGAGGTGACTAAGTCAGGTTGGCGGCGGAATGAGCATTCATTTTAATGCCGGGGACCCCGTCGAGGGCTCCCCGAGATTTGGAATTTTAGCTTCAGAGGCCAGCCGCCTGGCGAAATCATCGATCGGCGTAGCCGGTTGTTGCGTCCCCTCGCGGGTGCGAGGAGAGACTACACGCGCCGCCATGTCCTTCTCCCCCACCACGACCATGTAAGGAATCTTTTCCATCTGAGCGCGCCGAATCTTCGCGCCCAGCTTGTCCGCCGACACGTCCGCCTCGACGCGCAGCCCTTCGGCCGCCAGCCGCGCCTTGACCTCGGCCGCATAGTCGGCGGCTTTCTCGCTGACGGCCAGGACCCGCGCCTGCACGGGGGCCAGCCACAGCGGGAAGGCGCCGGCGAAGTGCTCGATCAGCACCGCGATGAAACGCTCCATCGACCCGAGCAGCGCCCGGTGAATCATGATCGGCTGCTGGCGCGTGCCGTCCTGCGCGACGTACTCCAGCGCGAACCGCTCGGGCAGCTGGAAGTCGAGCTGGAACGTCGAGCACTGCCACTCGCGCCCCAACGCGTCTTTGATCTTCAGGTCGATCTTGGGGCCGTAGAACGCTCCGCCGCCCGCGTCGATCTCGAAGGGGCGCCCCGTGCGCTCGAGGATGCCCCGCAGGCTGGCCTCGGCGCGGTCCCACACGGCCGGGTCGCCCATGAAGCTGTCTGGCCGGGTCGCCAGGTAAAGGTCGAATTTCTCGAACCCGAACATCCCGAGCATCTGCAGGGCGAAGGTGAGGCAGTCCTCGATCTCGGCGGCGATCTGGTCCTCGCGGACGAACAGATGGCCGTCGTCCATCGTCAGGCCGCGCACGCGCAGGAGCCCGTGCAGGACGCCCGAACGTTCGTATCGATAGACGGTGCCGAGCTCGGAGTAGCGCAGCGGCAGATCCCGATACGACCGCATCTGCGACCGGTAGATCGCGATGTGGAACGGGCAGTTCATCGGCTTGACGAGGTAGCGCTGGCCGTCCAGCTCCATTCCGCCGAAGAGGTTGTCCTTGTAGTGGGCCATGTGCCCGGACGTCTCCAGCAGC
>CAZPUH010000176.1:0-2894 GCA_964589215.1 uncultured Myxococcales bacterium | reverse complement strand
AGCGCCGCCGGCGAGCCGCCCAGCGCATCCAGCACGGCGGCGCGCGGCTGGTGCCGCCACGCCTCCGCGCCCGCGCCCGCCGCCAGCGACGCCGGCTTCATCGCCTGGGCCTGCGCGGCCAGCGTGGGCCCGTCCGCGCTGGCGGCCGCGATCGTCAGCATGACGGCGTCGTTCAGGAACGGCGCGGCCGCCGCGGGCAGCGACGGCAGCATGTCCGGGAGGCCGGCGGCGTCGACCTCGCTGAACACGACCAGGGGGAACGTTCGGCCGGCCGCGTCGGCGCTGGGAGCGAACACGCCGACGAACGCCAGCGCCGCGTCGGGCGGCGCCAGCAGGAACGCCGTCGGCGTCGACGGCAGCTGGGTCCGTTCCGTCCGCAGCAGCTCCATGCCGTCCTGAAACCAGCGGTCGAGCCCCGCCTGCGAGAAGCTCCCCGCGCCCGCGCGCAAGAAATCCGGCTGCGTCGCCACCTTGCCGTAAAGGCCGGCGCCGCTCATCGCCCGCACCCCGAGCTGCCGGCCACGATGCCGCGCGGGATCTCGATCCCGCGGAAGGCGTGCAGCAGCGCGGCCGGCTTCACGTCGGCGCGAATCGACGGCGCGCCGCTGGCCGGCGACCAGACGGCCGACAGATACTCCTCGCCGTCCGACGAGACCGTCAGCTTGGCTTCGTCCAGCAGGTGGAACAGCCCCCACTCGCCGTCGATGAACCCGTACTGCCCCTCGTTCGCGCCCAGGAACGTGTGGAAGACGGCGCCGCGCCCGGGCCAGGGGAACTCTTCCCACCGCTCCCGCGCGTTGAAGTAGGTCAGCTTGCGGCCGCCGCTCTCGAACGTCAGCTTGGTGTAGGGCGCCGATGCGCGGATGCGCATCCCGACCGTGATGCCCAGCCGGCTGCCGTCCTTGCCGTACAGCAGGTCCGTCAGCTCCTGCGCGCGCTTGAGAAAGGCGGGCAGACTGGCCTTGTACTTCACCGTGGTCTGGTCCTTCAGCTGGAAGATCGTCGTCCCCGCCGGGTGATCGAAGTCCGCCTGCAGCGCCGTCGAGAAGTACTGCCAGAGCGCGCCGCCCTTGGGCTGGAAGATCTTGTCGATGTCGGCGACGGGCACCTCGCGCGCGCCCCGCTTGCCGGCGAACGGGTATCGCCCCGCCAGCAGCTGGTCGAACACCACCACGACGTTCTCGCACCACTTGCGGTTGGCGGAGTCGCCCGTGGCGCCCGTGACCGCCACCTCGGCCCCCGAAAGCGGCGGCGACAGCATCTTGTCCAGCAGCGCCGCCTCCCAGTTGTGGTCGTTGTACGTGCTGACCAGCGTCTGCAGCTTCAGCCGCGCGCCCTTCAGCGCCGTCGTGAACGCCGCCGCGTCGGGCGTGCCCGAGTCGCCCAGCGTGGCCGCAACCTCGCTGAGGATCTGGTCGTAGCTGTCGATGCCGGTCGGCTTGGTCAGGCCGAAGTTCAGGAAGCTGGAGAACTCGCGCCCGACGTCCTCCGGGCTCGTCAGCTCGTCGCGCCGCGCGCCCGCGGCGTCGCCGCCGATGCCGCCGATGTCGACCCCGGCCGGCAGGCCCTTCTTCGCGTCGTCCAGCTTGTCGTTCAACGCGGCCTTGCCCGCCGCGAGCAACCCCGTCAGCTCGTCCTTGAAGATCAGCTGCCGCCCGGCGTTCTTCCAGACCGCGTCCAGCGGCTTGGCGGTGACCAGCATCTTCATCAGGGCGCGCGCGTCGTCGACGCTGGTCGGCTCGCGGATCGCCAGCGACAGCAGGAAGGCCTTCCAGGCGTCGACGTAGCGGCGGAAATACTCCGTTCGCAGGGTCGTGGCGTCGGCCCCCTCGCGCACCTTGGGCGCCGCCAGCACCCAGGCGTTCTCGTCGTGGCTGTGGTCGGCGGTCAGCCGCGAGATCCGCTCGCGCACGATCTTCCAGCCCGCCTGCGTGAAGGCGCCTGGCACGATCGGTCCGCCGCGCGTCCCGCCCGTCGCGGGCGGCGCCTGGAACACCGTCACGGCGCCGCCCAGCACGTCGACCAGGTGAATGTCGCGCGGCAGCGCCGGGTCGCGCAGCACGTCGGCCAGCGGGTCGCCCTCGTGCGAGCCGACCAGCGCGGTCCGCGCGCGCGAGATCACCTGGCCCAGGGCGGTCTTGCGCTCCAGCAGATCACTCACCGTCACCGCGCGCGCGGCGTAGAACCGCACGGCGTTCTCGACGGCGTGGCGGGCGCGCGCGGTGGCGTCTTCGCCCGCCATCAGCACCCACAGCTCGCCGGCCTGGCGCCCCGACACGTCGACCCACTTGTCTTTCCAGTGGTCGTTCTCCGGCGCCGGCTCGTCGGCCGCCTTCGGCTGCGTCAGCAGCAGCTCCAGCACCAGCCCGTTTTGCGCCTGCGCCTCGTCGGCGTCGCCGCGCCCGCGCGCGAAGTCTTGCAGGCGGCCCGCCTCGACCCGCAGCAGCGGCGCCACCAGCAGCTGCTCGACCGCCGCGCGCAGCGGCACCAGCAGGTCGTCGCCGGGGTAGAGGCCGAACTCGCGCGACAGCTCGGGCCCGTTGATGGCCAGCGTCGCCAGCCGGGTGGCCATCGGCTCGGCCCGCTCCAGCGAGCGCGACGACAGGACCGCGTCGCCTCGCTGCTCCGAGAGGTGCTCGACGAACGCCCGCCCGTCGTCCACCAGCTTCGTGTTCTTGAGGTAGGACGAGATCGGCAGCGCCAGGAACGCCGCCGAGATCGCCAGCGCCACGGTCGCCGTCAGCCAGCGGATGGCGCGCTGCCGGCGCATGCCGCGCGTGCTGCGCACCGCCACCGCCGCGTCGGGGAACACCACCTGCTGGAAGAGATCGCGGACGAAGTAGCTCTTGGGCTTGGTCGTCGACGCCGCCAGCACGGGCGGTCGCACGCCGAAC
>CAZPUH010000175.1:0-12637 GCA_964589215.1 uncultured Myxococcales bacterium | reverse complement strand
CGCCGCAACCCGCGACCGCGGCGACGGGCGCCGCGTCTCCGTCGGGTGCCCGCGCGCCCGCCGCGATCCTGGCCGACGCGGTGGCGGCGACCGGCGGGCTGCAGGGCTGGCGCTCGCACCGCAGCGTTCACCAGAAGCTGTTGCTGACGCTGAAGGGCATGGCGATGAGCGGCCCCGTCGAGCACTTCCAGACCAGCAGCGACAAGTCGTTGACCGTCACCACCTTGCCGGCCGTCGGCGAAACGCGCGACGGCGCGAACGGCAGCGTGCTGTGGGCTCAGGATCCCGTCAACGGGACGCGCCTGCTGGAAGGCGCGGAGGCCGAGCAGGCCCGCATCGAGGCAGCCTGGAACCTGGAGATGGAGGCCCCTGCCCTGTTCGCGAAGATCGAGACGGCGCCCGACGCGCCCGCCGGCCTCGAGTGCCTGGTCCTGACGCCGAAGATCGCGCCGCCGATGCGGGCTTGCTATGACCGCCAGACGCACCTGGAGGTGAGCCTGGAGGGGACGCGCGCCACGCCCCAGGGGCAGGTTCCGTTCAACTCGACGGTGTCGGACTGGCGGTCCGTGGGCGGCCTGAAGATCCCGTACGCGTCGCAGATGGAGGCCGGCCCGGTGACGATCGTGACCGCGTTGAACGAGATCGCCTTCGATGAGCCGCTGGACGAGAAGATGTTCGATCCGCCGGGGGGCGTGGGGGCCGCGCCGGGCAAGTGAGCGACGACGGAAGCCGGTCGCGAGAGGCCCAGTGTCGCGCAAGGTGATCCTCTGCCGCTGCGAAGACGTCACGCTGGCTGACGTCCAGCACGCCGTGAAGCTGGGTCACGTGGGCGTCGAGGAGGTCAAGCGCTACACCGGGTTCGGCACCGGCCCCTGCCAGGGCAAGGAGTGCCTGCGCGAGATCGCCCGCGCCATCGCCGCGGCGGCCGGGCGCCCGCCCAGCGAGATGACGCCGTTCACGGCGCGCCCGCCGCTGGTCCCGACGGAGCTGGCCGTGCTGGCCGGCTCCGACCGCGAAGGATGAGCGCCGCGCCGCAGGCCAGCGCCGAGGTCGCCGTCATCGGCGCCGGCGTCATGGGGCTGGCCATCGCCAGCAACCTGGCTGCACGCGGCCAGAAGCGGATCGTGGTCCTCGACGCGAACCACCTGGCCTGGGGCGCGTCCGGGCGCAACGGCGGCGGCGTGCGGCAGCAGTGGTCGACGGAGATGAACATCCGGCTGATGCAGGAGTCGACGGAGCTGTGCGCCCGGTTCGCCGAGGAGATGCGCATCAACGTCTGGATGCGCCGCGGCGGCTATCTCTTCCTGGCCCGCACCGACGCCGCCGCGGAACGGCTGGCGCGCAACGTGGCGCTGCAGAACCAGTGCGAGCTGCCGACGCGGATGATCACGCCCGCCGACGCGCAGGAGCTGGTGCCCGAGCTGGACGTCGGCCCCTTCGTGGCCGCCTGCTACAACCCGACCGACGCGGTGGTCTTCCCCTGGCCCTTCGTGTGGGGGTACGCGCGCGCCGCCGCCAAGCGCGGCGTCCAGATCCGCACGGGCGTGGCCGTGACCGCCATCGAGCGGCGAGGCGACGACTTCGTCCTGAGCACGCCCCAGGGGACGCTGACTGCCGGGCGGGTGGTCTGCGCGGCCGGCGCCTGGTCACCGGCCGTGGCCCGGCTGGCCGGCGGCGCGCTGCCGGATCGCCCCGTCCGTCATGAGATCCTGTCGACCGAACCGCTGAAGCCTTTCCTGAAGCCGATGGTCTCGGAGATCGAGACCGGCCTCTACGTGTCGCAGTCGCTGCGCGGCGAGCTGGTGGGCGGCGTGTCCCTGCCGGAAGAAGCCAACCCCGACGGCGAGGTGCGCCTGGGTTCGCGGCTGGCGTTCCTGACGCGGATGGCGCGCGGGCTGACCCGCCTCATGCCGCGCCTGGGTCACGTGAAGGTGGTCCGCCAGTGGGCCGGGCCCTACGACGTGAGCCCCGACGGCAACCCCATCGTCGGCGAGCTGCCGGGCGTGCCCGGCTTCTACGTGGTGTGCGGCTTCGGCGGGCACGGCTTCATGATGGCGCCCGTCGTCGCGCGTCACTACGCCGGCTTCCTGCGCGGCGATCCGCCGCACCCGTTCTTCGACGCCTGGCGCGCCAGCCGGTTCACGGGCGGCGGCGCGGGCGGCGCGGATCGCGAAGAGATGATCATCGGCTGAATCGTCGCCAGTTTGTCACCGAACCGTCGCGCGACTCCGCGGGCGGGCGGGCGAGAGTGCGGGCGCTTCTCCTGACCTTTCATTCGGAGGCGACCGTGCTGAATGTTCCCCGCAAGATCCTGAATCTGAGCGTCGTGGCGGCCGCCGGGCTCGCTCTCGTGACCGGGTGCGAAGGCACGCCGTCGAGCGGCACCGGCAGCCCCGCCGGCGGCGCGGTCGGCGCGGTCGCGCTGGTCGTCAACGGCGTCCCGCCGGCGACCTTCAACAGCTTCTCTTACTCCCTGACCGGGCCCACCAGCCGCACGGGCGCGATCGACACCACCAACTCCTCGACGGTGAGCGCGGTCATCGGCGCCGTCGCTGCCGGCGCCGGCTACGCGCTGACCCTGAGCGGCACGTCCACCGACGGCCAGACGACCTGTTCCGGCGCGTCGACCGCGTTCAGCGTCGCCGCCGGCGCCACCACCAGCGTCTCCATCGTCGTCGACTGTCACCGTCCGCCGTCGACCGGCAGCATCCAGATCAACGGCACGATCAACGTCTGTCCGCTCATCACCTCGGTCAGCGCCAACCCGCCGGTCGGCAACGTCATCTCGCTGGCCAGCGTGGCCAACGACCCGGACGGGGCGCCCCAGCCGCTCACCTACGCCTGGACCACCGGCTCGGGTACGCTCAGCAGCGCCACCGCCCAGAACCCGACGCTGACCTGCACGGCGCCGGGGCCGGTCTCGCTGACCCTCACCGTCTCGGACGGCGACGCGGGCTGCGTGGCCACGTTCAGCGTGGCCGTGACCTGCCCGGCCGACGCGGCCCTGAACGAGTCGGCGTGGGTCGAGATCGGCGCCAACAACCAGGCCATCGCCCGCCTGCTGACCCCCTACAACAGCTGCCCGTCGATCACCGTCGACGGCGTGACCAGCCCGATGACGGTCCGCGCGCCGGCAGGCACCATGCCGCTGCGCCCGACCAGCACCGACGCCACGCTGGCCGCGGCCATGACGTCCGGCAACTCGAAGCCGTCCGTGTTCACGAAGACCAGCTGCGAGTTCCTGCTGCCGGCCGGCGCCACCAGCGCCACGGCCGCCGGTATCAAGCTGCCGCTGCCGAAGCCGGTCGTGAACCGGGTCGCCATCATCGGCGACACGGGCTGCCGCATCTCGATCGGCAACGTGTACCAGGCGTGCAGCGACCCGAGCCAGTGGCCGTTCCCGGTCATCGCGCAGGCGGCGGCCGCCATGCAGCCCGATCTGGTGCTGCACGTCGGCGACTATCACTACCGGGACAACCCCTGCCCGCCCGGCAACACCGCCTGCACCGGGACGCCCTGGGGCTACGGCTCCGACGTGTGGGACGCGGACCTCTTCACGCCGGCCGCGCCGCTGCTGGCCGCCGCGCCGTGGGTCATGGTCCGTGGCAATCACGAGACCTGCAACCGCGCCGGCCAGGGCTGGTACCGGTACCTGGATCCCAACCCCTACGACGCGACGGGCGTGAAGACCTGCAACGACCCGGCGAACGACAACGCCGGCAACTTCAACGACCCGTGGGCCGTCTCGTTCGGCGACACGCAGTTCGTGGTGTTCGACTCGGCGAACGCGTCCAAGACCGCCTACTCGCCCGCGGCGTTCCAGCCGTACACCAGCGAGCTGGCCTCCGCGGCCGGCCTGGCGACGCCGACCTTCCTCAACATCTGGGCGGTTCACCACCCGGTGCTCGGGTACTCGGCCGCCAACCCGCCCACCATCGGCAACGCCGGGCTGCAGTCAGTCATGAACGCGGCGTTCCCGGGGAACTACTACCCGCCGAACATCGGCATCGCGGTGCACGGTCACGTGCACGACTTCCAGGCCCTGGACTTCGCCAGCAACCACCCGGCGACCTTCGTGGCCGGCAACGGCGGCGACAACCTGGACACCGCGCTGCCGGCGACGTTCAACCCCAACGGCGACCTGCCGGCGCCCGGCACGGTCGTGAACGCCTTCGCCTTCTCGCAGGAGTTCGGGTTCATGGTCATGGACCGCGTTGGCTCGGTGGGCTCGAAGAACTGGAAGTTCACGTCGTACCGGACCAACGGCACGATCATCGCGGTGTGCACGATGGCGCCGCCGGCCGCCTGCAGCGGCGTCTGCGACAGCACGCCCGGCACACGGATCTCGTGCACCGACGGGACGGGCAACGTGGTCGGGACCTACGCCAACATTCCGTAGCGGGACGCCTCGCCTGAAGCAACCAGCCGCACCCGCGCGGCGCCCCGCCGCGCGGCACCGAATCGCGTTCCTGATGTCGGCGGCCGTCGCGTCGGTCGCGGCGTGCGGCCGCAGCCCGCCGCCCGCCCCGCCCAAGCCGACGATCGACCAGGCCTGGGCGGCGGCCAGGCTGCCCCGCCTGTCGCGCACGCCCGTCGTCCCGGCCCGGCGACCGAACGTCCTGCCCGTGCCGCCGCGGCAGGGGCCGCCCGACGATCCGGCGCTGGTGGCGCTGGGGAAGAAGATCTTCTTCGACGCCCGCCTGTCCGAGCCGCCGGGCACAAGCTGCGCCAGCTGCCACGAGCCGGCCCAGGCGTTCTCGGGGACGCACGGCTCGCGCACGGGTGTGCCGCTGGGCAGCAGGCCGGGTCACTTCGCGCGCCGCTCGACCCCCTCGGTGCTGTACCTGCGGTACACGCCCGCCTTCTACTTCTTCGAGGACGACGAGAACCCGGCGCCCGAACCGCGCGGCGGCTTCTTCTGGGACGGGCGCGCCGACTCGATCGCGGCGCTGGTGCGACAGCCGCTGTTCAACCCCGACGAGATGAACGCCGGCAGCCCCGCCCGCGTCGCGCGGAAGATCGCGCGCGCGCCCTACGCCGGCGGCCTCCGGAGGGCCTTCGGGTCGTCCTCGAACCCGGAGGCGGTCATGCGCGGGGTCGGCGCGGCGCTGGAAGCTTTTCTCCGGAGCGACGAGATGACGCCGGCCTCGTCGAAGTACGACGCGTACGTGCGCGGCCAGGCGACGCTCACCGAAGCCGAGCGGCGCGGGCTGGAGGTCTTCAAGGATCGGCGGCGCGGCGCGTGCGCCGGGTGCCACCGGATGGCCGAGACGTCCAGCAACCCGGCCGACTCGATGTTCACCGACTACGGCTACGACGCCGTCGCGCTGCCGCGCAATCGCGCGCTGCTCACCAGCCGAAAGGACGCCGCCTCGTACGACCTCGGTCTGTGCGAGCGCCAGAACCCACACCCAGGGACCCCAAGAGGGTCCCTCGAACCTCGCGACCCGCGCTTCTGTTCCAGCTTCCGCACGCCGTCCTTGCGCAACGTGGCCGTCCGCCGGAGCTTCGGCCACAACGGCGTGTACAAGAGCCTGCGCGAGGTGCTGGCTTTCTACGCGAACCGCGCCGTCGCCCCGGCGCGCGTCTACCCGCCCGGCCAGAAGTTCGACGACGTGCCGCCCCGGTTCCGCAACAACGTCAACGTGTACTCGCCGGTCTACAACCGCCGCGAGGGCGCGCCGCCGCCGCTGTCCGACCAGGACATCGACGACCTGATCGCGTTCCTGGGAACGCTGACGGACGCGCCGTTCCTGCCGCACGCGACCGAGATGGCCGGCTCGACGGTGGCCCAATCGCCGACCGTGGCCGCGCCCGTGCCATGAGCCGCGCGCGTGCGAAGGGGCTGCTCGCGGTGGCGCTGGCCGTCGCCGCGCTCGCGCCGGCGGGCCGCGCGTTCGGCCATGCCGTCGGCGTCTCCAGCGGCGAGTACCGCCTGACTGGATACGTCGTCGAGGGCGACCTGGGCATGGCCGACCGCGAGCTGGCCCGACTGGTCCCGGCCATCGACACGGACGGCGACGGATCCGTGTCGGCGGGCGAGCTGACGGCCGGCCACGCCGACCTCGCCCGCACGCTCGCCGCCGGGCTGCTCGTCACCGCCGACGATCGCCCGTGTATCGGCGGATTGACCCGGGCCTGGGTGTCCGAGGGTGACGGCGGCGCCGTCTTCCAGGTGCGGTACACGTGCCCGGCGCGGCCGGAGCGGATCACTCTGGCGCTGCCGATGCTGGACCGGATGGCGCCCGGGCACCGGCACCTGGCGCGACTCTTCGCCGGCGGGCAGGCTCACGTGCAGGTGCTCGACCGCGCGCACGCGGTCTGGACCGTGGGCGGCGCCAGCCCATCCGGCCGCCTCGCGTGGTCGATGTTGAAGCTGGGCATCGAACACATCCTCACGGGCGCCGATCACCTGGTGTTTCTCCTGGGGCTGATCCTGGTCGGCGGCGGCTGGCGCCCGTTGCTCGGCGTCGTGACCGCCTTCACCGTCGCGCACTCGATCACGCTGGCGCTGGCTGCGCTGTCGATCTTCACGCCCAGCCCGCGCCTCGTCGAGCCGGCGATCGCGCTCTCGATCGCCTACGTGGGCGTCGAGAACCTCTTCGGGCCCGACCCGCGCCAGCGCTGGCGCATCACCTTCCCGTTCGGCCTCATCCACGGCTTCGGCTTCGCGGCGGCGCTGCGCGCGATCGCGCTGCCCCGCGCGCAGCTCCCGATCGCGCTGCTGTCGTTCAACGCCGGCGTGGAGCTTGGCCAGCTGGCCGTGCTCGCGCTGGCCCTGCCCCTCGCGAGCGCCGCCCGGCGCGCCGCCTGGTTCGGCCCGCGCGGCGTCCGCGCGGTCAGCGTGGCCATCGCGATCGGCGGCGCCACGTTGTTCGTGACCCGCCTCTTCGCCCGCTAGTCAGCGCGGCGGCTTCTTCACGAGGCGCGAGAAGATCAGCGGGCCCAGGCTGTCGACCATCATCTTCTCGACGATCTGCTCGAGGTTGCGGCGCTGCTGATCGTCGTCGTAGACGAACCGGATGCCCATCCCGGGCTCGTGCTCCGCCGGGACGTCGGCCGGCCGCGGCTGCCCTTCCTTGATCACCCAGCGCACCTCGCCGCGCAACGCGATGGGCTCCTCGCGCGAAGGGATCAGCAGCTTGAAGAGAAAGATCGTTCCGATGTCCAGCGGCCGCTCGGTCTTGATGAAGGTGCCGCCCTTCGAGATGTTCTTCGTGTAGTCGTAGAAGAAGGTGTTGAGTCGCTTGTACTCGACCTTCAGCTCGATGGGGGCGCGCGCCTCTCGGCGTCGTTCTTCGTCTCTGGACATCGTCAGTCGTCTCTCGTTCCCGCCCCCCGCGGGTGCGCAGAGCCTGCCCCCATGGTAGGCGCCGCCCTTCAAAGGATCAATCGGCAGTGGGGGCTTTCCGCCGCGAAACGGGCTACAACAGGCGGCGCTTGCGCCGTCTCTCCTCGCTCTGGAACGCCGCCCGCGCGCGGGTCGGGATGCGCCCGCTGGTCTGGGGAGCAGCCCTGACCGTGCTGGCCGCGATCCTGGATTTCGTGCCGCTGGCCGATGTGCTGGGCTACGACTTCTCGTTCGTGCTCGGATACGGGGCGGCCCTGGCCGGCGTCGACATCGGGCACGGCGCAATGCTTCAGAGACCCGCCGCGCTGGGCCGCGCGCCGGCGGGCGCGGCGCTGGCGCGGGTCTTCGGGCAAGCTGCGGCGCGTTCGACGGCGATCCTGGTCCTGCCGCTGCTGCTGTCGCTGGCCAATGCGGCGCGCGTCCGAAACTGCAGCTTCGGCGCCGGGTTGGCGTTCTTTGCCCTGCTGCCGGTGGCGACGGCGCTCTACGCGGCGACCACCGGCGTGCTGGTCGGCCTGGCCACGCCGCGCCCGCGGCGCGGGCGGCTGCTGGCGTTCGCCATGCCGGTGCTCTCGCTTCTCTGGACGCTGCTGCGCCTCTATCGGGACCCGCCCGTGTTCGCCTACGATCCGTACGGCGGCTACTTCCCGGGCCCGATCTATGACGAGGCGCTGCGGCCGCCGCTGCCGCTCTTGCTGTTCCGCGTCGCGAACGTGGTGTGGGCAGCCACCGCCATCGTCCTGGCGCTGGCCGGCGCCGGACGTGGCCGCGATCCGCGCCGGTTCAACCGAGCCGGCCTGGCCGCGGCGTTCCCGCTGCTGGCCGCCTCGATCGTCCTTTACGCGGTGGGCGGCCGCCTCGGTTACCACGTCACGCGCGCCGACCTGGCCCGCGTGCTGGACCAGACGCTGACCAGCGATCACTTCGTCATCCACTACGCGCCCGCCATCCGCACGCGCGCCGAGCTGGCGCTGGAGCGGGAGGACCTGGAGTTCCGCTACGGCCAGCTACGGCAAACCCTGGAGGTGAAGCCGGACGGACCGATCACCGTGTGGGACTTCCCCGACGCGGACACGAAGAAAGAGCTGGTCGGCGCCGGCCACACGCTGTACGCCCGCCCCTGGACGCGGGAGATCTTCGTGCAGGGCGAGGGCTTCCCGTCCACCCGCCTGCGACACGAGATGGCGCACGTCTTCGCGGCCGCCTTCGGCGACCCGTTCTTCGGCGTGTCGCTGGCCTGGCGCTGGGCGCCGCTGCCCCACCCCGTGCTGGCGGTCGGGATGATCGAAGGTCTGGCCGAGGCGGCGGACGCCGACGCCCCCGACGGCGACGCGACCATCCACCAGGAGGCGGCCGCGATGCAGGCGGCGCACCTGGCGCCCCCGCTGGCGAACGTGGTGGGCGCCGGCTTCAGCGCCGAGTCGGGCGCGCGCGCGTACACGCTCGCGGGCTCGTTCGCGGCGTACCTGCTGCAGACCCGAGGCGCCGAGAAGCTGCGCGCCCTCTACAAGTCGGCCGGCAACTTCAGCGACGTCTACCGCTTGCCGCTGGCCGACCTCGAGCAAGAGTGGCGCCGGTTCCTGGCCGCCCAGCCCCTCAACAAGCAGCAGCGCGCCCACGCGACGGAGCAGTTCCGGCGTCCGGCGATCTTCGCGCGGGTCTGCGCGCGCGAGCTGGCCGCGCGCGTCGCCGAGGCCCGCGCCCAGCTGCTGGTCGAGCCGGACAAGGCCGCCGAGCTCTACGCATCGACGTGCGCCGACGACCCGGCCGAGCCGATCTACCGCCTGGGCCTGGCCCGCGCGCAGCTGGCGGCCGGCGACCTGGGTCAAGCGCGCGCCACGCTGGCTCACCTGTCGGTCGACGGCTCGCTGACCGAGCCGCTTCAGGCCGAGGTCGAATCGCTGTCCGCGGCGCTGGACTTCGCGACCCAGGACTTCGCGGCGGCCCAGCAGCATCAGCGGCGGGCGCTGCAGCTGGCGTCGACGGACGCCGACCACCGTCTGGCGATCGCCAAGCTGGCCGGCCTGGCTGACGCGAACGCGCGCGCGACGCTGGGGCGCGCGCTGTTCGGTAACCTGCCCGTCGACGGCCCGCCCGATCCGGTTCTGACGTTCTTCCTGCTGACCGAGTACGCGCGCCTCTTTCCGGGGGATCGCCTGGGTCCTTACCTGGTCGGCCGCCAGCTGGTGGGGCGCGATCCGGCGCGGGCCCTGTCGTACCTCGACCGGGCCTGCGGCGGACAGACCAGCGCGCCCGATCCGGCGGCGCTGCCGATCGAGTTCGCGCGCGAGTGCCGGCGCATGATCGCGGACGCCGCCTACGAGGTCGGAGACTTCGTTCGCGCGCGCGAGGCGGTGTCGCGGCTGCCGCCCGACGCGACCGAGGCCGACCGCTTGCGCGCGCTGGACATGCGGGCGCGCATCGACTGGGCGGCGTCGCGCCGCGACGGTCCCGTCGACGCGCGCTGAGCGGAGCGGACTGGACGGCGGTCCGCCGGGCGGCGCACAATGGGTCCGATGGGGAGTGCGCACAGGCCGCGATCCGCTGGCGCCCGCACTTGGACCGTTGCCGTGGTGGTGCTGACGGTCCTCTCCGCTCAGCTGGCGCGCGCCGACGCGCCGGCCGATGCCGCGGCTGTCTCCGCCGATGCCGGCGCTCCGGCGCCCGCACCGCCGGCGGCGGCGGTGGTCCCGGTCGCGCCGGCCGGCTCGGGGGTGACGCCGACGCTGACGCCCGATCTGCCGGTCGTCGCCGCGCCGGCGCTGGACCAGCCGAGCCCCGCCGGCCCGCCCGTACAGGGAAAGCCGTTTTACCGCAAGGACTGGTTCTGGGGGGCGCTGGGCGTCGTCGTCCTGACCGCCGCCATCGTTCTGGTCGCCACCTCCGGGTCGTCGTCGGACCCGCCGTCTACGACCCTGGGGAACATGCGTGCGTTCTAGCTCCGCCGCGCGAATCGCCTTCGCCGCGACGGCGGTGGCGGCGCTGGGGTGCTCGAGCCCGCAGTCCTTCGTGATCCTGTTGCTGGAGTCGCAGGCGCCGTCGTCCATCACGGGCGTCGCGAACGTCGAGGTCACGGTCATGAAGGCCAACCAGTCCCCGCGCGTGCTGACCTACGGGGCGCGCGACCTGGCGATCCCGCCGGATGCGTCGGTGGCGATGGGCACGCTGTCGGTCAGCTTCGCGGGAGACCAGACCGGCGACGTGGAGTTCGACGTCCGGGTGCGCGACGTCCACGGCTGCCAGCGCGGCCACGGGGCGGCCATCATCACCATCAAGAGAGGCGCCACGGTCGAGGGGCTGGTGCTGCTGGCGCCCGACCAGATGTGTCCCACCGACGGCGGCACGGACGGCGCGCCCCGCCCGGGCGCCGGCTTTCCGGGGTGCGATCCGGTCCACCCCGTGTGCGCGGGCGGGCAGACCTGCCAGGTGAACTGCACGGCGGAAATCAACGCCTGCACGCCGGGCGGCACCGGCGCGCCCGGGTCGCCTTGTCAGGGGAACGCCGATTGCGCGCCCGGCTCGCAGTGCTTCGATTACACGTCGCTCGGCTGCGCGACCAAGGTCTGCCTGCGCTTCTGCGGCAAGGACTCCGACTGCGGCGGCCCGTCCGACGCGGGCGGCGGCCCCGGCAGCTTCTGCCGCGACCCCGTCACCTGCGGCAGCACCGCCACGGGCTACCGGACCTGCAGCGCCAGCTGCGACCCGACGGCCGCCGCCGCGCTGGCCAACCAGAGTGGCTGCCCCGGCGGCCTGGCCTGCGTCCTGCCGGCGAGCATGGACCAGGTCGCCTGCGCCTGTCCCGAGCCGACCCGCAAGGGCCTCGAAGGCGCGACTTGTACATCCGCGACCCAGTTCGCGCCCGGCTTCATGTGCCAGCAAACCTGCCGGGCCATCTGCCGCTGCGACGAAAAGAACGCCGCCTGCACCGCCCCCGCCCAGTGCCCCACCCCCGGCACCACGTGCACCCCCCTCCCCGGCGAATCCCTCTACGGCGTCTGCCTCTGACCCCAATTTGCAGTTCGGTTAAGCGCCAGGACGCAAGGAACGCCATCCGAACATTCGAGAATTTCTGATCCTGGCGGTTCAGAAGTCGTGGCGTTTCTTCTCATCGAACGGCATGTGCTCTGGCCCGTCCTCGTCGCCGCTCTCCCGCGTCAAAATCTTCCGCGCCATCCCGTCACCCATTGCACCTGAACACGCGTTCAGTTAGCTTGGGAATGTGTCGTCGGCGCGCGCGCTCGAGTTGGTGGGGGATCCCGAGATTGCGGCGCGGATGGTCCCGCTCGCGCGTCTCACGGAGGGGCGCGGGCGCCGGCCGACCGGAATCGCCGCGCTGGACGGCTTACTGGGCGGCGGGTGGCCGCGCGGCGGGCTGACGGAGCTCTTCGGCCGCCGGTCGTCCGGCCGCACGGCGATCGTGCGGGCCGCGCTGGCCGCCGCGCTCGCCGCCGGCGAGGCCGCGGCGCTGATCGACGCAGGCGGAACGCTGGACGCGCGGGCCCTGCCCCCGACCGGCGCGCCGCTGTGGATCCGGTGCGCGCCCGATCAGGCGCTGAAGGCCGCCGATCTGGTGATCGGCGCCGGCGGGTTCGGGCTGGTCGCGCTGGATCTCTGCGACGCGCAGCTGCGCATCCCGGACGCGTCGTGGATGCGGCTGCGGCACGCGGCCCGCGCGCAAGGAACGACGGTGCTGGTCACCGTCCCCCACGCGCGCCTGCGCTCATTCGCCGCCGCCGCGATCGAGCTGGACGGCGCCGCGTCCTTTCTCACCGACGGTGTCCCGCTGTTTTCCCGCCTGGACGTCCGCGCTCAGTCGCGCCGCGCCGCGCGCGACGACGCTCCCCTCACCGACGAGCCTCGACCGTCATGCGTCTCGCTTGCGTTCACGTGCCGCAGCTAGCGCTGCAAGCGGCGTTGCGGCGCTCGCCCGAGGCGCGGGAGCAGCCGGCCGCCTTGCTCGCCGTCACCGCGACGACGTCGAGCAAAGGCCGCGGCGTGTTCCGCGTCGTCGAGATGAACGCCGACGCGCAGCGCGCCGGCGTGCGTCCGGGAATGACTGGCGCGCAGGCGGCGGCGGCCGCGCCGGGGCTGCGCCTCTTGCGCGCCACCGACGCCGACGGTGAAGCGGGCGCCGCCGCGCTGGCCGACGTCGGATTCGCGTTCGCCCCGCGCGTCGAGCGCGACGGCGAACGGATCTATTTCGAGATCGAAGACCTGGGCCGGCTCTACCCGCACGAGACGGCCGTCGCGCAGGCGATCCAGGCCCACGCGGCGCGCCTGGGCTTT
>CAZPUH010000174.1:0-3306 GCA_964589215.1 uncultured Myxococcales bacterium | reverse complement strand
AAAAAACCAAACGAGCAGGAGCCCGACAACCATGCGCCGCATTTCCAAGTCCTTCGCATCCCTCTTCGCCCTCGGCGTCGCCGCCGCGGTGGTCCTGACCGCCAGCCCGGCGTTCGCGCAGGCGACCGACGCCGCTCGCGCTGACCGCGACAAGTGGCTGGGCCTCGCCGCCGCGCTGGCCATCGGCCTGTCGGCCCTGGGTGGCGCCATCGGCCAGGGGCGCGCCGCCGGCTCGGCCCTCGAGGGCATCGCCCGCAACCCGCAGGCCTCCGGTAAGATCTTCGTCCCGATGATCGTCGGTCTGGCGCTCATCGAGTCGCTGGTCATCTACGGTCTGCTGATCGCGTTCCAGCTCTTCGGCAAGATTGGCTGAACGCCGGGCTGAGCGGTCGTTCAAGTCGGTCCACAACTGGCCGGCTAAACCCGCGCGGGTCGCTTAGACTCGCCCCCTCATGGCCATTTCTTGCGGCATCGTCGGCTTGCCCAACGTGGGCAAGTCGACGCTGTTCAACCCGCTCTCGGCGGCCGGCGCCGCCCTGGCGAACTATCCGTTTTTCACCATCGAGCCGAACGTCGGCGTGGTGCCCGTGCCCGACGCGCGTCTCGACGCGCTGGTGGCCCTGTACAAGCCCAAGTCGGTGGTAGCGGCGCCGGTCAACTTCGTCGACATCGCCGGGCTGGTGCGCGGCGCGTCCAAGGGTGAAGGCCTGGGGAACCAGTTCCTGGCCAACATCCGCGAGACCGACGCGATCGCGCACGTCGTCCGCTGTTTCGAGGACGACAACGTCATCCACGTCGAGGGGCGGGTCAACCCGGTCGCCGACGTCGGAACGATCGACACCGAGCTGTGCCTGAAGGACCTGGAGACCGTCGACAAGCGGATCGATCGGGCCAAGAAGGCGCTGAAGGGCGCCGCGCCCAAGGAAGAGAAGCAGGTCCTGGAGCTGTGCGAGCGGCTGAAGGCCGGCCTGGACGCCGGCAAGCCGGCGCGCGCCCAGGGCTTCACGGCCGAGGAGCAGGCGCTGCTGCGCGATCTGGGCCTGCTGACGCTGAAGAAGGTCTTCTACGCCGCCAACGTCGCCGAGAAGCAGCTGGCGTCCGCGGCCACCGACCCGCTGGTCTCGGCGCTGCGCGCGCACGCCGACGCCGAGGGCGCGCCCGTGGTCGTCATCTGCGCGGCCGCCGAGGCGGAGATCGCCTCGCTGGACCCGGCCGATCGCCCGGCATTCCTCGAGAGCCTGGGGCTGAAAGAGCCGGGGCTGCACGCGGTGGCGCGAACCGCCTACGCGATCCTGGACCTCATCACCTTCCTCACCGCCGGCCCCGACGAGTGCCGCGCCTGGACCGTCAAGCGCGGCGCCAAGGCCCCGCAGGCGGCCGGCGTCATCCACACCGACTTCGAGCGCGGCTTCATCAAGGCCGAGGTCATCTGGTGGGAAGACCTCATCAAGTTCGGCTCCGAAGCCGCCTGCCGCGCCAACGCCAAGCTGCAGCTGGAAGGCAAGGACTACGTCGTCCGCGACGGCGACGTGATCCACTTCAAGTTCAACGTCTAGGGCGCTCGCTTCGCTCGCTGCGCGAAAGGGGCTGCGCCCCTCTCGCGGGCTCTCCCCGAGGCCTGAGGCATGCCGGCGCGGCTAAGCCGCGCCTCCGGTTTGCTTGGACCCGCTCGCGATGCACGCTCTGACGGCCGGGCAAAAATCAGCGCGAAACAAGGGCGTTGCTGGTCCTAAGCGATCGCCGCCAGCCCCTTTCGCGCAGCGAGCGCCCTAGAACTTCGAGCTGAGCGCCATGAAGCTCATCTTGTCGTTGGTGTCGCGGAGGCGAGACGAGAGGGTGCGCACGAACGACCAGAGCAGGTCGTAGGCCAGGTCGCGGTCGACGAACAGCAGGTCGCCCATGTCCTTCTTGTGGATGACGAACAGGCGGGCCGGCTCGTGGGCGCGGGCGTCGGCGCTGCGCGGAAAGTCGTCGATGAGGGCCATCTCGCCGAAGTGCGTCCCCGCGCGCAGCACGGCCAGCGCCTCTTCGCCAGCGCCCGGCAGCTGCCGGCTGATGCGCACCGCGCCCGACAGGATCAAATACATCTTGTCGCCCTGCTCGCCCTCTTTGAAGATCAGCGCGTCGGTGTCGTACGACTCCTCGACGCCCAGGTTCGCGATCCGCCGCAGGTAGCTGGGTTGTAGCGCCGAGAACAGGCTGATCTTCGACAGGAGCTCGACGGCCTTCTCGGGCGGGATCGTCGATCGCGCCAGCGGTTCGCTCGCCGCGCCCTGCACCGCCGCCGCGGCGGCCTGGTCGTCGCTCATCTCGCCGAGGTCGATGTCGCCGTCGAGATCCGCGGGATTGCTCATCGTCGCGATTATGCCAGGGGTCGGGCTCGCGCCGCAGCCCGCCGCGTCATTTGTCAAGAGTGTGTTTCTGGACGGTCAAGACGGCGCAGGTACAGTGACCCTGCCCCATCTCCGTTTTCACACACCATCAAGGAGAAACGAATGCGCGTCTTCCCACGTACGCTCGGCGTCACCGCCCTGCTGTTGACCCCCGCGTTCCACGCGGCCATGGCGCAAGAGCCCGCCCCCGCAGCGACCGAGCCACCGCCCGCCACCACGCCGGCCCCCGCCGCCGCGCCCGCGGGCAGCATGATGGGCGCCGGCACCGGCGCGTTCGGAAGCCTGGGACAGCTCGTTGTCAGCGTCGATCTGCCCTTCACGAAGGAGGGACCGCAGCTCGCCATCGTCCACGAGAGCCACAGCATGGGCGGCGACGGCTCGACGGACATCAACATTCGGCCCTCGCTCGACTACTTCGTCGCGCCGCACATCTCCGTTGGCGGCCAGGTCGGGATCGAGCACGGCTCGACCGGCTTCAGCATCGCAGGGAACTCGGTCAACCAGACGATCATCGGCGTCGAGGTCCGTGGCGGATATGAGCTCGCCCTGACCGACACCGTGTCGCTGTGGCCGCGGCTCGGGATCGGCTACAACCACAACAGCTACAGCGGCGGCGGCGGCACCGATTCCAGCGGCTACGACCTGGACCTGCTGATCAGCGTGCCCGTGCTGTGGCACCCGGCCTCCCACTTCTTCCTGGGCGCCGGCCCGGCCTTCACGACCCAGCTCGTGAGCAAGGTCGAGGGGAACGACGCCAGCAAGACGACCGACGTCGGCATCACCGCCGTCATCGGCGGCTACTTCGGCGGGACCTAGCCCGCCGCTTCGGGCATGGCCGTCATTGGTGGCCGAGGAAGCGCTCGGCGTCGATGGCGGCCATGCAGCCCGTCCCCGCGGCCGTGATGGCCTGCCG
>CAZPUH010000173.1:0-5067 GCA_964589215.1 uncultured Myxococcales bacterium | reverse complement strand
ATGGCGTCGCGCAGGGCGGCCGGGCCCGCGCCGGCTCTCTCGATGATGGTGATCAGGCGGTCGCTGCCGAAGCGGCTGCGGCCGTCGTGCCCCACCGCCTCGACCAGCCCGTCCGTGTAGAGGACCAGCACGTCGCCGGGCGCCAGCCGCGCCGTCGTCTCGACGGTGCCGGCGGTGATGTCGCGCTTGGCGCCGACCCACGGGCCGGGCGTCTCGAGGCGATCGCAGCGTCCGGTGGCGGCGCGCCGGATCAGGATCTCCTCGTGCGCGCCGGCGAACGAGAGGCTGCCGTCCTGGCGATAGCGCAGCAGCGTCAGCGTGGCGTGCTCGCGCTGGCCCAGCCGGTCGCGCACGTTCTCCACCAGCATCGCGTTGAGGGCCAGCAACAGCTCGCGCGGAGGCGCGTCCGGCATCTTGCGCGCCAGGACGCCGATCCCGCTCTGCATCATGAGCATGACCAGCCCGGTGGGCAGGCCGTGCCCCGCGACGTCGCCGATCCCCAGCCAGCAGCCGTCGGCGGTCGGGATGACGTCGTAGTAGTCGCCCCCCACCTCGGTCGCCGTGCGCATGGCGGCGGCGATCTCCAGGCCGGGGACGGCCAGCGCGCGCGGCAGGATCGAGGTCTGGATGCGCGCCGCGATCTCCATCTCTTTTTCCAGGCGCTCGCGTTCCGCGACCTGCCGGCGCGTCGCCTCCTCGACCAGGCGGGCGCCGAGGCGCGCGCCTTCCAGCGCGCTCGAGACCTGCTCGGCGAGGGAGGCGTACACCACGCCCTCGCGCGGGCCGATCTCCATGGCCAGGTAGCCGAACGCGCGCTCGTGGAAGGAGAGCGGCGCGACCACCAGCGACGCGCGGCGGCCGAGCGGCCGCAGGACGGCCGGGACCAGGGCGCCCGCGGCCAGCGTCGTGCCCGGCGCCGGTTCCGCCGTGCCGGGCGTCCGTTCGTGGTCGTGGGCCAGCAAGATCTCGACGGCGTCCTCCGCGCCCGGCTTGGCTGCGCGCAGCGCCATCCAGGCGCCGGGGATCGCCAGCTCGGGCAGCTGCCGGGTGACGGCGCCCGTCAGCGCGCCGATCTGCTGGGTGGCCAGCAGCGCCGCGCCGCTGGCGGTCAGCGCGCGCGCCAGGCGCTCGGCGTGCAGCCGGTGCTGGGCCTGGGCGCGCTCCGCCAGATCGGCGATCACGATGCGGGCCCCGTGCCACACGTCCTCGGCGTGGGCCCAGCGGTGCGGCTCCGCGACCAGCGCGGGCAGCAGCCACCGGCGCATTGCGGAGACGGCCCGCTGCCAGGCGGCCACGTCGTCCCCCGCCGCCGAGACGTCCGCCAGCAGCCGGTTCAGCGCGGCCGCGAACAGGCCGGCGCCCGCGCCGCGCAGCTCCGCCTCGAACGCGTCCAGCAGCTGGCCCTCCCAGCCGGCCGGCAGCGCGGTGTCGGCGCCGTGGACGGAGCGCACCAGCTCGTCGCGCAGCTCGTCTCCGCCGTGCGCCAGCAGCGCCTCGACCCCGCCCGCGCGCGGGTGGCGGGCCGCCCCGGGCTCGCGCGGCGCCGATTCGCCGAGCGGCGTCGTCGTGGTCAGGCAGCCGCACGACCGGCGCACCACCAGCTCGGTCGCGTGGACCGTGTCCAGCTCCACGGGGCGCCCCTCCAGCTGGGCGAGCACGCGGTCCAGCGCCGCCTCTCCCTGCTGGTACAGCGGCTGGCGCACGGTGGTCAGGGGCGGGGACGAGAAGCGCGCGTCCTCGATGTCGTCGAAGCCGATCACCGCCACGTCGGCGGGCACGTCCACCCCGCGTGCCTCCAGCGCCTCCAGCGCGCCCAGCGCCATGTAGTCGTTGGCGGCCACCAGCGCGTCGAACGCGACCCGGCGCTCGTCGACCAGCCGCGCGACCGCCGCCTCGCCGGCGGGCTTCTCGAAGGTGCCGTCGCAGATCAGCACCGGGTCGACCTCCAGCCCCTCCTCGGCCAGCACCGTCCGGTAGAGCGCGTAGCGGCGCTCGGCCTCGTCGTTCATCGCCGGCCCGCGCACGAACGCCAGGCGCCTGCAGCCGTGCGCCGCGATGAGGTGCAGGATCGCCTGCCGCAGCCCGCGGTCCTGATCCAGCGTCAGGCGCGGCACGTCGGGTGGGCCCAGGGTCAGCGACGCCAGCGGCATCGGGGCCAAACGCGCGCAGAGCTCCGCGACGGCGGCCGGGCCGCGCGCGTTGCCGAGCGCCCCGCCCAGCAGCACGGCGCCATCGACGGCGGCCGGGCCGCACAGCGCGAAGACGAAGTTCCGGTGCTGACCCTCGGTGCCAGCCCCGCCCAGCACGCCCCCGGCGAACACGGCCAGGTTCACGTCGCGCGCGCGGGCGGCGTCCGCGATCCCCGCCAGGACCGTGGACTGGTAGGTGCCCAGGTTGTCGAGCAGAACGGCGATGGTCGGCCGGCCGCCGCCGGGGCGGCGGGCAGCGGGGGGGCCGGACGCGGCGGCCGCGCGCACGGAGCCGGTCTGATCCCGCCACCGCATCACAGAGCCGCATTGTTACATGGGCGCGGGGGGCCCGCGAGCCGGCCCTGCAATCGCCGCTGACGCGCCCGCGCCACAGGCGTATTCTTGCGGCATGACGTGGCTCCCCCCGGCGCGGACTGCCGGCGCGCTCCCTTCGTGAACAGTGCGACTGCCATGCTGCCGCGCTCGCGGCGGGCGATGACGATCGGCACCGTCACCCTGATCGCGCTCATCATGATCACGGGCGTGATCATCGGGCGGCGGACGCGCCGCGAGATCCGCGCCGAGGAGACCCAGATCCTGCAGAGCATGCGCAAGGTCTGCAAGCTGTCGACCATCGAGCTGACGCTGGCCGATTACGCGCGCAAGACCGTGCCCAAGACCGTCGACCTGCCGTTCACCCAGGAGCCGACCGCCTACCTGTTCTATTCGGGCGTGGTGTCGGCCGGCTTCGACGTGTGCGACGGGCCCGCGCAGATCGCGGTCAGCCACGCCAAGCGCGAGGTGCGGATCACGCTGCCGCCCGCGCGCATCCTGTCGGTCGACGTGTTGCGCTTCGAGACCATCAACGAAGAGCAGGGCTTCCTGAACGCGATCGCCCCGTCCGACCGCAACCGCTGGTTCACGGAGGCGCGGGCGTCGCTGGAGAAGGCGGCCCTGGCCGGCGGCGCGCTGGAGCACGCCCAGGCTCACGCGCGCGAGCTGTTCGCGAACTTCGTCGAGCCGCGCGGCTACACGCTGGAATTCGCCGTGGCGGACGCGCCTCGATGAGGCGGGCCGGCGCGACGAGCACCTGGGTGGTGGTGCTGTCGCTCTGGGGGGCGGCGGCAGCGGCGAAGACGACGACGAAGGCAGCAACAACGACGGCGAAGCCGCACGCGGCGCCGGCGGGCTGCGCCGACAGCGACGAGCACGCGCTATGGATCGCACCCCAGCAGCCGGTGGCCGGCGCCCCGGTCAAGCTGCTGGGCGTCGGCGACGAGGAAGGGTCCGGCGAGCTGGCCGTCGTGCAGCCGGACGGGCAGCGGCGCGCGCTGACGGTCGCGCGCCACCCCGGTCTGCCCGGAAGTTTGTCCGCCGAGCTGCCGGCGGCGCGCCCGGGCGCGTACCGGGTCGTGTGGACCCGCGGCGACAAGACGGTCGCCTGCCGCGCCTTCGACGTGGCGGCGCATCCCCCGAAGCCGGCCGCGAGGGTCGGCGCGGTGGTCTGGCCGTCGACGCACGCCTGGGATCGCCGCTACGAGAACTTCTTCGCGGCCTGGATCGATCTGCTGTTCGACGCGCCCGCCGCGGCGTCGCTGGACTTTCGCCCGCTGCACCAGGCGCTGCGCGACGGCGGCCGGAACGTCCTGGCGAACTATCTGGGGCTGCGCGAGGACGACCCCAAGAACAAGGCGGCCATTCCCGCCACGCCCGACTGCGCGGACCTGCCGTACTTCCTGCGCGCGTACTTCTCGTGGAAGCTGCAGCTGCCGTTCGGGTTCCGCGACTGCGATCGGGGGACCGACGCGCGGCCGCCGCGCTGCTCGAACTTCGAGACCAACGAGCAGCCGCCGTCGGGCAAGGATCAGCTGGCGGCGGTGCGCAGCTTCCTACGGCTGGTCACGAACCACGTGCAGTCGGGCAGCGCGCGCACGGCGCTGGCCGACGACGAGACCGACTACTACCCGGTCGCCCTGGACCGCAAGGCGCTGCGGCCGGGGACCATCTACGCCGACCCGTACGGCCACGTCATGCTGGTCGTGAAGTGGGTGGCGCAGACGCCGGAGCGCGGCGGTCTGCTGCTGGCCGTCGACGGGCAGCCGGACACGTCGATCGGGCGCAAGCGCTTCTGGGAGGGGACGTTCCTCTTCACGAACGACACCAAGAGCGCCGGCCCCGGCTTCAAGGCGTTCCGCCCGGTCGCGCGCGGGACCGACGGCAAGCTGGCGTCGCTGCCGAACGCCGCGATCGGCGGTGGCGAGGACCCGGCGCACGCGCCGTTCTCGGACGAGCAGGGGAAGCTGACGGGCGACGGCTTCTACGCCCGCATGGGCAAGCTGATCAACCCGCAGGGGCTGGACGCCGAGGCGGCCTACCGCGAGACGCTGGACGCGCTGGCCGAGCAACTGACGACGCGGGTCGGCTCCGTCGACAACGGCGAGAAGTTTCAGAAGGAGAAGGGCGGGGTGGTGATCCCGATGCCCGACGGCGCGAAGATCTTCGAGACCACGGGGCCGTGGGAAGACTACGCGACGCCGTCGCGCGACATGCGCCTCTTGATCGCGATGAACGTGCTGCTGGGCCTCCCCGACAGGATCGTGAAGCACCCCGACCTGTTCCGACTCGGTGGACGCAAACCGGCCGAGGTGCGCGACCAGATCTCCAAGCTGCACGCGACCTTGATCCCCACCCGCGGCATCACCTACACGCGCAGCGACGGCACGCCCTGGAAGCTCACGGTCGCCGATCTCCTCGCCCGCCGCGCCAACCTCGAGGTCGCCTACAACCCCAACGACTGCGTCGAGGTCCGCTGGGGCGCCACCGAAGGCACCCCCGAATACACCCCCTGCACCCGCCACGCCCCCCCCGACCAAAAGTC
>CAZPUH010000172.1:0-29014 GCA_964589215.1 uncultured Myxococcales bacterium | reverse complement strand
GGCGGGCCTGGTGCTGCTGGCGGCCGGCGCGGTCGCGCGCGCGCACGTCGGCAGCTTCGACGCCGTCGAGGACGGGATGGCCGGCCCCTATCACCTGCTGGTCACCATCCGCCCGCCCGACGTGATCCCGGGCATCGCGCGCATCGAGGTGCGCGTGTTCGACGGCGACGTTCGGGGCGTGCAGGTCGTGCCGCTGCCGATGGCCGGACCGGGCGCCGATTCACCGCCGGTGGCCGACGTGGCCGTGCAGAGCCCCGACGACCCGCACGCGTACGGCAGCTCGCTCTGGCTGATGCGGGCCGGCTCGTGGAAGATCCGGGTCACCGTCGACGGTGCGCGCGGACCCGGGGAGCTGTCCGTGCCGATCCCGGCGCTGGCGCGCGCCACCCGGCCGATGCCGGCGTATCTGGGCGGGCTGCTGGTGGTCGTGATGACCCTGCTGGCGGCCGCCGCGATCGCGATCGCCGGCGCCAGCGTGCGCGAATCGGATCTGCCGCCGGGCGCTCGCCCGGATCGGCGCCGGGTGGCGCGCGGCCGCCGCGCCATGGCGGTGTCCGGCGTGGTGCTGGCCCTGGCGATCTGGGGCGGGCGGGGCTGGTGGCGCGACGAGGCGCTGGCCTACCGCAAGCTCGTCTACAAGCCGCTCGAGGTCAGCGTCAGCCAGACGGCCGGGGACCAGCTTTCCCTGTCGCTGGTCGATCCGGGCTGGCTGAAGTGGCGGCGCACCAGCGACCTCATAGCCGACCACGGGCACCTCATGCACCTGTTCCTGGTGCGGACACCGGGGCTGGACGCCATCGCGCACCTGCACCCGCGTCGCGCCCCCGACGAGACCTTCGCGCAAGCGGTGCCTCGGTTGCCTGCCGGGACCTACCGCCTCTACGGCGACCTCGTGCACGCGAACGGCATCGACGAGACGGTCACCAGCAGCCTGACGCTGGCAGGAACGGGACGCGATTCGACGGACGATCCCGACGACGCCGCGGCGGTGTTGCCCGCCGCCGCGAACGCGCAGGCCCCGGAGTTCACCTTCAGCGACGGCTCGGGCCGCCTGCGCTGGCTCGACGCGCGGGCCGCGCGCGCGGGACAGACCGTCGTGCTGGAGATAGAGGCCGACGGCGCGGACGGCCGCCCTCTGCCCGGCGTCGAGGGCTACATGGGCATGGCCGGTCACGCGATGATCGTCGCGCGGGACGGCTCCGTGTTCGCGCACGTCCACCCCACCGGTTCGGTTCCGATGGCGGCGATGGCGCTGGTCGACGGCGCGGCCGCGGTGGACCACTCGCGGCACCACGGGATGGTGTTCCCTCCACGCATCCGCTTCCCGTGTGTCTTCCCGCGCGCCGGCGGCTACCGGGTGTTCGTGCAGGTGAAGATCGGCGGAAAAATCGAGACCGCCGCCTGGGACGTCCAGGTCGCGGGCTGATGGTTGCTCGGCTGCGTATCTAGCGGCAGGACGGCCAGAGCGCGGCCAGCTGCGCGGCGTCGGCGGCCGTCGGCGTGGTCGACAGGTTGCCGGGGTTCATGACCGAGGGGCGGCTGGCCGGGTCGATGTGCACGAGTCCCATCGCGTGGCCGATCTCGTGCGCCATCACCACCGCCAGCGTGGCGCCTGTCAGGTCGTCGTTCAGGAAAATCTGCGCGCCCTGAGCGTCGTAGAGGCCGTGGTCGGGCGCGGCCGCGCTTTGAAAATGCACCGGCACGGCCGGCACGCCGGGCGGGGCCGGCGCGGCCGTGAGCTGCGTCGCGGCCGACTGGTTCCAGAGCTCGACCGCGCGCTGCAGCCCCTCCCGCTGCGCCGGCGTCGCAGACGGGTCCAGCACCACCGCCAGCGGCGCGCACGCGTCGAAGGTGATGGTCGCTCCACCGGGGGCGGAGCCGTCGCCGCACCCGAGGCCACCGATGGCGGCCGTCGCGAGCGCGAGCACGAGGAAGCTGGACCTACGAGGTTGCAGAGCCCGACATCATAGATGAAGGGCGGCGCGGATCGGCGCGGAAAGCAAAGCTCGTCCAGACGAAATCCCACCAGCAGGATGCGCCCCCGGCTGACGTCGTGGCGTGGGCCGCCGCCTTGTCCTCCGCGCGTCAATGAACAGATCTAGGTGTGACAACGGGAGAGCTCACGGCAGAGCGACCCCGGACGGTTGGTCGGGGTTGGCTGGGAGGAGGCGATCATGAAGATGCTCAGGCTGTTGGGTGTGTCGGGTGTGTTGTTGTGGGGCGCGGGCATTGCGCGCGCCGAGACCGGGCCCAGCCCGGAAACGAACGGGGCCGTGACCACGCCAAGTGGCGCGGAGACGCCGCCGCCGGCGACCTATGACAACGGGACGCCGGCCACGTCGCCGACGGTGACGCCTGCGGCACCGTCGGCAGCCGCCGGCGTGGCGCAAGACATGGCGTTGCCGCCGCCGGGACCGCCGCCGACCAGCCAGTCGACGATGCCGATGGAGTCACCGAACCAGGCGGTCACGCCGGTGGTCCCCGTCGTTCCGGTCGTCCCGGTGCAGCCGGTGGCTGACACGCGCGACACGGGTTACCACGACCACGGCATCGTCTCACGCGTCGGCGTAGGCCTGCTGCTGGGTGGTGGTTACACGCAGTTCACGAACAGCGGCATCCGCAACTCCACCGGCGACGGCGGATACTGGAACGTGCGCGTCGTCGAGGGGACGCGGCAGTTCGTGGGGTTCGAGGCGGCGTACGTGGGCGACGCCCGCGGCATGACCGGCCTCGGCTTCTCGAACAACGCGCGGCTCATCTCGAACGGCGTCGAAGGCGTGCTGCGCCTCAACGTGCCGATCGTGCGGGGCCCGTCGCTGGTCGAGCCGTTCGGCTTCGTGGGGGTTGGCTGGCAGCACTACCAGATCACGAACAACAGCACCGCGCTGGCGGACGTCTCGTCGAAGGACGACGTCCTGACGGTGCCGTTCGGCGGCGGTCTGGAGTTCGCGTACCACGGGTTCATGGCGGACGCGCGGTTCACGTACCGCGAGACGTACTACAACAATCTGCTGGGTCCGCAGGGCGGCGACCTCAACAACTGGAACGTCGGCGGTCAGGTCGGCTTCGAGTTCTGAGCGCCGTCAGACGACGCAGTACCGCGCCCCTTTCGCCGCCCGGCGGGAGGGGCGTTTCCTTTGCTATGGTTGCCCGACGTGGACAGCCCTGGACCCGGACGGCCGCGCCGACTCAACGTGGTCGCCACGCCGACCGCCACGGATCCCGTCTGCGGCATGACAGTCTCGGTCGAGGCGCCCGAGCGCGCCGTTTTCGACGGGAAAGGCTACTTCTTCTGCTGCGCGGGGTGCCGCGCCAAGTTCGAGAGGGACCCGCGGGCGTATCTGCAGAAGAGCCCGCACGCTGCCGGGCCCGCGCCCGAAGCGCACGATGGCGCGCCAGGCGGCTGGACCTGCCCGATGCACCCGGAGGTGATTCGCGACCGCCCGGGCGCCTGCCCGTTGTGCGGCATGGCGCTGGAGCCGCGCCACGCGACCGCCGGCTCCGACGCGCCCAACCCCGAGCTGGCCGATATGACCCGCCGCTTCTGGATCGGCGCGGCGCTCTCGGCCCCGCTGATGGTCATAGGGATGCTTCCGCTGGGCGCGGCCGGGCCGTGGGTCGCGTTCGCGCTGGCCACGCCCGTCGTCGTGTGGGACGGATACCCGTTCTTCGCGCGCGCCGTCGCCTCGATCGCCAACCGCCACGCGAACATGTTCACGCTGATCGGACTCGGCGTCGCGGTGTCGTACCTGACCAGCGTGGTCGCGCTGCTGGCGCCGCAGCTCTTCGGGACGGCCGCGGGCGATGGGCACCTGCCGCTCTACTTCGAGCCGGCGGCGGTGATCGTCACGCTGGTCGCGCTGGGGCAGGTGCTGGAGCTGCGTGCCCGGCACCGCACGGGGGCGGCCATCCGCGCGCTGCTCGACCTGGCCCCGCCGCGCGCGCGCCGGCTGGGCCCCGCGGGCGAGGAGGAGATCGCGCTGGCCGAGGTTCGCCCGGGAGATCACCTGCGCGTCCGGCCCGGCGAGAAGGTTCCCGTCGACGGCCGCGTGCTGGAAGGGGAGAGCGCCGTCGACGAATCAATGCTGACGGGCGAGCCGCTGCCCGTCGCGAAGGCGCCCGGCGACCCACTGGTGGGCGGCACCGTGAACGGAACGGGCGCGCTGGTGATGGCCGCCGAACGGGTCGGCGCGGACACCGTCCTGGCCCGCATCGTCAAGCTGGTGGGTGACGCCCAGCGCACCCGAGCGCCTTTGCAGAGCCTGGCCGACGCGGTGGCCGCCTGGTTCGTTCCCGCGGTGGTCGCCGTGGCCGCCGTCGCGTTCGCCGTCTGGGCGACCGTCGGTACCGCGCCGCGGTTGCCGCACGCGCTGGTGGCGGCGGTGTCGGTGCTGATCATCGCGTGTCCCTGCGCGCTGGGCCTGGCGACGCCGATGTCGGTGATGGTGGCCACCGGGCGCGCTGCCGCCGCCGGTGTGTTGTTCCGCGACGCCGAGGCGTTGCAGGGCCTGCAAGAGGTCGACGCCCTGCTGGTCGACAAGACCGGCACGCTGACGGAAGGGCGCCCGCGGCTGGCCTGGGCCGCCGCGACGAGCGGGCACGCGGAGAACGACGTGCTGCGGCTGGCCGCGTCCCTGGAACGGGCCAGCGAGCACCCGCTGGCGCCCGCGATCGTGGCCGCGGCCGAGACGCGCTCCCTGGCGACGGGCGGCGCGATCGACGTCCAGGCGCTGGCGGGTCGGGGCTTGCGCGGCCGGGTCGAGGGGCGCGCGGTGGCCGTCGGAAACCAGCGCCTGCTGGCCGAGCTGGGCGTCGACGCGGGGACGGCCTCGGACCTGCTCGTCCAGCAGCAGCCCGGCCAGACGGTCGTGTTCGTCACGGTCGACGGCGCGCTGGCCGGCGCCCTGGCCGTCGCCGACGCCGTGAAGGCCGGCGCGCGGGAGACGCTGGCTGCGTTGCGCGCGGACGGACTGCGCGTCGTCATGCTGACGGGTGACACGCGCGCGACCGCGATTGCCGTCGGTCAAGCGGTCGGCATCGACGACGTCATCGCCGAGGTCTTGCCCGACGACAAGGCGGGCGCCGTGGCGCGCCTGCAGGCGCAGGGGCGGAAGGTCGCGATGGCCGGCGACGGCATCAACGACGCGCCGGCGCTGGCCAAGGCCAACGTCGGCATCGCGATGGGCACCGGCGCAGACGTGGCGCTGGAGAGCGCGGCGATCACGCTGCTGCACGGCGACCTGGCCGGCATTCTCCGGGCGCGCCGGCTCTCGCGCGCGACGGTGGCGAACATCAAGCAGAACCTGTTCTTCGCGTTCGTCTACAACGTGCTGGGTGTGCCGATCGCGGCCGGCGCCCTGGTCCCGCTGTTCGGCTGGCAGCCCTCGCCGGAGCTGGCGGCCGCGGCGATGGCGGCCAGCTCGGTGTCGGTGATCGGGAACGCGCTTCGCCTGCGCCGCGTCCGGCTGGACGATCGCGCGCCGCTCAGGGCAGCTCGTACGTGACGGTGAACGTCCACTCGACGGCCGTCGCCTTGCCGTTCACCTCGCCGGGCTTGAACTTGAAGTGGCGCAGCGCGCTCTTCACGGCGGCGGCGCCCAGGCCGTAGCCGGGGTCCTTCAGCACGACGGCGCGCCGCACGCGCCCGCTGGCGTCGATCACGATCTTCAGCGTGACGCTCCCCTCGAACCCGGCGTCGAGCGCCTCTTTCGGATACTCGGACTGCGGGATGTCGACGTCCAGCGGCTCGGGCTGCACGGTGAGCGCGGCGGCGTGCGCGACCGGACCCACGTCGTCGGCGGCCGGGGCCTGTGCGCGTGGTCCGGGCCGCCCGGCCAGGCTGTTGCCCACGGGCGCCGCGAAGGCGCCGCCCACGCTGGTCGACGAGAGCGACAGACCCAGCTTCACGGGCCCAGGGGTCGCCGCCGGCGTCGTCGTCGGCGGGGGCGTCTCGGGCGGCGGCGGCTGGTTGATGGCAACCCGCCGCGCCGGCCGCATGCGCACGGGCGGCTCGGGCGCCTTCGGCGGCTCGGGCGGCTGCGGCTTCGGCTCCACGGGCTTGGGCTTGACGGTCTCGACGATCTCCACGTCGACGCGCTCGGGCGCGCGTGGCCGCGCGGGCAGCTTCCAGGCCCACACGAAGATCCCGACGTGAACCACCGCCGACAGCGTGTACGCCACGGGCGGTGAAATGCGCTTCATCGCTCTTTTTCGATGTTGATGGCGAACTTGGAGACGCCTTCGCCCTTGATGAGGTCCAGCACGCGCACGACCGAGCCGTGCAGGGCGTTCTTGTCGGCGCTGATGATGGCGCGCGCGTCCTTGTCCTTGGCCAGCGCCTCGCGCGCGGCGTCGCGCAGCCCCGTCTCGTCGCGCTTCTTGCCGTCGACGTAGATGTCGCCGTCCTTGGTCAGGATGATGGCCAGCGTCGTGCCGGTCGACTCACCCGCGTTGGCCGCGCGGGGCAGGTCGATGTGGATCGCCTGCCGGACGATGTAGGTGGCCGTCACCATGAAGATGATGAGCAGCACCAGCGTGATGTCGACCAGCGGCGTGACGTTGATGCCGCTGATCATGCCGCCCTCCTCGCCGTCGCCGTCGTTGTCGGAGACGGAAGCCATCAGGCCGCCTCGTTGCCGGCGCCGCGCGCGCGCAGCCGCGCCTCCAGCAGGTCGCCGAAGTAGGCGGCGCGCTGGGAGGACCGCCGCAGCGCCCGCTGGAAGATGTTGTAGGCCACCACCGCCGGCAGCGCGACCAGCAGGCCGACCGCGGTCGCGATCAGCGCCTCGGAGATGCCGGCCATGACCGAGCTGGCGCCGGCCGCGCTGGGGTTGCGCGCCAGGTCGCCGAAGGCCCGGATGATCCCCAGGACCGTCCCGAAGAGGCCGATGAAGGGGGCGTTGTTGCCCAGCGTCGCGAGAAACGCCAGCCGCGCCTCGTACTGGAGCCGCGCGCGCTTGATCTCCGCGTCGACCACCTGGGCCACCGTGTCGGGGCCGCGGTCGGCCTGCTCCAGCGCCGCGCTGACGACGTCGGCCTCGATGCCGTGGCGATCGGCGACCGCGCCGCGCGCCTCGGCCAGGTCGCCGCCCAGCAGCGCGCGCCCGAGCTTGTCGGGCGCGGGGAGGCGCCGGCCCAGGTAGAACGCGGCGCGCTCGATCATGATGCCGACGGAGATCACCGACAGCGCGATGAGCAGCCAGAGGACCCAGGCGGCGCCCAGGTTCACGATGGCGAGCAGCTTCTGGACGATCATGGGTTCCGTTTCCTTTCGATGGCCTGCCCGTGGGTCACTGGAAATCCTGCGCGATCCAGTTCTCGCCGCCACGGCCATCGCGCACGACGCCATAAAGAGTGAAGGGGCCGGGCGGTCGGTTGATGATCTGGAAGGTGCGGGCGGCGAGGGTCGGCGTGCCGGCCGTGTTCGTGTTCGAGATGCTCGACTCCGTCCCGGCGGTCTCGTACCAGGTGATGGCCGGGTACTCGAGCTGGCTGCCGTCGACCCCATCCATGCCGCAGAAGTAAAAGCTCTGGTTGTCGACGTCCGGGATCTGGCCGCAAACCGTCGTCGCGCCGGTCGGGAACGGGGCAGGGGGACACCACCCATCCGCGGAGCAGAGCGCGCCGCCACAGTCGGCGTCGGTCTTGCAACTGCTCACCAAGGTTTGCCCGGCACAAGCCGATTTGTCGTCGGGAATCGCCAGCGCCGTGATCGTCGGATTGGCGTTCCGGATGTAGTGCTGCAACGCGGGGTCGCTCGCGGTCGGTCCGACCCTGCTCCAGGGGGACAGCCGAAGATTCTTCACGGCGTTGACGGTCGTTCCGTCGCTCGCCTGGGCGATGATGATGATGGGGGCCGGGAGGTACAACGCGCACTGCGCGTTGAGGTTCGCATCGGCGCGCGCGATCAGCGCGTCCATCAGACCCTGGAGCTCCGCCGGAACGGTGAATTGGATGGTCTCGCCCACGCCCAGCAGGATGACCCCGCTGGTGGGATCATTCTGTGCCATATCGATGAGATCGGCGGGCTGCCGCAGCACGGTCTCACTGGTGCAGGGGGTCACGTTGTTGTCGAGGGACGGGATGCAGGTGACCCAGCTGACCGTGACGTCGGGCACGTTCCTGGGATTCGCGACCAGCGCCTTCAGGGTCACCACGTCTCCAACGTCGGCGTCCGCCCAGTCGACGCCGTCGCCGTTGTCGATGTGGTTCGAGACACCGAGGATGCGCAAGCTGTTGACCGTCTGGTCGTTGCGGTCGAACCCCGACACGCACGCAGACGTCGCCAGCGCGACCGCCAGCAGGAACCCGGGCACAGCGCGAGCGCTCAAAACTCGGCCCTCAAGCCCAGCGTCGGAAAAATCGGCAGCCCGGTCAAAGTCGAATATCCCTGGCAATTGTAATTCGGGAACAGCGCCTCGGGATTCGCCCGATTCGTCGCGTTCTGCACGTCGAGATAGCCCGTGAAGATCCACTTGTCATAGACGAAACGCCGATCGATCCGGACGTCGGCCTGGAAGAACGGCGGCGCGCGGGCGGTGTCTGGATTGCCGGCGATGCACTCGTAGCTGGCGTTGTTCGCGTTGAAAATGCCGTTGACGAAGGGGGTGTAGGGGTCGCCGCTCGTGTAGCGCAGCCGCGTCCCGAAGGTCCAGTTGTGTTCGGTCTGATACGACGCGATCACCGTCAGGATATGCGTCTGGTCGAAGTCGTAGAGGTGGTACGAGGTGTAGCCCAGCGACGGATCGTCGAGCCGCGTGGTCCGCGACAACGTGTACGCGATCCAGCCGTAAAACCCGCGCGTGATCTGCCGGCGCAGCAGCATCTCGATCCCGTAGGAGCGCCCCTTGCCGAGGTTGGACTCGTTTAGCCGCACACCGGTCACCGGGTTGATGGCGTCCGTCAGCGACACGAGCCTGTCGAGGTACTTGTCGTACGCCGTGACCTCGAGATTCACGTCGTACGGAAGCTTCTGGTCGACGCCCAGGCTGTACTGGAACGACCGCTGGTAGGTGAGATCGGGGTTCCCGAACCGCTGGGTGAAGTCCTGCGGCTGCGGCGCCTGGGAGTACAGGCCCACCGCCGCCTTCAGGACCGTCTTCGGGCTGACGGTCAGGAACGTCGAGAGGCGCGGATCCAGCCAGAAGGAATTGCCGTTCACGATGCGCGAGTTCGAGTCGAGGCGCAGCCCGGGCTGGACCAGCAGGCGCGGGCCGACCATGATGTTCGCCAGAGCGAAGAACCCCGGCTGGGCCCAGTTGCCCCTGGCCGCCGCATTGACCGGTGGGTTTGCGGCGAGCCCGCCGCTTCCGAACGCGGCGCCCGCCTGATTGAAATTGGGCAGCGTCACGTCGTACGAGAAACGGCGCAGCGAAGAGTCTGTCCCGAGTTGAAGGTTGAACTTGTCCGACGGCCTGTAGGTCGCGGTGTCGCGCAGGTTCACCGACCAGGTCGTCGCGTCGATCTTGATGGCGTTCACCGCTGCGTTCGCGATGTCGTCGTAGCCGAACGACAGGATGGCGTCGTTTTTCCAGTTGTTGGGGAACGCCCGCTGCCAGCGCGCCGCCAGCCGGTGGAACTGGATCTCGCTGTCGAACGAGATCACGCGCGCCGTGTTGGTGTCGATGATGTCCAGCGCGTCGCTGGAGCCAAAGGCGAACAGCGAGCCCTGACCGCCCCAGAGCGAATGGACGTACTTGACCTGGTAGTCGTAGAAGACCGGCGCGACGGTCAGCCCGTGCGGGACGACGGCGCGCAGGACCTCGTCGACCCAGCTGCGCCGCACCGACGCGAAGAAGCTGCCTTTGCCGACCGGTCCTTCGACCATCGCCGCGCCGTCGTAGAGGTCGACGTGGCCGGCGCCGTGCCACTCGTGTTTCGGGTCGCGGGTGTGGATCTCCACGGCGCCGCCCATCGCGTTGCCGTAGTAGGCCGAGAAGTTGCCTGGGTAGAAGTCCAGGCCAGAGATGACGTCCGAGTTGACGACTGCCGTGAGCGCCAGGAAGTGGAAGAGGAGCGGGATCTGAACCCCGTCCATGTAGACGACGGTGTCCTGCGGCGCCGAGCCGCGCACGATGAGAAGCCCCAGGCCGAATGGCGCGCGCGCGACGCCCGGGAAGTCCTGGATGACCTTCAGGACGTCCCCCTGGGTACCGGGGACCGTGGTCAGCTCGGCGACCGAGACCTCGTGGACCGCCACCTCCCGGCGTTCGCGGTGGCCACGCACGATGGCCTCGAACTCGCCGTAGCGCCGGCGGTTCATCCGGTATTCGACCTCTTTGACCTTGCCCGGCTCGATGACCTCGTCGACAGCCAAGTTGTGGTGCGCGGAGGAGACCAGGCGCACTTTGACCGGGCCGACCGGCAGCCCGCGCAGGGTGAAGCGGCCGTCTTCGTCTGTCTCTGCGGTGACGCCGCCGGCTTCGATGCTGGCCGCCACGACGGGCGATCGCGTCCCGCGTTCGACCACGCGGCCGATGAGCGAGACCGGCTTCTCCGTGGGGCTGGGCGGCGGGGGCGGCTGCTTGTGCAGCACGAACTCGTAGCGGTATTCGATCTCGACGGTCGTCGGCTTGCCGTTGATGACCGCCGGTGAGAACTGAAACTGTTTGACCGCTTGCTCCGCGGCGGCCGCGAACTTCGGGTGGGGGCCAGGATCCAGGACCTTGATCGCACCCACCTTGCCCGTCTCGTCGATGACGATCGAGAAGGTCACGGAGCCCGCCACCCCCGCCGCCTCGGCGTCAGGCGGGTAAATGGCCGGAACGAAATGGGTGAGGGCCGGCGGGACGACGACGGGCTGTCCGCCGTCCGGGGAGGTGGGCGGCGCTGGCTCGGCCACCCCACCATCCGGCGCGCCCCCGAAGAACTGCGCGGGAGCCTGCGCTTGCGCCTGGAGAAGGCACACCACCAGCGCGGCACCAAGAGAGCCCATCGTCGGCAGGACAATGGACTACCGCGACGCGCGAAGCGATGCCAAGGAAGATGCGACGCAGGGCGCGATTTCTGCCCCGCCGCCCCCGTCGACCATTTTTACGATGAATCGGCCGCGCGTGGGGTATAAGACCCCGCACTGCATCCCGGGTGAGTCCCCCCGCGTTAAACCCCTCGTAGCAAAAGGAGCAGCCGCATGACTCGGCAAGCTTATGTAGGTACCCGTCCGCGAATCGCCTATCTGGCCGTCCTCTCCGCCGCCGGCCTTCTGGCCTGCGCCTCCCCCGCGTCGAACAACACCGGCAGCAGCGGCGGCAGCAACGGCAGCGGCAACGGGGGCAGCAACCCCAGTGGCGGCTCGAACGGCACCGGCCGCGGTGGCTCGAACAACCCGGGCAGCGGTGGGTCGAACAACTCCGGCAGCGGCGGCTCGAACAACCCGGGCAGCGGCGGCTCGAACAACCCCGGCACCGGCGGGTCGAACGTGACCAGCGGCAACGGCGGCTCGAACCCGGGCAGCGGCGGCTCGAACACGACGGGCAGCGGAGGCTCCAACAGCACCGGCACGGGCGGCGGCAGCAGCGCCACGGGCGGCGCCGGCGGCGCCTTCTCCGGCACCAACCCCCCCGGCTACTACTCGACCAAGGACTGGAGCGTCAACAGCGTCGACTGGCACGGCTGCGTCTGGACCGGCAAGGACAGCACCGTCACCGGCAGCACCACCAGCGTGACCCCCCAGGACTTCACGGCAGCCTCCAAGGAAGGTGGCCCCTACGAGGTCATGGGCACCGTGTACAACGACTACAACGCGGTGGCTCTCCTCGGCTTCAACCTGAACGAGGCGCCGACCGCAAACGCCCAGCAGTGCAAGTACAACGCGGCCGCTGCCTCGCAGGCCGGGCCGCCAGCCGCGACGATTCCTTCGTCAGCGACGGGCATCGCGGTCAACTGGAGCGCCAAGAAGGCGCCTCCGACGTCCTTTCGCATTCAACTGCAGTCGGCGGATGGCGCAACCAACCCAAACGACACTTGGTGCGCAACGATCACGGACGCGCAGGGACCGAGCTTCGTCCCGTTCACCAACTTCTATCAGAAGTGCTACTACCTCAACACGACGATGAGCCCGGGGATGCAGTTCGATCCTAAGCAGAATTCGATCGATGCAGTCGCTTTCTTGGTACCAGGAACGACTGGAATGGTTGCGCCCTTCGACTTCACCATCACCGGATTTGCGCCAGGGACCAGTAAGAGCGACGCGCCTGGCGGCGCGGCCGCTTGCGGGATGGCAGCCGGAACGATCGGTTCGAGCACATCCTCTGACGCGGCCTCGTTTCAGCGAGCGGCCGTGACGGGCAGCGACTGCCACACGTACATCGTCCAGAACAACAACTGGGGGAATCCCACGGGAAGCGCGCAAGTCCTCAATTACGCGGGGACCGGCTTCACCGTCGTGAGCAGCACCGGCTCCGGGAGTAGCGCACCAGCCTCGTTCCCGTCGACCTATGTAGGGGCGAACGGAAACATCGCCAATGGCACTTACAATACCTGGTCTGATACAGGACTGCCGAAGCAGGTTAGCGCCATTAAGAGCGCGATGACGTCCTTCGGGTGGTCCGGTGGCGCCAGCAATGGTCAATTCAACGCGACGTATGACGTTTGGTTCGCGAAGACGCCACCTTCCGCCGGCACTTATAACGATGGCGTTTCCGGGTTCCTGATGGTCTGGCTCTACAAGCCGAGTAATTTCCACCCGATCGGGAACTCGGCCATCCGTCAGGCGACGATCGCCGGACATACCTGGGACGTGTGGGCCGGCCCACGCGGGAGTGGCCAAGGAAACACGGGTGGCGTCAACGACGGTGCGGGCCGTCCTGTCATCTCGTACGTCATCAGCGGGGCGTCACTTCCGAGCCTCTCGTTTGACCTTAAAGACTTCATCAACGACGCCGTAACCAACGGCGCTTCGGACATGCAGAAAGGTCAGTCCGGTATCACTCAGGCTTTTTCGAGCAGCTGGTATTTGACCGACGTCTTCGCCGGATTCGAGATCTGGAACGGTGGCGATGCGACGGGGCTGAAGAGCACCGGCTTCAGCATCGCGGTGAAGTAGACGAGCCTAGCGTCCGGCCGGGCGGCGAACCATCTCTGCTCGGCCGGTTGCCCAGGCTTGTCAGATTTTTCGCAACCTCATAGGCTTTCGATCCGAAGAGGTTGTGATGAATCGTTTCTTAGCGGGCGTTTTCTTGGTTCTGCCGCTTCTGTCGGGATGCCCGACCCGAACCGTGTACGACAGCGACGCTGGCGCGCCATCCGGCGGGACCACCGGCGCCATGGCCGGTAAGCCGGGAGGTGCCGGTCGTTCGGGATCTGCCGGCGGCAGCACGGGCGTCGGAACTGGAGGATCTCTGTCGACGGGCGGCGCGGCTGGGTTGGCCACCGGGGGGGCGGCTGGAACCGCAAACTCAGGTGGCCAAGGCGGAGCGGACGCGGCTGGGAATTCGGCGGGCAAAGGGGCAGCGGGAATCGGGGGAATCGCCGGCTCGGGAGGGCGGGGTGGCGCGGGTTCCGGAGGGATCCCAGCAACTGGCGGGATGGGCTCTGGCGGGATCGGATCTGGGGGGAGTGCGGGAACAGGGACCGGAGGACAGGGAACTGGTGGCGCAGCCACGGGCGGGAGCGGCACCGGGGGCAAAGCCGGGCTGGGCGCCTCGTGCAGTTTTGCGTCTACTTGCCAGTCAGGCTTTTGCGTAGACGGCGTATGCTGCGACTCAGCCTGCGACGGAACGTGTGAGCAGTGCGGATCGAATGGCGTTTGCGGAATGCCAGCGACCGATGCTGCTTGTGCACCGGTGAGCTGCCCGCAAAGCACCGCGTGCAAGGCGTATTCGAGCAGCACCTTGACGACCAACCTCTGCAAGACGCGCGGTGCGTGTAAGACCGCTGCCGACTGCCCGTTTCAGTTCACCTCTGTGCGGACACCTTGTGGCGGAACTGCGCCGAATCAGATGCTTTGCGACGGTGCGGGGTCGTGTAAGCAACCCACCGTGCTATGCGGAGCGGTTGCCTCCTGCCCGACGAATCCGGGCAGATGCGAGATCACCAACAGCAATGGCGATCCCGCAACCCCGGCTGACAGCACGGTTTGCACAACGGATAGTGGTGCAGGTTGTTCAGCAGCGAATCGCTATTGCGCCACCATAACGTGTGACGGACCGAGCGATTGTCCAACGGGCACCGTATGTTGCTGGATCTGGGCTGCGGGTCAGTATTCGTCCTGCACGGCGCCGCAAAACTGCAACAACGGACCGTACTCAACCGCGTATTTCATGTGTGAGCCATCGCTCGGGAACACAGATTGTCCGTCCGGTACGACCTGCTCGGGCTCCTACAGCGGCGCTTCCATTCTCGGGAGCAATGGCTCGAGCTACCACTACTGTAAGTAGCGGTGGCGCGAGCGCCCTCACGGCCACGTGAAGTCGTAGCGTAAGTAGAGTTCGTCGCCCCAGCGTTCCATCGACGCGAGCTGGGGGTCGGGGATTTGGTCGGGGGGGAAGCCGGGGCCGTCGGCGAGGGTGGGGGCGCGGGCGCCGCCCAGGATGCGGGGAACCAGGGTCAGGTAGAGCTGGTCGACGGCGCGGGCGGCGAAGAGCTGGGCCACCAGGTTGCCGCCGCCCTCGCACAGCAGGGTGGCGACGCCGCGGTTGGCCAGCCACGCGAGCAGGTCCTCGACGGCCACGCGTTCGCCGCCCAGCTCGGCCAGCTCGGCGACGGCGCCCAGGCGCTGGCGCTCGATGGCGGGCATCGCCTTGGCGTGCACGACGACCGACTTGCCGCCCCGCGCGGGGTCGAACATCCGCATGTCCGGCGTGATGCCCGCGCCGGTGCTGGTCAGCACGATGCGCAGCGGCTCGGCGAGGCCGGCCCCGCGCCGGCGGTCCCGCTCGTCGGCCGGGATGGCCAGGTCGGGGTTGTCGGCGCGCAGGTTCGACGCGCCAATCAGGATCGCGTCGGCGGTCGCGCGCAGGGCCACCATGCGGCGGAAATCCTCGCGCGCGCGCGACATCATGAACTTGCCGTGCCGCAGCCCGGGCGCGGGATTGATCTTCCCGTCGACCGAGGTCGCGAAGTTCACCAGCACGCGCGGGCGTGCGGGGTGATCGACCGGTTGCTCAGCCGCCATCCGCCCATTGTGGCATCAGGGCGGCGCAACGTCAGAGCTTGACGTGTCCCGTGTGGCGCTCGTCGCCGTCCGACTCGGGCCGGGTCTTGGTGACGTACGCCTTGGCCATCTCGAAGAGATACTTGAGCCCGGTCGCGCCGGCCGCGTCCCAGTAGTCCGCCTCGCGCGGCTCGAACACCAGCAAGCACAGGGACGGGTCGGTCGGCCCCTGCGGGAACCAGACCCGCCACGCCTCCGACCAGAGCTGCTCGATCAGCGCCCGATCTCGCTGCACGTGCGCCTCGCCGGTCAGCGACACGTACTTGCCGCTCCCCTGCAGGATCACTGCGACGTGCGGGTCCTTCTCCAGCTCGTGCACCTTCCCCGACTCGATGGCCGTCGAGAAGTAGAGCGTCCCGTCAGCGCTCTTCTCGGCGATGCTCAAGGGCCGGGCGCGCAGCATGCCCTCCACCGTTCGGGTGACCAGCATCGCCGTGTCGAACCCGGCGATCAGCTTACGGACGTGTTCGCGCTTGTCGGCTTCGGAGACGGTGGTTGCCATGGCACAACCAAAGGTAGTGGCGGGCGCGCGTCCGCCAAGCCCCCGGCCCGCGGCCGTGCTAGGGATCGGGGATGTGCCGAAGCATCAAGACGCTGTTCAACTTCGAGCCGCCGGCCACAGACGAGGAGATCCGCGCCGCCTCGCTGCAGTTCGTGCGCAAACTCTCGGGTTTCACGGCCCCCTCCAAGGCCAACCAGGCGGCCTTCGACCGCGCGGTTCACGACGTGTTCCATGTGGCGCGCCACCTGATCGACGACCTGGTCACGACCTCATCGCCGCGCGACCGCGCGGTCGAGGCGGCGCGCGCCAAAGAGCGCTCCGCCGCCCGTTTCGGTCGCGGTTCTACGCAGCGCGCATGAAAGTCCCGGCCTCCAGCCGGTCCAGGGCCCGCGACGTCAGAAGCAGCCCCAGCAGGCTGGTCAGGGCCGTCGACAGCGCGAACCCGTACCCGTAGAACGGCGGCCCGGCGTGCTGGGTGGCCACGGTCAGCGCCGCGTTGAGCGCAGCGAACAGGCCCGCCAGCATCAACGCCGTCTTCCGCTGGTCCAGGTAGAAGAGGACGTTGAACACGGCCAGCACCAGGACCTGCAGCGCGACGCCGGCCAGGTCGACCGAGAACAGCTGCAGGTAAAGGGGCGAGATCCCCAGGGCGTCCAGCAGGCGCGGCGCCGCCAGCAGCAGGATCAGCACCGTCACCCCCTGCACCTTGAAGATGTCCGAGATCCCGCTCTTGACCGCCAGGGTCAGGCGATCCCGGCGGCGGCGGATGTCGGCCAGCGTCTCCCCGTCGCGGACGCCGGCGAAGAACCCCTCGTACTCCTCGGCGAAGGCCGTCTCGACTCGGACCAGAAACACGGCCATGCCGGGGACGATCGACAGGTAGGCCAGGAAGATCGGGATGTCGTAGATGACCGATGCCCGCAGCGGTCCCAGCACCGGCTCCGACGTCGACGGCGTGAACCAGAAGAGCAGCTTGTCGATCCAGATGCCCAGGTTGTAGAGCAGCCCGGTCGCCGCCAGCCCCAGGTACGCGCGCTTGCGGTCCAGGAACTCGAACGCCACGATGGCCTTGGTCGGGAAGCGGCGCGCGACCAGCCCCACCATCGCGACCAGCAGCACGATCTGGCCCGCCAGAAACCCGGCGAGCAGGCCGGGCAGTCCCCAGGGGCGCAGCAGCAGCGCCCCGCCCACCGAGATTGAATACCCCACCAGGAACCCGGTCACGACGCCGCGGTAATCGCGCAGCGTCGACAGCAGCACGACCGCGATCCAGGACGCCGACAGCACGATGAAGGCGACGACCGTCAGCAGGCGAACCGCCGGCGAGCCGGCCAGGATGAACAGCAACGGAACGGCCAGCGCGCCCGCGCCCAGCGCGACGACGGTCAGCGCGCCGAAGAGGTTGGGCAGCACGCGGCTCTCCGCCCCGCGGTAGATGCAGTCGGCGATGAACCGCGCGAACATCAGCTGCAGGCCGCCCGTCACGATCAGGGACGCCGCCATCAGGTAGGTGACGGTCACCAGGAACTGGCGAACCTCCGCCGCCGGGACCGGACCCACGCTGAGGAGGCCGATCCCCATGACGCCCAGGATCGACAGCACCCAGGGGCCCGAGCTGATGACGCCCGCGTACGCGTAGGCCCGGACGAGCCCCCACAGCGTCTGTCGATCGAGCAGCCTACGAAGCTCGAAGCCGATGCCGGCCATGCGTCTCTCCCAGGGCAGTTTGATAGATGTCGTCGTAGGCAGCCAGCATGCGGGCCCGCCCGTAAAGCGCGTTCACGCGCGCGGTCGCCACGCGGCGCACCTCGCCCCAGCGGACCGGATCGCGCAGCAGCTCGACGATGGCGCGCGCCGTCTCCAGAGGCGAGGAGATGGCCGTGACGATGCCGGCGTGGCCCGGCACGTCGCCGGTGCGGCCGTGCCCCTCGATGAGCTCGCGGCACGATCCGACGTCCGTGGCCACGACGGGCACGCCGGCGGCGAAGGCCTCCAGCACGAACAGCGGCAGCGCCTCGCTGATCGAGGTCAGCACGGCGACGCCCAATTGGGGAAGCACCTCCTCGGCGGGCCGGTAGCCGAGGAAGCGAACCGCGCCGTCCAGCCCCAGCGTGCTGGCCAGCGCGCGGCACTCCTGTGCGTACCGGCTGTCTTCCTCTTCGGGGCCGACGATCCAGGCCTGCGCGCCCGGGATGGCGCCGACGACCTCGCGCATGGCGCGCACGAACGTCTTGATGTCCTTGATGGGGACGATCCGCCCGATGAGGCCGATGACGGGCGGCGGCGCGGCCTGATCTTCACGGCGCACGGCCGCGAACCGGTCGACGTCGATTCCGTTCGGCACGACGCGCGTGCGGGCCGGTTCGGCGCCGTCGGCGATCTGGCGGGCGCGGTTCCCTTCGTACAGCGAGACGATCGGATCCGCCGCCGCGTAGGCCAGGCGCCCCAGGGCCTCGAAGAACTGGATCCACAGCCGGCGCAGGCTGCCAAAGCCGGCCTGCGACACGTGGGCGGGCCCGTCGTTGATCCAGGCGGCGTGCGCCAGATCGATCGTCCGCTCCTTCGTGTAGATGCCGTGCTCGGTCAGCACCAGCGGCGTCCCGCGGCCGTGGTGGACCAGCGCGCCCAGCGCCCCGGCGTACCCGGTCGAGACCGCGTGCAGCGTCCGAAAGCGGGGCAGCGCGCGGGCGATCGCCGCCACCTTGAACAGCGGTACGTGCATCGTGCGCAGCGTCCAGAAGTAGTCGATGAACGACGTCTGGTCGTGGTGGGCGTCGTATTCGGCGCAAAGCTCGGCGAAGACGCGGTCGTCGTGCAGGAACTCGTACAGCGACAGGCCGTCCTGTGCGTCCAGCGCCAGCAGGGTGTCGACGACGTCCGGCGCCGGCGCGGTGCCGGCCCGCATCGCCTCGTGCAGGCGCGCGAGCGCGGCCAGGTGCCGGGTGACGTCCTCCGCGCGGCGGCGCCGGCGCGGCGGCGGTCCGGGGCGCGGGGGCGCCATCAGGTGGTGAACCTCGACGTGGACGACGTTGCGGGGCAGCCGGTACTTCACCGCGCCGTATGTCTCGGGCGTGGCCCCCAGAAAGCAGATCCCGAACGTCAGCTCCGGAAAGCCGGTGATGATGTCGTGGACCCAGGTCGAGACCCCGCCGCTGACGTAGGGGTACGTCCCTTCCAGCAGCAGGCCGACGTCCGCCTCGCCGTCCGGTCCCAGCCGCGGGAACACCGTCGCGTCGTCGACGACGCCGGTCATGGCCGCTCCTCGACGGGCGCGGCGCGCCGGCTCATCTCGAACGCCGCCTCGGCCAGATGCGGCGCCAGCGAGGCCGCCGGGGCGCCCAGACGGCCGCTCTCCTCGAAGGCCACCCGCGCGCCCGCCGCGTCCCCCTGCCGCAACAGCAGGCGGCCGTGCAGAAGCGCGGCGGCCGCCGAAGTCCGCACCGGGCCGGCGCCGCGCGCCTCCTCGATCCACTGCCGGGCCTGGCGCAGCGTGAAGCTCTCCAGCTCGCCGCTGACGAGGCCCGTCGTGCACAGCTCCAGCGAGGCCTCGGCCAGCAGGCAGGCCAGGGATGCCCGCCGGCCGGTGGGCGCCTCGGCCAGCTCGCGCGTCAGCGACTCGATGCCGCCGTAAGCGCGGCGATCGCGATCCTCGAGCAGCGCGTGCGCGAGGAGCCGCACCTCCTCGGTGCGATCGCGCAGCGCCACCCGCAACAGGCGGACGGCGTCCCCCGCGTCGTTCAGGCGCCGCGTGGCCAGCACGGCCGCCACGCGGGTGGAGGCGTCGGGGCTGAAGCGAAGCCGCGCTTCCAGGCTGCCCATCCCCAGCGCCGGCGCGGCCTCCGGTGGCGGCGCAGCGGCGAACGTGACGGGCATCAGCGGCGTCCCGGCCAGCACGGCGTCGGGCAGGTCGTCGCGGCGGGCCAGTCGGGCCAGCAGCTGGGCCAGCAAGAACGGCCCCACCAGCGGCAGCAGGGCGGCCACCGTCGCGAACAGCAGCCAGCCCTGGCGCCCGTTGCGCTGGAATCCCAGCTGCCCGGCGCGCGCGTCCAGCCAGGCCGCGAAGCAAAGGGCGGCAAGCGCGTGAGCGGCCACCGCCGCCAGCAGGCGCGCGGCGCTCGGCGCAGGGCCGACGCACAGCAACGCCGCCACCGCCGCCTCCGCGGCGACGCCGCTAGTTGCGAGCAAATTTGTGCGGCTGCTCATCGTCGTCCAGGGTGGGGCGCCCTTCGCCGAGGTCCAGCGAAGCGATGCGATCGGCGGCGTCGATGGTCGTGTGCTCGACCTGCACGTCCGCTTCGCGCAGCGACGCGCCCGTCGATTCTCGGATGGCCGCCTCGACGCGGCCCAGGTAGCGGGCGAGGCCGATGTCGTCGGTCATCGGCAACAGCAGCGTGACCGTCTCGGCGCCGTCGCGGCGACGCGAGGTCAGGACCGAATCGGTCGCCCGCCGCTGCTTGACGATGATGTCCGCGGTCGTCGAGGCGCGCTTGCCCGCGATGGCGAACTGAACGACGCCGCTGGCCAGGCCGTGCGCGCGGCGATCGTGCGCGGCCCGCCGCAGGCGACGGGTGAAGGCCTCGCGCTGCTCTTCTCGATGCGCCTCGGCCAGGCGGCGCGGCGCGCCGAACGCCAGCAGATCCGCGACGTGTCCGGCCAGCGCCGCGATCCGCGTGCGCCCTTCCGCCCCGAAGGCCGAAAAGGGCAGGTCGCAGACCGCCAGCAGCCCCCACAGGCGCCCCTCGCAGTCCTCCAGCGGCGCCGCCAGCACCACCGCGCCGGGACGCGTGCGCGCCTTGGCGGCGGCGATCGGCGAATCGAAGGCCACGACTTCGCGCCGTCGCAGCGCCTGCTCGACGACCGGATCGGACAGCTCGGGTGCGGGGCCCAGCTCCGCGGCCGGCTTCGCCGACAGCGCGCCGTCGGGCTCCGGCGCCAGGAACAGCGACGCCTGCCGGACCTGGCCGTAGGTCGCGAACAGCTCGAGGATCTGCTGCGCCAGCGGGGCGGGGCGCGTGTCGTCCGCCAGCGCCAGATCCCCGACGACCCGCAGCGCCTCCCGCAGCGTCGGCTGCGCGCCGCCCAGGCGGCTCTCGAGCAGATCGTGGGAGGCGCTCAGCGTCTGATGGGCCCGCACCAGGCTCTCGAACCGCAGGCTCTGGTGGGCGTGCACCGTCTCCAGCGTCTCCAGCCGCCGGTGCCACAGGCCGCTGAACTCGCCCGCGATGATCCCGCACAGCAGCAGGCCCACCTGCCGCTCGGCGGAGAGATCGCCCGCCGGAAAGCGCAGCGGCAAGACGCCCTTCCAGGCGGCGACGGTGGCGAACGTCAGCGCGGCCGCCGCCGCGAAGCCGGGCGCGAACCCGTAGCGCAGGCCGACCAGCAGCGGCGCCAGCACCGCCCACGGGAACGCACTGCGCACGAACAGCGGGTCGCTGGGGTTCAGCCACAGCCCCAGCAAGGGCACCAGCAGCACGACCAGGGCCGTCTCCAGCCACACGCCGACGGGGCGGCGCGCGACCGGTGCGCGCGACAAAAGATGAAGCGCCATTCTCAGAGCCACCGCAGCGTGTAGTGGATGGACGCGCCCGCGTACCGCTGGCCGAGCTGCCCGCCCTGGTCGTTGCGGTAAAAGGCGGTCGCCGCGAGCTCCTGGTGACGCGCGAACAGGTAGCCCAGGCCGCCGTCCAGGCTGTAGGTCAGCGTCTGCGCGGGCATCAGCCACCCGGCCCAGAGATCCGCGAACGGACGCAGGCACCGGCGGCAGCCAAACGGCTTTCGTCCGGATGCCATGTCGTCGTCGTTGTCGCTCAGGCCCAGCAGCGTGACGCCCACGCCGACGGTCCCGTAGGTGTCGGGCAGCACGCTGTCGATGGGCGTTCCCGGCTGAACGACGGCGGCGATACCGGCGGGCATCGTCGAGGCCGTGCGATTGACCTCGACGAACCCGTCGGCGCGCACGCGGATCAGCGGCGCCGCCTTGCGCACGACCGCGGACAGCTCCAGGCGGCCGATGCCGCCGTTGGACAGCAGGGCGCCCGCGCGGTCCGTGTAGTGGGTCGCGCCGGCCGCCCCCGTCAGCAGCAAGCGCTGCGCGAAGCTCCAGCCGATCTCCAGCTCGGCGCTGTCACGCAGCGCCGCCGCGCGCAACGCCGCCGTGTCGGTGGGCCGCTGGTTGTAGAGGGCCTCGAGGTCGACGGACAGCCCGCGCAGGGGCTCCGTCTCCAGCGCCGCAGCGGCGTAGGGCACGACGCCCGACGAGAAGGCGTATCCGCCGGCCTCCACGCGGGTGTCACCGAGGGCGGACCGGAATCCCAGCCCCAGGCCGGCCTTGGCCTCGTCGGCGGAGATGGCGCCGACCACCGGGCCGGCGGCGCTCTCCAGACGATCGTGCTCGGCGACGGCGCCGATCGACAGCCGCCCGTTGTTGAAGTCGACGCGCCCCTCCTGGTCGATCATGCCCAGGCCCGACAGGTCTTCGAACCGCCCCGCCGCGAACGCGCCGTTCATCCGGTCCTGCGTGAGCTCGTGCCGCAGCAGCGCCAGGCTCGCGTCTTCGTCGGGGTCGCCCGAACGGTCGGGCGCGCGCGCCAGCAGGTCCCAGGCCCGGTCGTCGCGCCCCAGCTCGCGCTCGGCGTCGACCCGCTCGCTGAGCGGCAGCAGGCTGCCGTCGCTGGCGAGGATGGCGCGGATCTCCGCGCGATCGTGGCGATCGACCGCCGCCGCCAGCCGCACGCTGGCCTGATCGGCGGCGCGATCGCGCGCGTCCTCCGGGTCCTCGGGCGCGCGCTCGAGGCCGGCCTCGACGCGCGCCGCGTGCAGGTCGTCGGCCAGGCCCGCGTCGCCCGGCGCCAGCGCGACGGCCTGCGTGAACGCCGCGACCGCCTCCTTGGCGTTGCCGTCGTGGCTGGCCAGCTGTCCCAGCGCCGACCAGTACTCGGGCTCGCGCTCCAGCGTGGCACGGCGCGGGGCCGCGACCTCGACCAGCTCACGCGCCTGGGTCCAGCGCTCGCCGTCGATGGCTGCCTCCATGCCCATCAGCAGCACCGACCCGGAGCCCAGCTTCTGGAACGCATCGCGCGCCAGTCCCACCAGGTCGTCGGTGCGCCGTTGCGCCGCGTACAGCGTGGCCAGCCGCTCGGCGACCTCCGACGTCGCGGACGGCGTCGACCAGACGTGCTCGTACGCGTTCTGCGCGTCGGCGTCCGCCTCGACGGACCAGGCGAGGTCGCCGTACATCTTCCAGAACTGGCTGGCCGACGGCGGCGCCGACTGCGCCTCGACGCGCGCGACCGCCAGCGCGTCCTCGGGCCGGTCCAGCGACCAGAGCAGCTCGGGCTCGACGCCGACCTCGACCGAGCCGGCAAATCGTCGCGTCACCTGGCGGATGCTGAACAGCGCGCCGTCCAGATCGCCGACGTGCTCGTCCAGCGCGGCGCGCTCGTGCCAGTACTCCGGCTGGTCGGCGAAGAGCGGCTCGAACCGGCGCAGCGTGGCGCGCGCGGCGTCCGGATCGCCCGCGGACTCCAGCGCGTCCGAGAGGTACAGAACCTCCGGCAGCTTCAACTGCCGCTGCCGCGCGCGCGCCTCGATCAACGCCACGACCGCCTGGTGATCGAACAGCGCCTGCGCGAGCTCGATGGCCTTCTCGCCGGCATCGGCCGACCCGCGGTCCGCCAGCCAGGTCCAGGCCGCCAGCGCGACGCGCGGCTCACCCGCCCACGACGCGACCTGCGCCAGGCGCCGCCGCAGCGACTCGTCGTCGGGGCGCCGCTCGACCAGCGCCGACAGCGAGCGCAGCGCGGCCTGGTTGTCGCCGGCCGCCAGGTCGAGGTCCAGCTGTTTCGACAGGATCGTGGTATCGCCGGGGGCGAGGCCGACCAGGCGCATGTTCCAGCCTTGCGCGCGCGCGGCGTCGTTCTGCGCCAGCGCCAGCCCGATGCCGCGCTGGAGCAGCGCCCGATCCGACGGCCAGCGCTGAATGGCTGCCGCCGCGATCCGCAGCGCGTCGGCGCCCTTGTCGGCCGCCTGCAGGACCTCGATCGCCAGCGCGGTGTCCGCCGCGCCCTCGGCGGGCGAGGCCGCCGCGGTGCTGGCCGCGACGTAGGCGGCCGCGCTCTCGGGCAAGCGCCCGGCGGCGCGGTACCAGCGGCCGGCCAGCAGGCTCCACTCGTGGCGGCGCGCCGGCTGCTGGGTCGCGAGCCGCGCGTAGATCGCTGCCGCGTCCGCCGGCGCTTCCAGGGCCAGCGCCATCTGGGCGATGCCGGACAGCTCCGTCGCGTCGAACGGCGACGCCGCGACCTGGCGCAGCGCCGCGACCGCGCCCGCCTGCCGGATCGGACGCGTCGGATCTTCGGCCGGCAGCGCGTCGACCTCCGCCCGTTCCAGCTCGACCAGCGCCAGCCGCGCGCGCCAGGTGATGGCGTCCTCGGGCACGCCCGCCATCGGGTCCGTCAGGCGGTGTAGGTGGGCCTCGGCCTCGGACCACTTGCCCAGCGCCAGCTGCTCGCGCGCCAGCAGCAGGCGCGCCGGCCGATCCTGCGGCCGCTGACGCAGCACCTGATCCAGGTAGGCGATCGACAGCTCGTCGGGGTGGGCCAGAAATCGCGGATGGCCGAAGTCGAGCCCCGGAAACAGCAGGGCCAGGGACGCCGCGACGGTGGCCGCCACCAGGACCAGCCCATGGGGCGTGATCAGGCGCGGGCGGCGGAGAGCAGCGGCAGGCAACGGCGCATCAATGACATGAGACATCGAGTTCTCCCGTATCTGGTCCCGCGGACCGAACGTTCAGACCCTTCACGCTGACGGAGGCGGCCGGCCCCGGATGGGCCGGCTTCACGGAGATCGATCCGGCGCAGCCACCGATCTCGGCCTCGGCAGGCACATGCCCGCGGAGGTGAAAGCGGATCGTGTCCGGCCCCAGGCGTCGGAACGAAGCGACGCCGGCGTTCGAGGCAAGCAGGTAGGGGCCGCGCGGCCGGTCCGCGGACAGCGCCAGCGTGACGGGGCGCCCCGGGTCCAGCGTGACGTAGCGCCCCTGCGGCAGATCGCGGACGCCGACCACGCCTTCCGAGCGATCGAGATCCGGCCAGCCCAGCGCGGCGGGCAGCCGCAGCGTGGCGAGAGCGCCCAGGCCGCGCACCAGCCAGGTCCCGTCCGTGCGGCGCGCGAGCGTCGCCTGCTCGAAGCCCCGCACGCCGGCGGCGTACTCGCTGGCCCACACCGGGAACGTCTGCTGCTCGCCCGCCCAGGCGTACACGTCGTGCAGCGCCTTGATGGAGGCGGCCTTGGTCCCCGAGAAGAAGTGATAGTAGATGCCGATGGGCTTCAGCCGCCGCGGTGTGTCCGTGAACTGGAAGTAGTCGATGACCCGCCGGAAGCCGTAGTACGGGCCGCGCCACAGGTTCGTGTAGACGTTCTCGTTCTGGGCCGGCGCGTAGATCTGGGTGCGCGCGCCGACGGGGCGAACGAAGGACGGGACCTGCGCCAGCGTCGGGCGGACGCCGGGCTCCTCGGCGTTGTCGCCGTTCAGGTTCTCCAGCGCCAGCGCGTCGGTCTTCTCCAGCGCCTCCTGCGGCGGCAGCGCGTCGCCGCTCCACAGGAACACGCGCGTCGCCTTGCCGGGCGGCGCCAGCCGGCTGTTGATGTAGCCGACCGAGCCGTCGATCTCGCGCGCCAGCGAGTAGACGTAGCCGGGGATGGGAAGCCGGTCGCCGTCGCGGTGGTCGTCGTCGGCGAGCTCGGCGGGCGGCGCGTCCGGCTGCCCGGCGCGCAGCCAGTCGAAGGGGTGGCTGTAGCTGTGGCTCGCGATCTCCACCTCGGGTCGCGCGAAGATCCGACGCGCGATCGCCTCCAGCGCCGGCGACTTGTCGGGGTAGAGGCCGGCCGCGCCGATCTCCCCCTCGATGATCGACACCGTCGTGGGCAGCTCGTAGCGGGCCAGCATCTCGCGGCGGATGACCTCGCCGGCGTACGGATGGTCGGGCAGCTCGGCGGTGCTGACGAACCCGTCGCCGTCGATGTGAATCTCCATGAGGCGCCGCCCGTTGACGGTGGTGGGGTCGGGCACCGGGATGGGCGGCAGCGCCAGGGCGCCGGCCAGAAAGCGAAACGGGTCGACGATCCAGCGCAGCCGCCCCTGCACGCCTTCGGACGTCACGTAGGGCGCCAGCGCCAGGCCGCCCCAGTCGCCGTGGGCGACCGCGACGACGCGGTGGCCGCCGCCGTCCGTGAGCTCGAGATGCCGCGACAGGCGCGGCGCGTCCCACGCCGGCAGCTCGCGCGAGCGCGGGGTCGCCGCTGCCTCGAACCCGATCCAGTCGTCGCTGGACAGGCGCAGCGGCGCCTGCGGCGCCTGGCGGGGCGCCACGAGCCCCAGTCGGGCCAGAAGGCCGGCGGACGGCCGGAACCCGAGATGGTCGATGATCGCCACCTTCAGCCCCGTGTCGATCTGATGCGCGAGCCACCGTTCGTAGCGGTCGCCGCCGGGCAGGTCGTCGTCCGTGAACCAAGTCGCCACCGCGGCGTACCGCCCGGTCAGGTCGCCGGCCGGCAGCGGGCCGCGCGCGTCCGCGTAATCGACGACGTAGCCCAGGTACTCGAGCGGCACCGCCAGCAGGCGGTGCGCCACGGTGGACGCCAGGCTCGGCTCCTCGGCCCCGTCCTGGACCACCAGGATGCGGCGGGGCACGGGCTCGATCGCGCCCAGACCCAGCCCGTCGCCGAGGCGCACCCAGGGCACCACGCCGGCGCGCGCCAGCTTGTCCGCCAGCTGGCGGGCCTGCGGGCGACTGGCGGCGGACAGCGTCTCCACGTCGACGACGGGAACCGGCCCCGCGCGTCCCGCCAGCGCGTGGCGGGCGAAGGTGGCCAGCTCCGGCGCGCGGTCGCCGGCGCCGCTGACGACGACCGCCGACAGCTCGGGCGCCGCCTCGGTCGCGAGCCGCGGATCGGCCGCCAGCAGCAGCGGGCCGCGCGGCCAGACGGTTCGCAGGGCGTGCACCGCGCTGGCCAGGGCCGCGGGGGTCGCGCCCGGTGCCGCTTTGGCCGGCGGGGCCTCGAGCAGCGCCCCCTCGTAGCCGGCGGCCGCCAGCTGGCGGGCGCTGGCGAGCACGTCGCCGCCGGCTGACCACGCCAGGCGCGCGAGGGGGTGGCTGCCGGCGCGCGCGAGCGCCCGGACCGAGGCGGAGGTGGCCCGCTCGGCGTTCAGCACGACCGCCGGATAGAAGGCGAGCGCGTCGACCGGGACGTCGGGTCCGTCAAAGAATGCGAGCTCGGTCAGCGCCGGCGGGCCCGCATCGGGCGGGGGCGCCGCCCCCTGCGCTGAACGGGGGCTCACGGAGCTGCCGGTCCAGATGGCGGCGGCGACCGCAACGACGAAGGCCACGAAGGGGCCGGTCGACCTTGGCAGCGGCAACATCTTCATGACGCGCTTTCAGAGCCGCCAGTCACAGACCTTGTCCTGGTTGGCGCTGGAGATCGTTGCGTAAGGCGAAAACCCCCTGGCGCGGCTCCGGGAATAGACCCGCTCCGCCCGCTGCCGGTCCCGGCAGTTGCCCACGTAATCGAGCGTGGTGATCGAGAAGCGCGCGCCGTTCCGGTGGCGGGCGGCGGCCGCCGCCCACGCCAGGAGCTCAGCCTCTGCCGTACGGTCGTAGCGGGGCGCGTACACCTCTTCGTGAGAGACGCCGTCCAGGATGCGCGGGAACGGAACGCCGCCCACGACCGCTTCGCGCGTCGTGGCCGACGTCGCGTTCTGCATCACCAGCACCATGCCCGGGAACGCCTGTCGCAACCGGGCGACCAGCGCCAGAGTCCCCGCCACGCACGCGCGATCGCACGGGGCGCCAGTGCCGCCGCCGGTCGCGCCGTGCTCGACGATCTCGAGGTTGTCCAGGAAGAAGCCGTCGACGCCGGTGGCCGCCAGCCGCGGCGCCACGTGCTCGAGGATCAGGCGCTGGTAGGCCGGGTTGCTGGGGTTCATCCAGAGTTCGTCAGGAAAGCCCCGATACGGCGCGATCTGGGCGGCCCGGTTGGCGGCGCAGGGCACCAGCCCGGCGGGCGCGTGCTTCCAGTACCGGCGGGTCCGCTCGCACGACCCGATGTTGAGGTAGCTGATGACGGTGTTGCGGCCGCCGGCCTTCAGTTCCCGAATCTGGCGCGCGGAGAAGTTGCCTGTGTCCGGGTCGGCGTCGATGTTGATGAGCCGGAACCGCGTGGCGACGGCGTCCAGATCGCCCATCTGCTCCGCCGTCCCATAAAATGACAGCCACGGCGCGTCGGCGCGGATCCCCGGCCCGGCCGCCGGCTTGTCGTTTTCGGCGTGCCCCGGCGCCGCCAGCAGACCCAGCAGGATGGCCCCCGCGACCGCGGCGGCGCCGCCTGGCGGGCGGGCCGCCAGACGGTTCCTGGCAGATCGAACGACGACCGAGTCCCACATTGAGCCGGCTGGGTTAGTTCGCGCGGCGCGGCCACTTCATCGAAGAAATTCTCGATTTCCCGCCACGGCGGACCGGGCCGCCCCGCGAAGCCCGGCCGCCGCTGCGACTACAACGATCGTCGCGCCAGATCTGTCATCACGACGAGGGGACGCCCCGGGTGAACTGGTGCCCGGAACGTCAGGATGTCGGTCAGGATCCGGTCGCGGCGGTCACGATCGGGCCGCGGACGGGCGCGGGCATCTGCGTGCAGAACCCGAACGTCGTCTGCGCGCCCGCCGTCAGGGTGCCGTTGTTCGAGGCGTTGGTGGCGGTCAGCGTGCTCCCCGCCTGCGTGAAGCTCGCCTGCCATTGCGCGTTCTGGGTGGCGGCGCCGACGTCCATGACGACCGTCCAGTGGTTGATCGCCGTCGCCTGCGTGTTGGTCACCGTCACGTTCGCGCAGTAGCCGCTCTCCCACTGGCTGGTCACCGAGACCGTGGCGCCGATCTGGCTGCCGGTCACCGTCAGCGGCACCGTCGCCGAGTCGATGCCGTTGGCGACGACGGCGACCTGGTAGGTCCCGCCCGGCAGGTTCGGCGGGAGCGTGAAGGTGGTCTGCACGGCCGTCGAGCCGGTCGCGAAACCCATCGTGCTGTGGTTGAACGTGCGGGCGTAGCGGACGGTCGAGCCGCTGGTCAGGCGCACGAGCGGGAAGTTCGTCTGCGCGTTCCCCTCGTCACCGTAGGACGCGCCCTGCGACAGGCCGTTCAGCTGCCGCCCGGTCAAGGTGTACGTGCCGTTGCTGTTGGCGGCGATGCTGGTGATGCTGGGGCGCCACTGCGTCTGCGGTCCGCCGGCCGGCGTGTAGAGGTAGTCGTTGGTGTTCGTGCCCGTGACCAGGATCTGTCCCGTCGGCAAGGCCACCATCTGGAACAGGTACGACTC
>CAZPUH010000171.1:0-3059 GCA_964589215.1 uncultured Myxococcales bacterium | reverse complement strand
CCCGCTGCAGCCGCTCGTCGGCGACGGCGCCCGCGCGGCGCTGGATGTCGTCGAAGATCAGCCCGGCAGCCGCCAGCGGATTCCGGATGTCGTGGGCCATGCGGGTCGCGAAGACGTCCAGCTCGGTCGCGCGCCGCTCGGCGTGTTGCTGCAGCTCCTCGACGGCGCGGGCGTGCGCGTGCGAGATGCGCAGCGCGATCGCGCCCGCGAAGATGGCCAGCAGCACGCCGGCCGCGTTCAACTGGAACGCCCAGATCGCCCCGCGATGGCGGCTCTCGCGGATGGTCCCGGCGAGCTCGGCGGCCGCCGCCACGTTCGCGTCGATGCCGACCGACAGCGCGCGGGCCACCTCCTCGCCCGTGGCGTCCAGGCGCTCCTCGGCGGCCAGCGCGCCGGGGCGGTCGTCGTCACGGATGCGCGCCAGCACCTCGTCGACCTGCCCGTCGAAACGCGACAGCGCGGCGACCGAGCGCCCCCAGGCCGCCGCCTCCGCCGGATAAAACGGCAGGTTGCGATAGGCGGAGATCTCGGCGTCCAGCAGCGCGCGCCCGGTCTCGATCTCCATCGCGCCCGTCGACAGCACGGGCCGGGCCACGGCGCGGTGAACGAGCAGCTGCAGGCGCCTCAGCTCGGTGCGCGCGTCGGCCAGGTAGCGGATGCTGGGCGCGGCGTCCCCCTGGATGCTCAGGGCCGCGCTCTCGATCTGGCGCGTGCGGTGCTGGGTGATCAGGGTGGCGGCGATGAACGCGAGCACGACCGCCGCGAACGCCGCGACCAGAACCGCGTCCACGCGCCGCAGGGTCACATGCTGGGTTTGGCGCGCAGGCGCGCGCGGCGCCAGGCTGAACGTTCGTTCTCAACGGCACTGCTGAGGGCGCCTGGGCAGGCAGAGAACGGTTGGGATCCGACGAATTTGGCTGCCGGGGGTTCCCGACGGTCGAGACGCGCCGCCGCTCAGCCAATTCATCTGAGCGCCGGCGCGTTGCGTCTCGCCTTCTTACGTCATACTGGGGGGATGTCTCGGCAATTCGATACCCGAACGGTGGTCCCCTCATGAAGAGCCCCATCAAGACCACCCCTCGTATTTTTGCGGTCTTCACGCTGGCCCTGGCGGTGTCGTCTTTCGCCGTCGCCCGCCCGACGGCGCCGGTCGACGCCCGGACGACCGAAGCCAACGTCGCGCGGATCACGACCTCGCTGCTGGCGCAGTCCCAGCTCTCGCACCACCCGCTGGACGCCCAGTTGGCGGGCAAGCTGCTGGACCGGTACCTGGATGCGCTGGACGGGACGCGCTCGCTGTTCCTGAAGAGCGACGTGGCCGAGTTCGGGGCGATGCGCGCGACGCTGGCTCAGTCGACGCGCGCCGACGGCGACACGCGGCCGGCCCACGTCATCTTCGCGCGCTACGTCGAGCGTCTGAAGCAGAAGGTCGCGTTCGACACCACCCTCCTCAAGGCGGGCGGCTTCACCTTCAACGGGCACGACACCTTCGCGTTCGACCGCGAGCACGCCGAGCGGCCGGCTGACCTGGCCGCCGCCCACGAGGTCTGGAAGCAGGCGCTGCGGGCCGAGGTGCTGCAAGAGCGGCTGGCCGAAAAGCCGGTCCCCGACGTGGCGGCGACGCTGATTCACCGGCACGAGCAGCAGCTGAAGACGGTCAGCTCGCTGGGCGACGACGAGGTCCTGGAGATCTACCTGGACGCGCTGGCGCACGTCTACGATCCGCACTCCGACTACATGGGCAAGGAATCGATGGACTCGCTGTCGATCGCCATGAACCTGTCGCTGTTCGGCATCGGCGCGACGCTGGCCAACGAGGACGGCGTCTGCACGATTCACGAGCTGGTCCCCGGCAGCCCGGCCGCGCTCAGCGGTGAGCTGAAGGCGGGCGACCGCATCGTGGCCGTGGCGCAGGCGACGGGCGCCACCGTCGACGTGACCGCCATGCCGCTGACCCGGATCGTGCAGCTGATTCGCGGCCCCAAGGGGACACCGGTCACCCTGACCATCCTGCCGCCCGTCGGGGCGCCCGGCGGCGCGCGAACGGTGCGCCTGGTCCGGGCCGAGGTGCAGCTCGCCGACCAGCAGGCCAAGGCCCGCATCATCGACCTGCCGCAGCCGAACACGACGCCTTTGCGCGTGGGCGTGATCGACCTGCCCTCGTTCTATTCGGGCAAGGACGACCGGGGCGGCACCGGCGCGACCGCCGACGTGGGCCGCCTGCTGGACAAGCTCAAGGCCGAGCAGGTGCGTGGCGTGGTGCTCGACCTGCGCCGCAACGGCGGCGGTTCGTTGCAGGAGGCCATCGACATGACGGGCCTGTTCATCAAGAAGGGTCCGGTCGTGCAGACGCGCGACTCCAGCGGGTCCGTCGAGGTCGGCGCCGACCGCGACCCCTCCGTGCGCTGGGCGGGTCCGCTGGTCGTGCTGACGAGCCGTCTCAGCGCGTCGGCGTCGGAGATCCTGGCCGGCGCGCTGCAGGACTACGGCCGGGCCGTGATCGTCGGCGACACCGCCACCTTCGGCAAGGGGACGGTCCAGACGATCGTGCCGCTGGCCAGCATCATGGACCGGGCCGGTCTGGGGCACTCGTTCGACCCGGGCGCGCTGAAGCTGACCATCAGCAAGTTCTACCGGCCCAGCGGCGCGTCGACGGAGCTGCGCGGCGTCGCCTCCGACCTGGTGATCCCGTCCCCGACCGAGGCCGCCCCCGTCGGCGAGTCGAAGCTGGTCGACCCGCTGCCCTGGGACACGATCCCGGCCGCGTCGTTCGACCACCTGGCCGAGGTGACGGGCCAGCTGCCGGCGTTGCGTACCGCGTCCGCGCAGCGGCTGGCGTCGGACCCGGGCTTCGCCAACCTCAAGCGCCAGATCGATCGGCTGCGCGCCCGCCTGAGCAGCGGCACGGTGTCGCTGAACGAAGCCGAGCGGCGGCGCGAGCAGCTCGAGGACAAGCGCCTCGACGACGCCATCGCGGCCCAGGTGAAGCGGCAGACCGACGGGATCCCCGTGTACGAGATCACGGTGAAGGACGCCGACCGGCCCGGGCTCCCGCCGCG
>CAZPUH010000170.1:0-1824 GCA_964589215.1 uncultured Myxococcales bacterium | reverse complement strand
GCGCGCACCTCGGCGGGCGTCGGCACGGCCGGCGTCATCCGCTCGTCGGCCCAGGCCCGCGGGTCGACGAAGTCGCCGTCCATCGACGGCGCCGGCCGCTGCGCCAGCTCGTCGTCCTCCAGCGGCTGCGCGCCCGGATCCTCGAAGTCCACCGACGTGAACTTCACGATCTCGTCCTGCAACAGGTGGTCGATGATGCTGGTCCGGGCCTTCCCCTCGCCGGACTGCATGCGCTTGTCTTCCAGGCACTGCCGCACCAGCTCGGCGATGTCGCGCGAGATGACCTTCAGCCCGCGCGAATAGCTGTACTGGGCCAGCGCGTCCTGCAGGTCGGTCGCGCTCTGGAACCGGTCCTCTCTGCGCTTGGCCAGCGACTTGCGGACGATGTCTTCCAGCTCGGGCTCGACCTGCGGGTTCTGGGGGCGGATGGGCGGAATCTTCGCGTTGCGAACCAGCTCGACGGTCTGGTAGTCGGTCTCGCCGTAGAAGAGGCGCTTCCCGGTGAGCATCTCGTACAGCAGGATGCCGACCGCGAAGATGTCGGCGCGGCTGTCGACCTCCTCGCCGCGCGCGGCCTCGGGCGACAGGTAGCTCATCTTGCCTTTGACGACGCCCGGGTCGGTCACCTCGACCTGGCTGGTCGCCTTCGCGAGCCCGAAGTCCACGACCTTCACCTCGCCCTGCTTCGAGAGCAGCACGTTGGGCGGCGAGACGTCGCGGTGGACGATGTTGAGCGGGGCGTCGTTCTCCTGGTTCCGCAGCTCGTGCGCGTAAGAGAGCCCCTTGCAGATCTCGGTGATGACGTACAGCGAGTGCGCGACGGGAACCCGCTTGTTGATCCGCCGGCGCCAGTCGAGGATGGCCTTGAGGTCGCACCCGTCGACGTACTCCATGACGATGAAGTACGTGTCCTCGCTGTGACCGATGTCGAACACCTGGACGATGTTCGCGTGCTGCAACGAGAGCGACAGGCGCGCCTCGTCGAGGAACATCGCGACGAACTTCTTGTTCTTCGTCAGCGACGGCAGGATGCGCTTGATCGCGATGTTCTTCTTGAACCCGCGCATCGACTCGGCGACGCCGCGGAACACCTCGGCCATGCCGCCGGCAGCGACACGCTCGGTGATGCGATAACGATTATCGGCCATAGGTGATCCGCGAAGCGCCCGCGGACGACGATATGACGAAAGGACGGGGCCGGCAATTCGCGTTCACGCAGCCGGGCCCGTCCTTCATGACTGCTGGGCTGAGCCCAGGCAGGAAAACCCTCACTCTTCGGCGGTGACCTTCGGCGCGTCTTCGCCGTCGGCCAGGTCCGCGAAAGCCGCGCCGGCCCGGCCGGGCTGCTCGCTCGCCTGCTCTTCGCGCTCGCTCTGCTCCTTGCAGTCGATGCAGAGGGTCGTGACGGGGCGCGCCAGCAGGCGGCGGAACGAGATCTTTTCGCCGCAGTCCTCGCAGACGTCGATCTCGTCCGTGTCGAGGCGGACCAGCTGCTTGGCGATCTTGCCCAGCAGAAACTTCTCGCGGTCGTGCAGCCGCATCTCCGTGGAGAAGATCTCTTCTTCCATCGACTCGTCGATCGAGTCGCGGCCGATGTTCCGCTCGTGGTTCATCGAGTAGTTCAGCGCGTTCTCACTCTTGCGGGCGAGGCGCTTCTGCTCCTCTTCGAGAACGGTGCGGATCTGGGCTTTTTCCTTCGGGCTCAGCATGGATCGACCTTTGGGGTTGGCCGTCAATCCTAATACCGGATTGACGGCGGTAAAGGCGTCGGACGTACTTCGACGGCTCGACGACGAACTTGAAGGCGTTGGGGGGGGGAGGCTA
>CAZPUH010000169.1:0-14053 GCA_964589215.1 uncultured Myxococcales bacterium | reverse complement strand
CTGGGTCGGCTCCGACGGCGCCGGTCACTTCGTGAAGATGGTCCACAACGGCATCGAGTACGGCGACATGCAGCTGATCTGCGAGTCGTACCAGATGATGAAGGACCTGCTGGGCATGTCGGCCGACGAGATGCACCAGGTCTTCGCCGAGTGGAACAAGGGGGACCTCGACAGCTATCTCATCGAGATCACGCGCGACATCCTGGCGTTCAAGGACAAGGACGGGACGCCGCTGGTCGACAAGATCCTCGACTCGGCCGGGCAGAAGGGGACGGGCAAGTGGACCAGCGTGACCGCGCTGGACCTAGGCATGCCGCTGACGCTGATCAGCGAGGCGGTCTTCGCGCGCTGCTTGTCCGCGCTGAAGGACGAGCGGGTGGCGGCGTCCAAGCTGCTGCGCGGCCCCAAGCCGCAGTTCAACGGCGACAAGAAGGCGTTCATCGCTGACCTCGGCAAGGCGCTCTACGTGTCGAAGATCGTGTCGTACGCGCAGGGATACCAGCTGCTGCAGTCGGCGGCGCAGGAGTGGAAGTGGGACCTGTCCTACGGCGGCATCGCGTTGATGTGGCGGGGCGGGTGCATCATCCGCTCGAAGTTCCTGGGGAAGATCAAAGAGGCGTACGACAAGGACCCCAAGCTGTCGAACCTGCTGCTGGCGCCGTACTTCCGCGACATCATCGACGGCGCGCAAGACAGCTGGCGGCGCGTGGTGGCGCAGGCGGCGCTGAACGGGATCTGGATTCCGGCGCACGCGACGGCGCTCAACTTCTATGACGGGTTCCGCGCCGGGCGGCTGCCGGCCAACCTGCTGCAGGCGCAGCGCGACTACTTCGGCGCGCACCAGTACGAGCGCCTGGACCAGCCGCGCGGGCAGTTCTTCCACACCAACTGGACGGGGCGCGGCGGCGACACGGCGTCGTCGGCATACATCGTCTGACAAGGAGTTTGATGCGGATCCAGAAGTACTCGCTGGGGATCGGGGACCGGTTCGGGCGCGAAGGGCTGGCGCAGCTGCGGGCGGTTCAGCTCGCCGAGCGCGCCGGCGTTGTGGTCGTCCCGGTCTGGAACAAGTCCTTCCGCGAGCACTCGCTGATCGGCACCAAGCCCGCCGACGTCCGCGCCGAGGCCGACGAAGCGGTCCGGCGCGGCGGCTGGCAGCACCCGTACCACGTCGACGCCGACCACATCGGCCTCAAGACGGTCGACGGGTTCCTGGCCGCCAGCGACTTCTACACGCTGGACGTCGCCGACTTCATCGGCGAGGCCCCCGACGAGGCGGCGCTGGCCGCCTTCGTGCGCGACATGGCGCCGTTCCGGGGCACGCTGCGCATCCCCGGCATCGAGCCGGCCTTCGAGGTGACCGACGGCGTGCTGGACAAGATCGGCCGCAGCTACCTGCGCGCCGTGACCGAGGCCGGCAAGACTTACCGCCACGTCGCGGCGGCGAAGGGCGCCGACGCCTTCATCGCCGAGGTCTCGACGGACGAGGCGACGGAGCCGCAGCTGCCGTTCGAGCTGTTCTTCATCCTGGGCGCGCTGGCGCGCGAGAAGATCCCGGTCCAGACCATCGCCCCCAAGTTCTCCGGCAAGTTCCTGAAAGGGATCGACTACGTGGGCGACGTGGCGGGTTTCGCGCGCGAGCTGGACGCCGACCTGGCCGTCGTCAAGCACGCGATCTCCGTGTTCGGCCTGCCGCCGTCGCTGAAGATCAGCGTCCACACCGGCAGCGACAAGCTGTCCCTGTACCCGGTCATCAACCAGGCCCTGAAGAAGCACGGCGCCGGCCTGCACCTCAAGACGGCCGGCACCACCTGGCTGGAGGAGGTCATCGGCGTCGCGCTGTCGGGCCCGCGCGGCCTGGCCGTCGCCAAGCGGGTCTACCAGCTGGCGCTGCCGCGGTTCGACGAGCTGGTGAAGCCCTACGCCACGGTCGTCGAGATCGATCGGGCTCGGCTCCCCTCCGCCGCGACGGTCGACGCCTGGTCGGCCGACGATCTGGTGGGGCGCCTGCGACACGACCAGGCGCATCCCCTCTACGACGTGAACCTCCGGCAGTTCGTCCACGTCGCCTTCCGGGTCGCCGCCGAGATGGGCGAGGAATGGACCGGCGCCCTCGAGGCGGCCAGCGAGATCGCGGGCCGCTGCGTGACCGAAAACCTGTTCGACCGCCACCTGCGCCCGCTGTTCGTCGGCGCGTAGGATCAGCCGTCGCCTGACCGGCGGCGGGCGAGGGGCTATATTGGCCCCACATGTCCGCACCAGCGTCCGACGCATTCGTCTTCTTCGGGGCCAGCGGGGACCTCGCCTTCAAGAAGATCTTCCCCGCGCTCTACGCGATGACCCGCCGCGGCCATCTGGACATGCCGGTCATCGGCGTCGCGAACACGCCGCTGACGCCGGACCAGTTCAAGGATCGCGCCCGCGAGAGCCTCAAACAGCACGGCCCGAAGAAGATCGACGAGGCCGCGCTGGGCAAGCTGCTCGATCGGCTGCGCTACGTGCGCGGCGACTACACCGACCTCAAGACCTACGAGGCGATTAAGCGTGAGCTGGGCAAATCGTGTCGGCCCACCCACTACCTGGCCATTCCGCCCAGCCTGTTCGGGATCGTCGTCGAGGGGCTGGGGAAGTCGCGCTGCTCCGAGGGCGCGCGCCTGGTCGTCGAGAAGCCGTTCGGCCGCGACCTGGAGTCGGCGCGCGAGCTGAACCGCACGCTGCACGCCGTGTTCGAGGAGAACGCCATCTTCCGCATCGACCACTACCTCGGCAAGGAGTCGGTCCAGAACCTGATGGTGTTCCGGTTCGCGAACACGTTCCTGGAGCCGATCTGGAACCAGCACTACGTCGAGAGCGTGCAGATCACGATGGCCGAGAGTTTCGGCGTCGAGGGGCGCGGCAAGTTCTACGAAGAGGCGGGGGCCATCCGCGACGTCATCCAGAACCACATGCTGCAGGTGGTCGGCCTGCTGGCCATGGAGCCGCCGGTGGGGACCTACGCCGAGTCGATCCGCGACGAGCAGGTGAAGGTGTTCCGCGCCATCCGCCCGCTGATGCCCGAAGACCTGGTGCGCGGGCAGTTCAAGGGTTACCGCGACGAGCCGGGCGTCGCCTCGGACTCGACGGTCGAAACCTACGCGGCGGTGCGGTTGCACGTCGACTCGTGGCGCTGGGACGGCGTGCCGTTCTTCATCCGCGCCGGCAAGCGCATGCCCATGTCGACGACCGAGGTGCTGGTGAGCCTCAAGCGCCCGCCGCTGCGGCGCCTGGGCCCCGAGGAGACGAACCACCTGCGGTTCCGCCTGAGCCCGGACGTCATCATCGCGCTCGGCGCCCGCATCAAGAAGTCCGGCGAGAACATGATCTCCGAGCCGACCGAGCTGAAGGTCATGCACCAGACCGACGCCGAGGAGATGGACGCCTACGAGCGGCTGCTGGGCGACGCCATGGAGGGGGACGCGACGCTGTTCTCGCGCCAGGACGGGGTCGAGGCCGCGTGGGCGATCGTCGACCCGATCTTGAAGGCGCCCACCGCGGTGCACGACTACGAGCCGGGCACCTGGGGCCCCCCCGACGCGGCCCGCTTGACGGCGGACGTCGGGGGCTGGCACGTTCCGCCGACGTGATGACGATCAGGCCTGCGGGACGGAGCAAATGAGCAAGACATCGGCAACGGGTAGCCCCACCGCGCCGGGCATCCTGGCGGCCGCCGAACGCGCCGCCGAAGAGGTGCGCGACGGGTCGTGCGTCGGCCTGGGCTCGGGGCGCGCCGCCTCGGCCTTCATCACCGCGCTGGGCGCGCGCATCCGGCGCGGCCTGCGCATCACGGCGGTCCCGACGTCCGAGGCCTCGGCCCAGCTGGCCCGCTCGCTGGGCATCGAGCTGGTCGACATCGACGAGGACATGCCGCTGGCCGTCGTCGTCGACGGCGCCGACGAGGTCGCCCCCAACCTGGATCTGGTGAAGGGGCGCGGCAACGCGTTCGTGCGCGAACGGATCGTCACGGCGGCCTCGCGCCAGCAGGTGATCATCGTCGACCCCAGCAAGCTGGTCCCCGTCCTCTGCGGCCGCAACGACGGCGGCTTCCCCGTCGAGGTCATCCCCCTGGCCAAGGGCCTGGCGATGCGCAAGCTGAAGGCGCTGGGTCTTCGGCCGGTCGTCCGGCCCGACCGAGCCACGGGGACCCCGCTGGTGTCAGACAACGGCAACTTCATCTTCGACTGTGACGTCCCGGCGCCGCTGGCCGGCGGCGAGGCCGCGCGCCAGATGGAAGCCGCCGTGCGGCGCATCGCCGGCGTCGTCGACACGGGCCTGTTTCTGGGGACCGCCACCGAGGTGCTGGTCGGCCATCCCGACGGGCGCATCGAGACCCTTCGCCGATCGGAGCCCTGAGTGCCGCCGCGGACCGTCTTTCTCTTCGACGTGGACAACACCTTGATCGACAACGATCGGGTGACGGCCGATCTCAAGCGATTCCTGAACCGCGAGGTGGGCGCCGACCGGGCGGCCCACTACTTCGAGATCTTCGAGCAGATGCGGGCGCAGCTGGGGTACTCGGACTACCTGGGCGCCTTGCAGTCCTACCGCCTGACGTACCCGCGCGATCCGCACTTGCTGGCGCTGTCGTCGTTCCTCATCAACTACCCGTTCGCGAACCGGCTGTTTCCGGAGTCGCTGGATGCGCTGGACCACGCGGCGGCGATGGGGCAGACGGTGATCCTGTCGGACGGCGACGTCGTGTTTCAACCGCGCAAGATCGAGCGGGCCGGCCTGTTCGATGCGGTCGAAAAGCGCGTGCTCATCTACGTCCACAAGGAGCACGAGCTGGACGACGTCGAGCGCCGCTTCCCGGCGGACCACTACGTCCTGATCGACGACAAGATTCGCATCCTGACGGCGGTGAAGAACGCCTGGGGGCCGCGGCTGACGACGGTCTTCGCCAGGCAAGGGCACTACGCGCACGCGGCCGACGTCGCGACCTACCCCAAGCCGGACATCACGCTCGACCGGATCGGAGAGCTGCGTCGCCACGATCTGGCGGCGCTGCTGGCCGCGGCCAAGACCTGGGAGCACTGACCTCGCGTCGCGCCAGCCGGGGCTTCAGGGCACCGGGTGGTCGTTGACCGAATCTTGACGATCGAAGCTGGAGCTGACGTCCGCGGGCTCCCCGACCGGGTGCTCGTCCGAGACGTCCGTCTCGTCGAAGATCGAGCGGACCACCGGCCCGCTGCTGTTGACCGGGTGGGGCTCCGTGTCCGTCTTACCCGTCTGCGCCGGCGTAGACAGCGAGGTGGCGGCGCTATCGGCCGCCGATCCGGGGCTGTCCGACGGTAAATCGAGCCGGGAACCAGGGCCGGCCTGGGGCGGCGTCGTGCCGGGGTTCGCCGAGGAGTTCCCGGGCGCCGTCGCCGTCTGGGCCCGCGCCGGACCTGCCATCACCCCGCAGAGCAGCGCCGCGCCGGCCGCCGCTCCGAACCCCCACCACCGCGGTCGCCTCACGCCGTCCATGCCATTCAACCTAGGCGCTGGCCCGGAGGGAGCAAGCCGAGCCGCTTCATGGTCGCGTTTCGAGGTTCGTTGACGGTAGAGTAGGGCCGTGCCCCAGCGTCGCACGAAGATCATCGCCACCGTCGGTCCCGCGCAGGACGCGCCGGGCGCGCTCGAGCGGCTGCTGGACTCCGGCGTCGACCTCTTGCGCGTGAACCTGTCGCACGCCTCGCCGCGCGCCCAGGCCGAGCGCGTCCGGCGGGCCCGCGCCCACCGCCCCGACATCGCGGTGCTGGCCGACCTGGCCGGCCCCAAGCTGCGGCTGGGCGATTTCGCGGACGAGGTGAAGGTGACCGAGGGCGAGACGCTGGTGCTGGGCGCCGGCGGCATCCCGGTCGGCGATCCGTCGCTGTACGACCGCGTCCGTTCGGGCGACCCGGTGTTCATCGCCGACGGCACGATCGATCTCGTCGCCACCGAGGTCGGCGCCGACCGCCTGGTCTGCCGCGTGCGCGTGGGGGGCACGATCCGCCCGCGGAAGGGGATCAACCTTCCGCTGGACACGTCGTCGTTGCCGGCCCTCACCGACAAGGACCGGCAGGATCTGGCGGACGTCGGCGTGCTGTCGCCCGATTTCGTCGCCCTGTCGTACGTCCGTCACGAGCGGGACATCGCCGACGCGGGCGCGCTGACCGACCTGCCGCTGGTCGCGAAGATCGAGAAGCAGCAGGCGCTGGAGCGACTGGACGCCATCGTCCACGCCGCCGACGCCATCATGGTCGCGCGCGGCGACCTGGGCGTCGAGATCCCGATCGAGCGCGTGCCCGCCACGCAGAAGCGGATCATCCGGGCCGCCAACCGCGAAGGACGGCCCGTCATCACGGCGACGCAGATGTTGATGTCGATGGTGTCGAACCCGCTGCCGACGCGCGCCGAGGTGACGGACGTCGCCAACGCGGTGCTGGACGGCACCGACGCCGTCATGCTGTCCGAGGAGACGGCGGTGGGCCACGACCCGGCCGGCGCGGTGAACATGATGATCCGCCTGCTGGTCGAGACGGAGCCGCTGCTGCCGGCGCACGAAGGGCCCACGCGCACGGAGGCGTCCAACGCGCTGGCGCACGCGGCAGCGGAGCTGGCCGACGACCTGGACGCGGCCGCCATCGTGGTTCCGACCCGCACCGGCGAAAGCGCGCTGCGCCTGGCGGCCTTCCGCCCGCACCGGCCGATCCTGGCGTACAGCCGCGTCCCCGCGACGACCCGCCGGCTGCACCTGACCTGGGGCGTGCGCGCCATCGATCTGGCCGTCCCCGCCGGCGGTGACCCGCTGAAGTCGACGCTGGACGCGGCGCGCCGCGACCTGGGCGCGGGCGCGCGCGCCGTCGTGCTCGACATCTCGTCGAAGGTGGGCGTCCCGTCGCTGGTGAACGCCGTCACCTTTTGACCGCCGCCGCGCCGTGGTGGCAATAATCGGGCGATGACACGGGCGCCGGTCACGATCCGCCAGCCGGGCGCGGATTACGAGATCCGGATCGTCGGCGACCGGACGTCGCCGCTGCGCGACTTCTACCACTCGCTGCTGCGCCGCCCGTGGCGGGTGACCATCGCCGCGATCAGCGCCGTGTTCCTGAGCGCCAACGCGCTCTTCGCGGTGCTGTTCGTGATCGTCGGTGGCGTGGCGCACGCGCAGCCGGGCAGCTTCCGCGACGCGTTCTTCTTCAGCGTGCAGACGATGGGCACGATCGGCTACGGCGCGATGTTCCCCGCGTCGACGGCGGCCAACGTGGTCGTGGTCCTGGAAACGATCACGGGCCTGACCCTAACGGCGCTGGCGACGGGGCTGGTGTTCGCGAAGTTCTCGCGATCGACGGCGCGGCTGGTGTTCTCGCGCCACGCGGTCGTCACCATCCTGAACGGCGCGCCGACGCTGATGTTCCGGCTGGGCAACCAGCGCGGGAACCTGATCGTCGACGCGCAGCTGCGCGTGGTCATGATCCGCACCGAGACCACGCTGGAGGGCGAGACCTTCTACCGGATGCTGGACCTGCCGCTGACGCGCCAGCGCGCCATGAGCCTCACCCGCGCCTGGAGCGCGATTCACGTCATCGACGCGGCCAGCCCGCTGCACGGCGAGACCTCCGAGTCGCTGGCGGCCAAGGAGGTCGAGCTGCAGGTGCTGGTCGTCGGCCTCGACGACATCACGATGCAGACCGTTCACGGGCAGCACCGCTACTTCGCGAAAGATCTGCGCTGGGGGTACAGGCTGGCGGACGTTCTGTCCGAGACGCCGGACGGGCACATGCTGCTGGACCTGCGCCGCTTCCACGACGTCGAGCCGCTGCCGCCCGGGCGGACGGTCACCACCTGATGTTCGACGCGATCCTCTTCGACAACGACGGCGTCCTGGTCGACACGGAGACGCTGTACTATCGCGCCAACCGGGACGTGCTGGCCACCGTCGGCGTCGACCTGGACGAGGCCAGTTACGTCGAGCTCTACTTGCGGCAGGGGGTCGGCGCGTTCCACCTGGCGGAGGCGCGCGGGCTGTCGCCGGACGAGATCGTCGCGCTGCGCGCCGCCCGCAACCGCCTCTACAACGAGCTCGTGGCACGCGAGGACATCTTGATCCCGGGGGTCTTCGAGCTGGTGCGGCGGCTGGCCGCGCGGTACCGCCTGGCCATCGTCACCAGCGCCGAGCCGGAGCCGTTCGCGCGCACTCACGCCCGCACGGGCTTGCTGCCGTTCTTCGACCTGGTGCTGACGCGCGCCGACACGGTCCGCGCCAAGCCCGACCCGGATCCTTACCTGCTGGCGGTGAGCCGGCTGGGGCTGGCGGGCGAGCGCTGTCTGGTCATCGAGGACTCCCAGCGCGGGCTGCGCGCCGCCAAGGCGGCCGGCCTGGCGTGCTGGGTCATTCCGTCCGGCCTGACCCACGGCAGCGACTTCAGCGCCGCCGACGCCGTCCTGCCGGATCTGGGCGCCGCCGCCGCGCGCCTGCTGGATACCGCTGTCACAGACCGTTGACAGCTCGTTGCGCAATCGTCACGCGAGGCGCCCGCCGCGCGCGGCTATGGTCCCGCGCATGTCGACGACCGGCGTCAGCATCGAAGGCGGGCAGTCCACCAATCCGCACCTGGCTCAGAAGCTGGCGGCCGGGCCGGGACGCATCGGCATGGCCGTGTTCTCGATCGCGCTGGTCGTGGGGATCGGCTTCGCGGGGTCGCAGCTGGTCGGCGACCTCGCCGAGATCCACCCCACGTCGGCGCTCCCCTTCATCCTGCTGGGGATCGCGCTGCTGGTCGCGCTGGGCTTCGAGTTCGTCAACGGCTTCCACGACACCGCGAACGCCGTGGCGACCGTCATCTACACGCATTCGCTGACGCCGCAGATCGCGGTCGTCTGGTCGGGCATCTGGAACTTCATCGGCGTCCTGGTGTCGACGGGCACCGTGGCCTTCGGCATCATCTCCTTGCTGCCCGTCGAGCTGATCTTGCAGGTGGGCAGCTCCGCCGGGTTCGCCATGGTGTTCGCGCTGCTGACGGCCGCGATCATCTGGAACCTGGGCACCTGGTACTTCGGGCTGCCGTCGTCCAGCTCCCATACGCTCATCGGCTCCGTCATCGGCGTGGGGCTGGCCAACCAGTTCATGAAGGCGAGCTCCGGCGCGGCCACCAGCGGCGTGGACTGGCACCAGGCCGCCAACATCGGCAAGTCGCTGCTGATCTCGCCGCTGGTGGGGTTCACGGTGGCTTCGCTGCTGCTGCTGGTGATGCGCTCCGTCGTCAAGAACCGGGCGCTCTACGAGGCGCCGGTCGGCACGGCGCCGCCGCCGTTCTGGATTCGCTGCCTGCTGCTGCTGACCTGCACGGGCGTCAGCTTCGCGCACGGCTCGAACGACGGTCAGAAGGGGATGGGCCTCATCATGCTGATCCTGATCGGCACCGTGCCCACGGCGTACGCGCTGAACCACGCCGTCTCCGCTCGCGAGTCGCAGGACTTCATCGCCGTGTCGGCGCAGGCGGCCGGGTCGCTGAGCCACTACGCGCAGGGCGCCACGGTGGCGGGGGACGGGCGCGAGCAGGTCACGACCTTCGTGCGCACGAAGCAGCTGCAGCCCGACACGGTGGCGGGGGTGCAGAAGCTGGTCGAGGGCGTCGGCCACGACATGTCGATCTACAAGGAGCTCAAGCACGTCCCCGCGGCGCAGACGCGCAACTTCCGCAACGACCTCTACCTGGTCGGTGAGGCGCTGCGGGTGATGGACAAGTCGCATCAGCCGGCCATCGGCCCGGCGGACGCCGACGTGCTGAAGAACTACCGCCGCCACCTCGACAAGGCGACCAAGTTCATCCCCAGCTGGGTCAAGGTGGCGGTCGCGATCGCGCTGGGCCTCGGCACGATGATCGGCTGGAAGCGGATCGTGATCACCGTCGGTGAGAAGATCGGCAAGGACCACCTGACCTATGCACAGGGCGCCGCCGCCGAGATCACCGCCATGGCCACCATCGGCGCCGCCGACGCGTTCGGCCTGCCGGTCAGCACGACCCACGTCCTGTCGTCGGGTGTGGCGGGCACGATGGCCGCCAACAAGACGGGGCTGCAGTGGGGCACCGTCCGCAACCTGCTGATGGCCTGGGTGCTGACGCTGCCGATCTCGATCCTGCTGTCCGGCTCGCTGTTCTGGCTGTTCACCCGGATGAGCAGCTGAAGACCGATCGCCAGCGTCAGGGGGCGCGGGCGGCCGCTTCGCACGCCGTCAGCCGCTGCCGCCAGCGGGGCGCCTCGGCGTTGCGCGGGTCGTCGCGCAGCAGCTCGCGGTAGGCGACCGCGGCCTCCACCCAGCGCGACTGCGCGAAGAGGCGGTCGGCGCGCGCGACGGGGGACTCGCGGCCAGCAGCCGAGCGGGGCGGGGCAGGCGCGGCGGCGCTCGCGGCCGAGGCGGCGAGCTCCTCGGCGGCCGGCGCTTCCGCCTTCTTGGAGGTTCGGGCTTTGGCCGCGGGCGCGTCGGCCCGGTCGGCAGCCGCCGCGGGCGACCCGGCGCCGGCGCGCTCGCGGCCAATGGCCGATCCGGACGGCGCCGCCTCGTCGGCCGCAAGGGGCTGATCGAAAACCTCGTGAGGCGGTGCCGCGTGCGCGCGCGGGGCGGCCCGTCGCGCCGGCGCGGCGGGCGGGGGAGGGGCAAACTGCGGAAGCGCCGGGCGTTCCTCGGCTTCCATCTCGAGCCGGCCGGAACCTGCGCTCACGTCGGGGCGACGCCGGGGCGCCCGGGGCTCGAGCAATTCGGCGGTACCCGCCGGTTCGACTGCGAGGTCCGTCGAGCCGACGCCTTCTCGTTCAGCGGCGGAGCCCGCGCCCGCTCCCTCGGCCGCGGTCTTCGCCGCCGGGGTCGCGGGCGCGGCGGACGGCGGCGGCTGCTCGGCGGGGAGCATCCCCTCGCGCCCGCGCTGGTAGGTCTTGTCGGGCTCGAGGAAGATCCGGCTGGCGAGCAAGAACACCGCCACGGCGCCCACCGTCGCAAACGTGGGGAGCGTCCACTTGCCGCGCAGCCAGGCCCACGCCGACGGCTTTTCCGCGGGAACTGCCTTCGCGACAGGCGCCGCGGCCGGTCGCGCCGCCGTGGCGGCGGCCCGCATAATCGCCGCGTGCGCGCGCGGCGGCGGCTGGTCGGCCGCCAGCGTTCGGCGCGCCAGGACCCGCGTCGACTCGAGCGCCTTCAGCTCGGCCCGGCAGGCCGTGCACCCCGCGACGTGGGCGTCGACTTCGGCGCGCGCCTCCGGCTGCAGCTCGCCGTAAATCAGCTCGAGCATCCGCGCGCGGGTCGGTTCGCAATCGGCAGCCATGATCTCAACCAGCCCCTTTCGATTCTGGCGTGTCGCCGGCGTCCTCGCCGGCCAAATCAGCCAGCGCCGACCGGAGCTTCTCGAGGGCGTAGCGCATCCGGCTCTTCACCGTCGGTTCGGACGCGCCGACCAGGGTGGCGATCTCGGCAAACGGCAGCTCCATCACCTCGCGCATGAGGAACACCTCGCGCTGGTCGTCGGGCAGCGCCGCGATGGCCCGGTCGATCCGCGCCGCCGCCTGCCGATCCGCGAGGACGGCGTCGGCCGCCCGCCCCGTGCCCGGGAGCCGGTCGTGCAGCGAGACCGGCGCGTCCCCGTCGCCGCTCTCCGCGTCCAGCGAGGCCGCCCGGCGGATCCCCTCCCGGCGCGCGCGGTCGACGCACAGGTTGCGGGCGATCGTGTACAGCCAGGTCGAGAACTTGGCCTGCCCCTTCCATCCCGGCGCGGCCGCGTCCTGCGCATCGCGGACCACCCGCAAGAACACCTCCTGCAGCAAATCCTCGGCCGCCTCGTCGTGGCGGACGAAGCGGCGGAGGTAGGACCAGATCGGTTTTTCGTAGCGGGCCAGCAGCGCTTCGAAGGCCGCGACGTCCCCGGCGCGATAAGCCGCCAGCAGCTGGTCGTCGTCGCGGGAGCCGTCCACCGGGACGGCATCCTCGCCGCCCCTAGCGCCAGCTGCAAGCGCGCCGCCAGCCGGCGGGCGGCGGGGCGTACCTCCGGTCGGCCGCCGGGAACGGTTCCGCCGAGAGCCGGAGGTTCGCGTCGGCGGCGCACGTGTCGCCGTCGACGGCGATGCCCATGGCCAGCAGGCCCGCGCGATCGTTGTAGCGGACGCCCAGCACCACCGACGGACGGACGGGGTTGGCGCGCACGAACTCCACCTCGGTGATGGGCGAGCTCACCGCCTCGCCGTACTCGGTGCCCAGGCCCGGCCGCGATCTGCGCAGCGGGGGCTCCAGGATGTCCCCGCTCTCCGCGCCGCGGCTCGCCTGCTCCTCGGCCTTGGCCGACGGAGCGGGCGCCGACCGCAGCTGCCCGCCCGACTCCGACGGGGCGTCGAGCTCCTTGTGCTCGCCCAGGGCACGCGGGGCGGCGTACGGCACCGAACGCGGGACGTAGACCGGCGGCACGTAGCGCTCCGGGAACATGGCGACGCCGATGACGCCCACCTCACGCGCGCTGCCCATCCGCGCGGCGTAAGAGTGCGGCACCGACGAGAACCGGAACGCGGCCGCCTCCGACTGCGAGATGCGCCAGCCGTCGATGTCGACGGACCCCCAGGCCGGGATCAGGTACCCGCGGTTCGTGCGGAAGTCGCCGGGCCGGCCGTTGACGGCGTCGCGGCCGTCGACGGACACCACCGCCTCGACCCGGCGGGACGAGTGGTTCGCGATGCGCAGCGTGTAGCGCGCGCCCAGCGTCCCCAGAACGTAGGTCTCGCCGTCGCGTTCGAACGTGCGCGCCGGGACGCCGTCGACGAGGACGGTCATCTCGTATCCGGCGGCTCGATCGCGCAGCTGCGAGCGCGGCGGCAGCGGGGCGGCCGCGCAGGACGCGGCGGCGAGAACGGCTGTGGTGGAAAGCAGGGTCGTCAAGAGACTTCGGCGGTTCATGGCTGGCCTCCTGCCGCCCTCCGACGCGCGTCCCGTCCGGAAGATCTGCGGCCGCTAACTTTTTCTTTCAGGCAGGGGTCTCCCTGACGCAAGGAAGGAGACATCCCGATGCGTACCGAAGAGACCCACATCCCGAACACCACCACCACGAAGCCCCGCCGAACCCTGCGTTCCTGGCGGTTTCTCGCGCCGGCCCTGGCCGTCCTGACGCTGGGCGGCGGCGTCGCCGCGACGGCCGCCTACGCCCACCCGGGCGAGCAGATGGAGGCCGGAGGCGAAATGGGGTTCGGCGCCCGCCGGCTCGAGCACCTGCTCGACAAGGTGAACGCCACGCCGGCCCAGCGCAGCCAGATCGAGGGCATCTGGAACAACCTGCGCCCGCAGATGAAGGCCAACCACGAGCAGCACATGGCGCTGCACCAGCAGATGGCGGCGGCCTTCACCGCGCCGACCGTCAACCCGACCCAGATCGAACAGCTGCGCCAGCAGTCCATGTCGATCGCCGACAAGCGGTCACAGCTGTTCACGCAGGGGCTGGTCCAGACGGCCCAGGTCCTGAGCCAGGACCAGCGCAAGCAGGCTCAAGCGCTGATCCAGGAGGCGCGGGGCCGCTTCCATCACCACGGCGGCCCGCAGGAGTAACGGCTCGCTCACGCCTCCGCTTCGACGGTCTGGGTGCGGTATTCGGCGGCGCGGTCGCGGCGGAGGCGGTCCAGATACAGATAGATCACCGGGGTCGAGAACAGGTTCAGCAGCTGCGAGACGCAGAGGCCGCCCACGATGGTGATGCCCAGTGGGCGGCGCAGCTCTGACCCGGCCCCGAACCCGATGGCCAGCGGCACGGCGCCGAACAGGGCGGCCAAGGTGGTCATCAGGATGGGGCGGAAGCGCAGCAGGCAGGCGCGCCGGATCGCCTCCTCGGGCGGCAGCCCTTCGCCCCGCTCGGCCTCCAGCGCGAAGTCGATCATCATGATGGCGTTCTTCTTCACGATGCCCAGCAGCAGGATGACGCCGATGAGCGCGATGATGCTGAAGTCGAAGTGCAGCAGCATCAGCGCGATCAGCGCCCCGACCGCCGCCGACGGCAGCGTCGACAGGATCGTGATCGGGTGGATG
>CAZPUH010000168.1:0-2098 GCA_964589215.1 uncultured Myxococcales bacterium | reverse complement strand
GCGGACGCGCGCCGCGAAGATCTCGGCGCCGCCGCCGGGCAGCGAATCCAGCCCCGCCGCGCGCAGCGCCTGCAGCACCGCCTCGATCGACATGCCGAACTTCTTCGCGAAGTAGAAGATCTCGACGGCCGTGAACGCCTTGAGGTGGATGGACGGCTGGATCTTCTTCAGGCCCGCCAGCAGGTCCGTGTAGTAGGTGAACGGCAGCCCCGGGTGCAGCCCGTTGACGATGTGGATCTCCGTGATGGGGTCGCCGGCGTCGACGCGGGCCTGCAACCGCCCCCAGGCCTCCTCCAGCGTCATCGTGTAGGCGCCCTTGTCGCCGGGCTGCAGCCGCGCGAACGAGCAGAAGCGGCAGCTCGCCTCGCAGACGTTGGTGGCGTTGATGTGCAGGTTGCGGTTGAAGTAGGTGCGATCGCCGTGCAGGCGCTCGCGCACCTCGTTCGCCAGCGCGCCGACCTCCATCAGGTTGCGGTGCTGGTAGAGGGCGACGCCGTCCTCCAGCGACAGGGGCTCGGCGGCGCGGACCTTCTCGCGAATCTGGGCAAAGGTGGTCATGTCGTCACGTCTTCCAGCGCGCCGTTGCTCAGCCGCTCGCAGGCGGTCAGGCCGGCGCCGCGAATCAGCGTCGCGGCCTCCTTGCGGGTCAGCGACGGGTTGTGCGCGTTGGCGCCCAGGCGCAGCGCGCGCTCGGCCACGATCGGCGCGAACAGCTCGTCGGCGCCGAATCCGAACGCCATCTGCGCCAGCCGGGGCCCCAGCGCGCCCACGTCGGCCAAGAGGTGCGGTACGCGCGACAGCGACAGGCGGCACTGCGCGAACAGGCGCAGCGTGTCCAGCCCATAGGGCTCGCCCGCCGGCGCCGGCAGCGCGCCCCACACCGCGAAGGGCGCGGCGTCGATCTCCGCCAGACGCTCCAGACGCGCGGCGTCCGACTCGCCCAGCTTGAACGGCACCCGCACGACGACGCGCAGCCCGGCGTCGGCCGCCGCGCGAGCGACCGGCGAGACCCGGGCCGCGATCAGCAGCCCGACGCCCGCCTTGCGCGCGGCGTCCAGGCCGCCGGCCGCGTCCAGCTCCGTCTCGTCGACGGTGGACTCGGCGGCGTCGCGCGGACCGCGCCACGTGCCGCCGGCCAGCAGCTGGCGCGTCCGCACGAACGAGCCGCGCCGCCCCAGCAGCGCGTCGCGCGCCGCCGCCGCCCGCCGCCCCAGCGCGAACAGATCCAGATCGGCCAGCGCCGTCGCGTCCGTAGCGCCTCGCGAAGCATCTCCGTCGACGGCACGCTCTGCGCCGGCGAATCCGCGCGGGTCCAGGCTCATCGGGTTTCTCCTTTGGCGTCCTCGGCGCCCCAGCGTGGCATCAGGCGCTGGGGCAGGCCCAGCTGATCCAGGACGCGGCTGACGACCGTGTCCAGCAGCGCGTCGATGGTGGCGGGCTTCGAATAGAACGACGGCGTCGCGGGCAAGACGATCGCCCCGGCCCGCGTGACCGTCAGCATGTTCTCGATGTGGATGGTCGACAGCGGCGTCTCGCGCACGACCAGGACCAGCTTGCGCCGCTCCTTCATCATCACGTCGGCGGCGCGTCCGACCAGATCGTCGGAGATGCCGTGCGCGATGCGGGCCAGCCCGCCCGTCGAGCAGGGGATGACCACCATCGCGTCCCAGCCCGCCGACCCAGACGCGAACGGGGCCCGGAAGTCGCGCAGGCCGTAACGCTTGAACGGGTACGGCGGGATCTCGCCCAGCTCGTGGTTCCAGACCTCGTTGCCCGAGTGGGTGAAGACCAGCCCCACCTCCAGCGGATCGGGCCCGCCGGCCAGCGGGACCAGCGCGTCCAGCAGGCGCTTGGCGTAGATCGAGCCCGAGGCGCCGCCCACGGCGACCACCAGCTTCACGAGGCCACCACCATCGTCGCCACGCCCGACGGAAACAGCGGCTCCGTCTCGACGTTGAGGAAGCCCACCTCGCGCATGAGCGCCGCGAACTCGGGCGCGCTGCGGAACCGCGCGATCGATTCGGGCAGGTAGCGGTACGCGGCGCGGTCGCCGGTCACCGCCCAGCCGAGCGCGGGCAGCACGTGCGCGTTCCAGATC
>CAZPUH010000167.1:0-3122 GCA_964589215.1 uncultured Myxococcales bacterium | reverse complement strand
CCCTCGGTCAGGTTCACCAGCTCGGGGTCCGGCCGCCGCAGCGGCACCAGATCTTCGAAGTCGACGGTGTGCGGGTGCCGGAACGCCACCCATTCGGCGACGGCCGGCTTCGCCTCCGGCGCGAACCGGTGCACGGACGCCCAGCGCTCGAGCAGGTCCAGCTCCGGCAGCACGGCGCCGGCCTTCTCCTGCGCCAGCAGCGCGTCCAGCACCTGCGCCAGCGTCAGCTCCTCGTCACCCGGAACGTTGAGGTCCGGGAAGGTCCCGCACAGCTCGCGGACCGCGGCGCGCAGGTCGGCGGGGTCGTCGCCCGGCAGCTTCTCGGCCGGGTACTTCTTGCTGGCGCGCCGGGCGATGAAGGTCTTCAGCCGGAAGATCGAGGCCTCGCGCGCCGCCGTGTCCAGCAGCGCCTGCCGCGCCGGCTCGACCTGGAACAGCCGCGCGAGCAGCGCGCCCAGCGGCCGCGCGACCTCGATCAGCAGCGCGGACTCGTCCGGCGGCGTGACCTGCGCGCCCTTCCGGTAAGCCTCGAACCGCGCCGACAAGCCCGGCTGGGACGCGGCCAACTCGGCGCGAAAGAGGTCATCCAGCTCCTGCAGCCGCGCGGGCTCGTACAGATCGCCGTAGCGGAAGCCCTCGATGCCCAGCGCGAAATCTCGCGACGGGTCGCGGGGCGCGCTTCCAGCGCCGCTCGCGAACGCAAATCCGTTGTGCTTCAGGACTTAGACTCTCACGTTGCAGAACTGCTGATAGTCAATCAGCTCGATGTCCTCGGGCTTCTTGCCGGTGCCGCACACGGGGCAGGTCGGATCGTGCGGCCGCTTGAACTCGCGGAACTTCAACGACAGCGCGTCGAACACCAGCTGGCGGCCGGACAGCGTCTTGCCGATGCCGAGCAAGACTTTGATGGCTTCGACCGCCTGCAAAGAACCAATCACGCCGCACAGCACACCCAGCACGCCCGCCTCCTGGCAGGACGGAGCCATGTCCGGCGGCGGCGGCTCGGGGTAGAAGCAGCGGTAGCACGGGCCGTTGAACGGCAAGAACGTCGTAACCGTGCCGTCGAACCGGTAGATGCTGCCGTCGACGACCGGCTTCATCAGCTTCAGCGCCGCGTCGTTGATGAGGTAGCGCGTGGGGAAGTTGTCCGCGCCGTCGACGATGAGGTCGTAGTCCTTGATGATGTCGAGGACGTTCTCCGACGAGAGGCGCGTCTGGTGGGCGATGACCTTCACGTCGGGATTCAGCTTGGCGATGGCCGCCGCCGCCGAGTCGACCTTGGGCATGCCGACCCGGTCGGTCGCGTGCAGGATCTGCCGCTGCAGGTTGGAGGCGTCGACCACGTCGTCGTCGACGAAGCCCAGCGTCCCCACGCCGGCCGCAGCCAGGTACAGCCCCGCCGGCGAGCCGAGGCCGCCGGCCCCCAGAAGCAGGACCTTAGACTTGAGCAGCTTGACCTGACCGGCCTCGCCCAGCTCGGGCAGCATCGTGTGCCGCGCGTACCGCAGGCTCTGTTCCTGCGTCATCACGAAGGGGCGTTCGAAGTTCAGGCCCGCCCGCTTCCAGGCCGAGAAGCCGCCCGCCAGCGACTTGACGTTCGTGTAGCCGAGCTCGGCCAGCGCGCGCGCGGCCAGAGCCGACCGCGTCCCGCCCGCGCAGTAGAGAACGATCTCCGCCGAGCGCTCCGGGACCTGGTCTTCGATGCGCAGCTCGAGGAAGCCGCGCGGAATCCAGCGCGCGCCGGGGATGAACCCCTCGGTCCACTCGTCCTTCTCGCGCACGTCGACGAGGATCGGGCCGGCGCCGTTGCCGTTCCCGCCTTTGCCCTTCTGGGCCTCGATCTCCTTGCGCAGGGTCTCGACGTCGGTCTCGCGGATCTGCGCCTTAACGTCCTTCAGCAGGTTCCCAAAGCTCATGGTGCCAATCTCTCCCCTACTCGTGCGCCTTACGATGTCGAACGGGCCCGGACGTCACATCCGGGCCCGAACGCGGGGCATCTTGGCGGGTCACTGCCCCAAGCGCAAGCGCCGGGCGGTGGTGAGCTAGTAGAACTTGACGTTGGTGATGTGCAGCTCGGCCGTGCACGTGCCGGGCTGGCCGCCGTCGGGCGTCGGGTCCACCGTGAACTGCCACTGGACGCCGACCAGGTGCGACGGGTCGAGGGGCAGGTCCGGCACCGAGCTGCCGCTGATCCACGGGATCTGCATGGTTGCCGGCGTGCCGCTGACAGCCATCGGGACCATCATGTTCGGCGCGTAGCACTTGCTCCCTGCGTCGCAGCCGCCCTTCGGGTCCGACGTCTTGTCGTCGTGCGCCACGTCGTTGGCGCCGAAGATGAGGTGGCACGCGGCCGAGACCGAGCCGCTGATCGTGAACTCGACGCCCGTGTACTGGCTCGCGTCAAGGCAGTAGTTGAAGTAGAGCGTCGTGCCCAGGTACTGCGGTCCGCTGGACTGCGAGGCCGTCTCCATGATGTTCAGCGTTCCGTTCTCGATCGTGTAGGTCGGCTTCAGAATGCCGCCCCATGTGGTGACGCCACCCATGATCGCGATCCCGGCGTCCTCGGACGAGAAGGTCGCGATGACGCCGTCGCACGGCGCCTGCTGGCAGATGCCCGCGTCGATGGAGCTCGGGGGCGGCCCGCCACAGGCCTTGCCACCGGCGCCGCCGTGCCCGCTGCCGCCCGAACCCGGCGCGCCGCCGGTCGCGCTGCCGCCGCCTTTGCCGCCGGTCGCGCCACCCCCGCTGGTGCTGCTGCAGCCGAGGGACAACGCACCGGCTCCCAGGAGCAGCACCACGGCTCCGAGCCAGCTGACCTGCTTCACGTCCTTCATCTCGTTCTCCGGGTTCAAGGTTGGGCTAACCGGCGCAGCTTAACCCAACGGGCCTCGCCGAAAATACAAAAGCCCGACCGATCGCGAGATCGGCCGGGCCCGAAGGATCGATTAACTAGCGCGCGCGACTACTTGTAGAACGTGATGTCGTCGACGGTAATGTTGCCCGTGCACGGCGCCGTAGAAGTGCTCGTGTTCGTGAATTGCCACTGCACGCCGGCAATGGCCTTCGGATCGATGCCCACCGTCGCGTCGTAAGCCGGGTTGCCGTTGGCGAAAGCGGCGCCC
>CAZPUH010000166.1:0-5032 GCA_964589215.1 uncultured Myxococcales bacterium | reverse complement strand
CGGCGTTCCCGCGGTGCCTCCCGTCGCGCCGCCTGCCCCCGCCACGCCCGGAGCACCGCCCGGGCCACCCTGCCCGGCCCCGCCGCTCGGCGCGCCGCCGCCCCGGCCGCCCAGGCCGGATGAACCGGCCGATCCCGGATGCCCGGCCGCAGCGCCGTGCGATCCGCCCGGGGCGCCGGCGAGCGAACCCGCGTCGTGCCCTCCCGAATCAGAACCGCCGCAACCCGGCCAGACAAGCAACCCCGCGCCAGCCGCGAGAACCCTCAAGCAACCTCGGACTCGAATCACCGCCGTTCGTTAAGCAAGCTCCTTGCCGAATCGACTTGAGGCGGATCGTCAGCCGCGCGCAGGGCGATTGGTTACGACCCGGTACGCATCCCCCCGATCGACGTCACACGATCGTCACACGCCGGAAAGCTCAGTTCGCCGGCAGAGCGGCGATCCACTGGCCGACGACGTCGAGCCCCGTGGGGTCGACGATCTCCGTCGCCAGCGGCGGCATCTGGTTCATGTCGCCGCGCGCCGACATGCGCGCGATCACGGCGCTCTGTTCGGGGTGCCCGGGAGAGACCCGCAGCTTGATGTTGCCGCCCCGCCAGTATTCGAGCGCCACGCCCGAGACGGACTGCACCACCGCCGACATGTTCACGCCCGTGTCCGCCACCACCGACCGCAGCACCATCTGCGTGTCCGGCCAGGACGTGCCGTTGGGGTTGTGGCAGTGGCCGCAGTTGGCGTGCAGGTAGCCGAGCGCCTTCGTCGTCACGGCGTCAGCGCCCAGCGGGTAGCCGCCCGGGGCCGGGCTCCGCGACAGCAACCCCGCCGCGTCCAGCGCCGCCAGGTCCGGGCCGACCGCCGGCGCCGTGAGCTGGATGGCCGAGAACCCCATCACGCGCCCCACGTCGCCGCGATGGCAGACGCCGCAGTCCTTCTGCGACGGCACGTCGTGCGGGGTTCCGCCGACGTTCTGCGCGCCGTCGGGCGCGAGGTCGGCGTCCGTCTGGTCGGCGTTCCAGACGAACGCGCCCATCCAGTAGTCGTCAGGGCCGGTGCCGTATCGCTCGACGAGCCGCGTCTCCAGCAGGACGCCGTTCAGCGAGAACTCCTTCCAGAGCTGGGTGCCGATGGGGAACACCCAATGATCCATGTCGCTGGTGTCGATCTTCGTCCCCGGCGGCAGCCGGATCCAGCGGCGCTTGGCCGCGCCGTCGGACCAGAGCTTGTACGTCGGTTCGAATGCCGTCGCCGACGGGTCGATCACGCGCCCGGCGAGGTCGCTGAACAGCCCGGTCTCGGAGAGGTGCTGGTAGGCCGGGCGCGGGTACGGCCCCGGCGGCAGCAGGGCCGCGTCGCGCGCGTCCGCGGCGTCCGACGCTCCGGCGCCGTCAGCGCTGGCGACGCCGGCATCCGACCTCCCCGTCGCCCCGTCGTGAGGGGACGCCGCGCCGCCGCCGCATCCCAGGGACGCGGCGGCGCAGGCGACCAGGGCGAGCGCGGCCTCAGCCGTGCGAGGCCGCATCCGTCGGTTGCGCGTCGGTGCCGCCGTCGTGGGGCATGGGCGGGAAGACGCACATGTCGACGATCTTGTTCGTCTTGGGCGGCAGCGAGTGGATGTAGTTGGCGATGTCCGTGGCGTCCGCGTCGGTCAGGTGGCCGTAGGCGCCCATCGGGCCGACCGGCATCGGCGGGCAGATGCCCGTGCCGTCCTTGGCCTTCCCCTGCTTGAGGACGTTCACGATGTCGGCGACCGCCCAGCTGCCCAGGCCCGTCGCGACGTCGGAGGTCAGGTTCTTCGAGACCGGCGTGATCATCAGAGTCGCCGCGAAGAGCGAGCTGAAGTCCTCGCCGCCCTCGAACAGGTGCGCCTCGTCGAGCACGGTCGCCATCCCCGGGTCGAGGTGCTTGGTGTGGCACTCGACGCAGAGGCCGATCTGGGTGGCCAGGTACTGCCCGCGCATCGCGCTGGCCAGGTCGGTGGTGCCGGCCTGCGGCGCCGGGACGTTGGTCAGCGTCAGCGGCGGCGCGGCGGCCGGCACGTCGAACGCGGCGGCGCGGCGCGGGATCGTGTTGCTGACGGCCGGCACGGTCCGCAGGTAGGCCACGATCGCGTCGGCGTCTTCCGGCTTCATGTTGTGGAAGACGTAGTACGGCATCACCGGGTTCAGGGCTTCCATCCCCGTCGCGGTCGGCCGCACGCCGTCGAGGAACATCTTCTTGATCTCGTCGTCGGTGCGGTTCTTGAGGCCGGTCTCGTCGTTGGTCAGGTTGCGCGTGCCCAGCGCGTCGCCGTTCGGCAGCTTGATGAAGTTGGGGTTGCCGGCCAGGAACTTGGACATGTCCGGCGCGCCGGTCGGCAACTGCGGCGTGTGGCAGTCGCTGCACGCGATCACCGCGTTCACCAGGTAGTTGCCGCGCGCCTGCAGCGCGGCCAGCCCGCCGTCCGTCGTTCCGCCGTCGGACGGCCCGCCGGCGCCGCCGGCGCCCGCGCCCCCGGCGCCTGCCTTTCCACTACTGGCCGCGCCACCGGCGCCACCGCCCCCAGGCGGCTTCGGGCCGGCCTTCGTGTCGCTGCTACAGGCGGCCAGCAGGCTGGCAACGGCGCCGAGCGCCAGGATCGAACATGTGCGGGAACCGAATCGTGAGCTCATCTCTGAAATCTCCTCTGGGGGCGGAACGGACATGGACGCGCAGAGTAGCGTTTTTGGCCCCAGAGTTACGCACCAACCGCACGATCGGATCAAAAAATGCGATGGGCACGAAGATGGCGGGCGGCGGCGATTGACCAGGCGAGGCAGAGGACGAGGGGGATGAGGCGGAGATCGACCGGCAGGCGCGACGGCCAGCCGTCGCTCTGCTCGGCGAGCTCGGCGAGCATCGCCCAGGCAGGCCAGGCCAGGGCCACCAGCGTACGGGCGCGCCAGGCGGGCTGCTCCTTGACGGCCGCCAGGGCGACGACGAGGGGCATCAACCAGATCACGAGATCGTGCTGATAGAGGTGAAGGCTGCTCGCCAGCGCCACGGCCGCGGCGAGGCCGACCGCGCGCGGCGCGCCCCCCGGCGGTTCGTCCGGCGCGGGCGGGCGGACGATCAGCAGCACCGCCAGCGGTCCGGCCAGCCAGATCGCGAGGCCGACCGTCTCCAGCCGTGCGGCGGACAGATGCGGCAGGAGGCGGGCCACGGCCCCGCGCAACGTGGGCATCGCCGCCGCCGCGCCGCCGCCGAAGCTTCGCTCGAGCCCGCGGACCGAGGTGGCCCAGTCGACCCAGACGTGAGCCCCCAGCAGCGCCGACGTCAGCGCGACGACGCCCGCCCCCAGCGCCGCGAACGCCAGCAGCGTGCGCCACTCGCGCCGCGCCACCAGGGCGGCAGCGAAGGCCGGAAACAGCTGCGGCTTGAAACCGAGCACCAGCAGCCACGCGGCCGCCCGCCAGGGACGGCGGCGCTCGACGGCCGTCGCGACAGCGAACGCGGCCACCGCCAGCAGGATCGACAGCTGCCCCTGCGACAGCGTCTCGAACACCGGAAAGAACGCCGCCAGCGCCGTCGCCGCCACCGCAGTCTGCACGCGCGTCAGGCGCAACGCCCCCCGCACGTGAACGACCAGCAGCGCCAGCAATCCGACGTTGCAGGCCAGCCAGACCAGGGCCGGCAGGCGGCCGCCGCCGCGATCGCCCAGCCATGCCAGCCAGACCCCTGCCAGCGCCAGATGCGGTGGATTCAGGAACGCCAGCAACCCGTTGACGAAGCCCGGACCGCCGGCGGCGCGCATGAACCGCTGCTGCACGGCGGCCTGCGCGGCCGCGTCGTAGAGGTGCCGCGGGTCGTGCAGCGCCAGCCACCAGCCGGTGCGCAGCGCGGTGAAGTCGGTCGTCTCCGCCCGCCAGCCGGTGCGAAAGTGCAGCGCCAGCCGGATCAGCAGCGCGGCGGCCAGGCTGACGTTCAGCGCGGACAGCGCCCCCGCCCACGAAAAGCGGGCGGGGCGCTGGGGGGCCGGGAGGCCGGCTGGCCGGCTCAGGTCAGCTTCGGCAGGGCCTCGGCCATGCGCCGCACGCCCTCTTCCACGTTCTTCATCGACGTGGCGTACGACAGCCGCACGAAGCCGGGCGCGTGGAACGCCGAGCCCATCACGACCGCGACCTTCGCCGCCTCGATCAGCCACTCGCAGAGCTGAACGTCGTTCTCGATCTTCTTGCCCTCGGGCGTCTTCTTGCCGATGAACGCGGAGAGATCCGGGAACGCGTAGAACGCGCCCTTCGGCTCGACGCAGGTGACGCCGGGGATCTCACGCAGCCGCGCGACCATGGTCTTGCGTCGCTTGTCGAACTCGACGCGCATCTTCTCGAGCTCGTCGGTCGGGCCCTCGATCGCGGCCAGCGCCGCCGCCTGCGCGACCGCCGCCGCGTGCGTCGTCGACTGACCCTGCAGCGTGGCCATCGCCTCGACGACCGGCTTCGGGGCGACCGTGAAGCCGACGCGCCACCCCGTCATCGCGAACGCCTTGCTGACGCCGTCGATGATGATGGTCTTGGCGCGCACGTCGGGACCGATCGTCGCCGGCTGGAAGAACTTTCCGTCGCCGTAGACCAGCGTCCGGTAGATGTCGTCGGTCATCAGCCACAGGTCTTTTTCGACCGCCAGCTTGGCCAGCGCGCGCAGCGTCGACTCGTCATAGATCGCGCCCGTCGGGTTCGACGGCGAGCAGACCAGGATCATCTTCGTGCGCGGCGTGATCGCCTTGGCGACGTCTTCCGCCCGCACCTGGAAGTTCTCGGAGGCCTTCGTCGGCACGTTGACGGGGCGGCCGCCGGCCAGCTTGACGATGTCGTTGTAGCTGACCCAGGCCGGCGTCGGGATGATGACCTCGTCGCCCTCGTCGATCAGCGCGAAAACGGCGTTGTAGATCGACTGCTTCGCGCCCGAGCTCACGATCACCTCGCTGGGCTCGATCGTCAGGCCGTGCGCGGTCCCGATCCACTTGGCGACGGCCTTCCGCAGCGGGACGGTCCCCTCGACCAGCGTGTACTTCGTGGCG
>CAZPUH010000165.1:0-5563 GCA_964589215.1 uncultured Myxococcales bacterium | reverse complement strand
GGCTGCCTCGGCGACGTCGCGGCGACCGACGCCAAGGCGGCGTCGCGAATGGCCGCCGAGCTGGGGGACGCGGAGCAGCCCCCGGTGCGGGCCGCGGCGGCTCGGGCGCTGGCCAAGGTGGGCGGCCCGGCGGCCGAGCTGGCTTTCCCGACGCTGATCAAGTTGATCGGAGACCCGAACCGGGACGTTCGTGCCGGCGCCGAGCAGGCGTTCTCGTCGCTGGCAGGCACGCTGCTGGCGGCGGGCAATCCGGCCGCGAACCGCCACGCCGCCGAGGCCGAGCGCGCGCTGACGGTGGCGATGGGGCAGGGCGATCCGGCCGAGCGGCAGGCGATCGTCGGCGCCGCCGCCCAGGCGGGGCTGTGGGGGCTGGTGAAGCAGGCGGCGCGCGACGGCGACGAGAGCGTGCGGGTCGAGGCGGTGCGGGTCGCGGGGCGGCACGCGGCCGGCGGCGGCACGACGCCCGCGGCGCTGGAGATCGCCCACGCGGCGGTGGAAGACAGGTCCGACCTGGTGCGCAGCGAGGCCGTCCGCCTGCTGCCCGGTACGGCCGCCGGCGGCGCGCGCGACACGCTGCCCACGTTCGAGGCGATGCTCCGCGGCGGGGACCCTGCCACGCGCGCCGCGGCCATCGCCGGCATCGGCGAGCTGCCCGATCCGGGGGAGGCGGGCTTCGCGCTGCTGGGCGAGGCGATGCAGTCGCGCAGCGAGGCGGTTCGGGCGGCAGCGGCCCGGGCGCTGGGCCGCCTGGCCGCGCGCGCCCCCGAGCGCGCCGGTCCCCTGCTGGAAAAAGCCGTGCGCGATCCGGCCTACGACGTGCGCAGCGCGGCGCTGCCGGCGCTGGCGATCGTGTGGGCGCGGCAGCTCGACGCCCGCGCGCTGGGCCGCGCGCTGTTGACGGCCGACGGCGACAGCACGCGCCGCTTCGTCGCGCTGGAGGCGCTGGTCGCCCTGGGGCAGCGGAGCTCCGCCACTCTGGCGGAGCGAAACGCCGCGCGCGCCGAGCTGGCCCGCATCGCCGACAGCGGCCCGGCGCTGGCGCGGCTGGCCGCTCAGATCGGGCGCAGCTTCGTCGACGCGCCGGTCGCCGACGTGAACGCCTTCATCGAGCGCCTGTTCGGCGGCTGAGGCGGACCCGCGCCGTCAGCCGCAGGTGACGCACAGGCCGTCGCCCGTCCAGCCGTCCGAGCAGATCACCTCGCGCCCGTGGTCGTAGTGGGCGTCGAAGAACTGCCGGAACGCGATCGGGTCGAAGCAGCTGGCCTTCAACGTCCAGCCCCACGCGGTTGCCGCGAACCGCGCGTCCAGCTTCGTGTCCGGCATCAAGATGATGCGGTTCTTTCCCAGCGAGGCGCCGCAGTTCGAGTCCAGCGGCAGGCCGTCGATGAAGGACTGAATGGCGGCGACGTCCGACGCGCATCCCTGCGGGCAGTTGTAGACGATGATCACCGCGCCGTGCTCCAGCGAGTGGACCAGGTTCCCCCACGGCACAGGGCTGCTGTACGTCTGGTAGGCGGCCCAGCAGCTGTAGTGGTTCCCCGACGAGGGCGGGTTCGTCTGGTACGACACGGTCTGCGTGCACGGGACGTGCGTGGCCCCCTCGTCCGGGTGCTGCTGGACCGTCGACACACACTGGGCGCCGTCCACCGGCGAAACGTCGAAAGCGCCGTCCACGAGCGCCGTCGCGTCCGTCCCCGGCGTGGCGTCGCGGCCGCCCGTCGTCGCCGGCAAGCCGGAGCTGCAGGCGGCCAGCACGAGCGCGGCGAGGCTAGCGACGGCGGCTGGACATGGCACGGTCGATCTCACGCTGGCTCTCCCGCTTCTTGGTGTCTTCGCGCTTGTCCCAGCTCTGCTTGCCGTGGACCAGCGCCAGTTCGGCCTTCACGCGCCCCTTCTTCTCGTACAACGACAAGGGGACGATGGTGCTGCCTTTTTCGCGAATCTTGCCGGCCAGCCGATCGATCTCGCGCCGGTGCAGCAGCAGCTTGCGCTTCCGGCGCGGTTCGTGGTTGCGCATGTGCGCCTGCGTGTAGACGCCGATCTCCATCTGGTGCAGCCAGGCCTCACCCTTGTCGACGTCGGCGAAGGCGTCGACCAGCGTGACCTTGCCGTCCCGGATGGATTTCACCTCCGAGCCGACCAGAACGAGGCCGGCCTCCAGCGTCTCTTCGACGTGGTACTCGTGGCGCGCGCGCTTGTTGCGCGCCAGCACCTTGACGTCCTCGGCAGGCGCCCCCTTGGCCATCCGCGAAGAGTACAATGCTGGCACCGGGTTTGCCTGGTCGAGGCCCATGCGACGGCGTCTCCTGTTCGCGGTGTGGGGTTTGGCCGGGCTGTGCTCGATGACTGGCTGCTCGTTCTTGTTCGTCCACGGGCCGCCGCCCGATCACGAGCGGCTCGCGTACTTCGACTGTTCCAGCAGCAACGTGCTGCCCGTGCTGGACGCGCTTTACGCGGGCGTGGCGGCGGCCGAGGCGGTGGCCGCCGGGTCGGGAGACCGCGCCGTCGCCCCGACCTCCTCGGCGAGAACCGACGCCTTCGTTCTGGCTGGAGAGGCTGCGATCGTCGGCGCTTCTGCGGTCTACGGCTTCCGGAAGACGTCCGACTGCCGGCAGGCGCAGGCCGCCATGGTGAAGCGCGCGGCCACGCAGCCGCTGGGCGGTGCCACGTTCGGCGCGCCGGCCGCGCCCACGTTTGCGCCGCCCGGAGCACCCGCCGTCGACCCGTGGACGGGGCGACCTGTCGGGACGCCCCCGCCGCTGACCCCGCCCGCGCCCGCGCCGGCTCCCTGACCGCCTCCGGTTGTCGCGGCGCGCTATCGAGTGCCTGACATTTATGTCCGATATTGGGCACTGGACGACACGCCGGTGCACAACGCGTGGGGCAAACCGCACCTCCGCAGGCTCCTTTGGCTCGACGACCGATGGTCTTTCGATTGCACGAGGAGAACACGACGGCCGGATCGCCGTTTCACCCCCAAAGGAAACCCGCCCATGATCACTGCCTCCCGTGGTGCACGCTTCGCGGTTCGACTCCTCGGTCTCTCCGTCGCGCTCGCTGGTGTGGGCGTGTCCATCGCACATGCGGCGCCACCGCCGCGCCTGCAGACGGTCGCCGTGCTGCCCGTCTCCGGCGACAATGTCGCACCCGAGATCCTCTCGGCGGCCGACGACATCCTGAGGGACCACCTGCAGAAGGCCGGCGTCTACGCCGTCATCGAGGCCCCGCGCACGCCGCCCGCACCCGCCGCGCCTGGCGTCGCGCCCATGCCCGCGCCGGAGCCGGCGCCGGCCGTCGCCGCCCAGATCGGCGCCTCGCTGGGCGCGGAGCTGTCGGTGGTCGTGCGGCTCACGCACTTCGGCAACTCGGCCCGCCTGCGCCTGACGGCGTACGCGACCGGCACCGCGCAGGTCGTCTACTGGGACAGCATCCTCATCAACGGCGGCCCCGACGAGCTGGACGTCGCCATCCAGCGGCTCGTGAACGGGATGAAGACCGGCAAGCCCGTGCGTGACAGCGCCGAGCTGGAGACGGTCACCGACAAGGAGACCCAGGCGCTGAACCGTCGCGAGGCCAACCGGTCGTTCGGGTTGCGGCTCACGACCCTCCTGCCGTTCAACTCGCAGGACGGCAAGTTCGAGGCGCTCACCGGCGGCGGTCTGTTCTGGCTCTACGATGCGCGCAGCTGGATGGCCGACGTGGCCGTCGACATCGGCGGCGGCGCCAACGGCCGGTTCTTCGCCGACGCGGCGCTGGGCGCCTATTACCCGCTGCTGCGCGAGGACTTCACCCCTTACATCGGGGGCCAGATCCGCTGGGCCGAGATGTCGCTCGGGGGCTCGGGCGCCAGCGGCCTCACGCTGCAGCCGACCATCGGCATCCTGCTGGGGCGGCTCTCGTCGGTGCAGATCCGGGTCGAGGGCGGCTACTTCTTCAACACCTACGGCGAGACCGGCTCGGCCTACTACGACTCCACGACCGCGACCTACACCACCCCCAGCGACAAGCACTTCGGCCACGGTTTCGTGTTCTCTGCCGGCATCGGCTTCTAGGCCGATCACACGGCGCGCGCCAGCGACAGCACGTGGACGGCCCGGGCGCCGGCGCTGACCAGCGCGTCGGCGCACGCGCTGAAGGTCGCGCCGGTGGTGAACACGTCGTCGACGAGCAGCACGCGGCGCCCGCGGAGGCGGGCGGGTTCGGCGACGGCGAAGGCCCCGGCCACCGCCGCCAGCCGCGCCGCCGGGCCGGCGCGCCCGAGCTCCGCCGTGGGGCGCGTCCGCTGCAGCAGGTGCGGCTCCAGCCGAGGCAGCGGCGGACGCGGCGATAGCGCCCGGGCGGCGGAGAGGCCGGCCATCGCCCAGCGGGCCAGCTCGACGGATTGATTGAACCCGCGCGCCCGCAGCTTGGAAGGGTGCAGCGGCACCGGTACGACGGCGTCCCCACTTTCGAACCGACCCCGCGCCAGCGCCTCGGCCAGCGGCTGCGCCAGCAGGCGCGCGAGCCGCCGCCCCAGGTCCCGCCGGCCGCCGTGTTTCATGCGGACCAGGGCTTCGGCCAGCGCTTCGCCGTATTCGAATCCGCTGGTCGCCGCGACGAACGGAAACGGCACGCGCCGGCAGGTCGCGCAGCGGTCGTGGCCGCCCTCGTCCGCCGGGGCGTCCGCCGGGGCGTCGCCGGGGGCAGCGAGGGGCAGCGCGCAGCCCGGGCAGGCGCCGACCAGCGGATTGATCGACAGGTTGCAGGCCCCGCAGAAGAGCGCCTCGTCGGGGATCGCGCGGTCGCATGCCGCGCATCCGGCCGGCCAGACGGTCTGCAGGACCTCGGCGCCCATCCATGACAAAAACCCCATGTGCCGTTGTCGGCACATGGGGTCTGTCTGTTGCGCGATTCCGCCCGGTCGGGCGGAGGCTCACGTCATTCGGGCGCGTAGAGGCCGCGGCGCAGGTAGGTCGGCTTGTCGAACTCGGACTCTTCCACGCCCAGCTCGTCTTGCGGGCGCTGCGGCGGCGCCTGCCCGCTGGCGCGGCGGACCAGGGGCGCCGTGCCGGCGTTCTGCGGCCGGATGACCGGGCGGTCGATCCGCTCGGCGGGCGTCCACTCGCTGCCGTTCCCGATGGGCGCCGGCGAGGCGAGGGCGGCCGGCGGCACCTGCTCCATCTGCAGGTAGAAGTCGTCCGTGTTGATGCTCTCCGGCTCGGGGGCGGCGGCGCGCACCGACGGCACCGAGTAGCCGCCCCGCGGGGTGGGGTTCGACGGCTGCGGCCACGGCACCGCCTGCTGCGCCGGCATCGTCGCCTGCACGGCCTGCTGCATCGCCGCGGCCTGCATCGGCAGCGCCATCTGCCCTTCACGACCGCGCACCGCGCCGCGCACCGGCGTCGGCATCGGCTGCTCGTGCGCGTGCGAGTTGAAGCCGGTGGCGATGACGGTGATGCGGACCTCGTCGCCCGCGTGGGCGTCGATGACCGACCCGAAGATGATGTTGGCGTCCGGATCGGCCGCCTCGGCGATCAGGCTGCAGGCCTCGTTCATCTCGGCCAGCGTCAGGTCGGGGCCGCCC
>CAZPUH010000164.1:0-2443 GCA_964589215.1 uncultured Myxococcales bacterium | reverse complement strand
CGTGATGACCCCGGACAGCCCGCCCACGACGAACGTCGCGATGAAGCCCAGCACGAACAGCAGCGCCGTCGTGCGCACCGGCCGCCCCAGCCACAGCGTCGCGATCCAGCAGAAGATCTGGATCGTGCTGAACAGCGAGATGGTCATGCTGGCCGCGCTGAAGAAGCTCATCGACATCTGGGCCATGCCGACCGCGAACATGTGGTGCACCCACACGCCCATCCCCACCACGCCGGTCAGCACCGTCGAGGCCGCGACGATCGGGTGCCCGACGATGGGTCGGCGCGCGTAGACCGGCACCATCATCGAGACCATCCCGGTGGCGGGCAGGAACACGATGTAGACCCACGGGTGGCCGAAGAACCAGAAGAGGTGCTGCCACAGCAGCGGGTCGCCGCCGTAGCGCGGGTCGAAGAAGTGCGTCCCCCACTGGCGGTCCAGCTCCAGGAACACGCAGGCGGCGGTCAGCGCGGGCAGCGCCAGCACCGACAGGAACGACATGGTGCCGGTGCTGTAGAGCATCAGCGGCATGCGGGCCGGCGTCATGCCGGGCGCGCGGTGCTTGAAGATGGTGACGATGAAGTTGATGGCGCCGGCCGTCGTCGAGATCGTCAGCGCCGTCATTGCCGTCGCGTAGAAGTCCATGTTGGGGCCGGCGTCCCAGCGCTTGCCGGCCAGCGGCACGTACGCGAACCAGCCGGCGTCGGGCGCCTGCGCGAACAGCACGCTGCCGTACAGCAGCAGCCCCGAAGTGAGGAACATCCAATAGCTGAAGGCGTTCAGCCGCGGGAACGCCATGTCGCGCGCGCCGATGAAGAGCGGCACCAGGAAGTTGCTGAACCCCGACAGGACGGGCGCCGCGTACCACATGATCATGGTGAGCCCGTGCATCGTGAACAGCTGGTTGTAGGCCTCGGGCGACATCAGCCGCCGGTCGGGGCCGATCAGCTGCGCGCGCATGAGCAGCGCCTCGACGCCGCCGACGGCCAGGAACAGCAGCGACGTCACCAGGTAGCGGCGCCCGATCTGCTTGTGGTCGACCGTCGTCAGCCAGCCCCAGAGCCCCGGGGGCGACTTCCAGATCTGTTCCAGCTTCGCCGCCAGCACGGCGTCGCCGGGCGACCGCGAAGGATCGGCGGGTTCGACGACGGGAAATGGGGGCTCGACGGGGCGCACGGGGGAAGGTCCAGCTCCAATCCGAAGTAGTCACGCGGCTGATGGCCGCAAGTCGGGGGCACCGGGGATGTCCGGTGGGTCCCGGCTGGCGCGGCGGCGCGCCGCGACTTACGTCATCGACGTGGGCACGCTCAGCGAGACGGCGCCTCGCCCCGACGCGGGCGCGGTCCTCCGCTATCTGGGTGCCGGGATGTTGGCCGTGGCGACCGTCGTCGTGGCGGGCGTGTGGCTCGGGCATCGGCTGGACCCCACGTGGACGCAACGCCGCGCGCCGCTGAAGCGAACGCTGCCGTTTCTGCTGCCGTCGCTGGACGCGCGCGCGGCCGCCTGGTCGAACGACGTGGCCGGGCGTCCCTGGATCCTGGAGCTGCGCTTCCCCGGCTGCGGCGCCGACGACGGTGAGGTGACCGCCCGGGTCGACGCGCTGGCCGGCGCCGTTCGCGCGCGCACGGGGCGCCAACCGGGCTGGGTGACGCTGCTGGTCGGTGGACTACCAACCGTGGCTTCACCCGGCGCGGCGCGCCACGTGGCGCCGCTTGATCCGGGGGTGCTGGCGCAGGTCGCCGCGCAGATGGGCCTCTCCGACAGCGCGCGCGCCGCGGCCGCCGGCCTGCTGGACGCCCGCCACTGGATGTTCGCCGTCGACGGGAACGGCTGGGTCCGCGGGGCCGCCGACGTGACCGGCCAGAGCGCTTCTGACGGCGGCTGGCCTTCGCTGGAGCAGGCGCTGCTGGCCGCCGCCGAGTCGCCGCTGCCCGCGCGCGCTGAACCGGCGGCCCCGGCACCTGCGCCGTCGGCGCGGCTCATCGACTTCCGCGCGCGCGATCAGGACGGGCGGCCGTTCACGGCGGCGGACCTGACAGGGCACCCGGTGGTCGTCGACTTCATTTTCACCCGCTGCATGGGCGCCTGCCCGACGCTCAGCGCCCGGCTGGCGGCGCTGCGCCGGATGGTCGCGTCACCGGAGGCGCGGTTCGTGTCGTTCTCCGTCGATCCGGACAACGACACGCCCGAGGTGTTGCGCGCCTACGCCGCCCGCTGGGGGGCGCCCGATCCGCGCTGGCGGCTGCTGGCGACCGACGCAGGCACGGTGCGGGCCGTGGCGCGCGGGCTGGGCGAATCGGTCGTCCAGACCCAGGGCGGGCCGATCCTGCACAGCGATCACTTCACGTTGATCGACCGCTCGGGCGCGGTGAGCCGCCGCGTCGCCAGCGGCGACGTGGCGGCCGTGCGATCGCTGGCAGCCGCGCTGGACGCGCAGCCGAGC
>CAZPUH010000163.1:0-6176 GCA_964589215.1 uncultured Myxococcales bacterium | reverse complement strand
AGCCGATCCTGGAGTACGTCCCCGAGCCCTGGAACAAGTACCCGCCCGGTCCGCCGCCCCCGGCGCCGACCAACGGCGACAAGGCCGGCGGGGGAGGGTGCTGCGGCGAATGACCGCGAGCCGGGCAAAGCGCTGGTCGATCGGCCTGGCCGTCGCGGCGGTCGCGTCGCTGGGCGCGCTGGCGCTGCACGCCGCCAATCAGGCGCCGCCGCTGCCGGTCGGCGTGGCGGCGCCGCCGCCGGCCGTCGCGCCACCGTCGCCCAACGTGAAGATCATCTTCACGATCAACCCGTCGAACAAGAAGGCGATGGTGTTCTGGGGGAAGAAGCGGCTGGGGATCATCGCGCCGCACCAGCCGCTGGTCGTGCAGCGGCCGCGCGACTCGGGGCCGCTGGACGTCGTCGTGAAGTCCGACGGCTACGTGCCGGTGCAGACGCGCGCGTACACGTTCGCGGACTCGAAGGTCGCCGTGAAGCTGACGCCGCTCGACCAGAAGAACACGCTGCTCGGCTACCGCGAGGAGCTGCCGCCCGACGGCGGCGCGCCCCCGTCGCCCGACGGCGGCGTCCTCTAGCGTCGCGCGCGGCACCGCTGCCCGGCGCTCCGGAATCCTTCGTGGGCGCGCCACGTTAGGCGCCGGGGTCGACGGGGGGGAAACCCCCACCCGGAACGCGCGCGCCAGCGGCGAAATCGCAAAACTGGTCATGTGATCTCGCATAGATGGCGGCCTGGTCGTGGGGCGCGGTTCTTGCGAGAGGCGCGGGCTCCTTGGCAACCGCCTCTCTTGAAGGAGACCGCATGACCCAGATGCCCCCGTCGTCGTCCCGCCTTCACTCCGTTCCCCTCGCCGCGCGACGCGAGGAGAGGATCCCGCGGCGCCGCCGCTGGCTCCCCGCTGCCGTGCTTCTCGCGCTCGCCGCCGGTTGCAACGACGGCGCCCCCGACTCGCAAGTCGTCTCGGCGCTCACCTCCGGCTCGACGTCGGCGACGATCGCGCTGTCGAACGACTGGGGCTCGGGCTACTGCGCGAACGTCACGGTCAGCAACGCGGGCGCGACGGCGACCACCGGCTGGACCGTCGTCATCAACCTGAATCAGTCGACGCTGGCGAACGTCTGGAGCGCCAACCAGGTCAGCTCCGGCGCGAACCTGACCGCCACGCCCATGGCCTACAACGCGGCGATCAACCCGGGCGGCAGCGTGTCGTTCGGCTTCTGCGCGAACGCGACGGGCGGCAACTATCGCCCGACGGTGAGCGCGGTCGGCTCTGCCGGAAACGGAGGCGGGGCGGCGACCGGCACCGGCGGCACCCGCGCGAGCGGTGGCGAGAACAGTGGATCGACCGGCTCGGCGGGCAAGCTGGGGACGGGCGGCGCCGTCGCGACGGGCGGCACCGTCGGGACGGGCGGCCGCGTCGCGACCGGCGGCTCGACGGGGTCGGGTGGCTCCTCCGCCAGCGCGTGCACGTTCCCATCGTCGGGCTGGGGACCATTCAACGGCAACGCGTCCTTCACCTGGTACTACTTCGGCCAGGGCACCGGACAGGACAACCTGGGCTACCGCACGGCCTGCGGCTACACCGGTCACGAGCCGAGCGGCCAGGACTCCGACACCGTGCAGAACATCGCGTACCCCGCGTACTTCGCCGCGATCCCGGGCGCCAGCGGGTCGAGCTTCGAGACGGTCAACCACTGCGGCGCGTGCGCGCAGATCACGAACGGCGGCAAGTCGATCATCGCCACCATCGTCGACGAGTGCCCGCTGGACTCGAACCCGGCCTGCGCGTCGACGGGGCACCTGGACCTGAGCCGCGCCGCCTTCAACGCGCTGGGGTACGGCGTCGGCAATCCGGGCGGGACCAGCTGGAAGTACGTGCCGTGCCCGGTGACGGGCGGGGTCGTCGTCCGCGGCAAGTCCGGCAACGCCAACCAGGTCTACATCGAGAACGTGGTGCTGCCGATCCAGGCGGTCTCGGTGAACGGCCAGCCGGCGCAGCACCTGTCCTACGGGGCGTGGCAGCTGCCGGTGAACGCGACGGTGGGGCTGACGCTGACGCTCACCGACTCGTCGGGTCGAATGACGAATGTGCGGATTGCCGACACTAACCCCGGTGACAGCACGAGCAGCGGCACGCAAGAGCCGCTCTGCCAGTAACGCCTCAGCCGTTCAGAGTCACGACCGTCCGGGCGCGGGATCCGTGGGGGATCCCGCGCTCGGGCGGATCGTCTGCCGCATGGCGAACAGCAGCACGAGCAGTCCGACCAGCACCGGGTCGACGGGCGTCCTGAACGGCGACTGCGCGGTGGCGGTCAGGTCGCAGAGGCGCGCGACCGCGTAGCCCGGCGGCCAGGCGAGCACGAACAGCGCGAACCGGCGCCAGGGCAGGCCCCGCGCGCGCAGCCACGCGAGGTGCAGCGCGAACGGCACCACCGCCAGCGCGACCTCCTGGTTGAAGAGGTGCGGGTTGCCGAGCAGCGCCACCACGATCGACAGCGCGTAGCTCTCCCGGCCGTGCGGGTCGCGCGGGTCGCCGCGGCGGCGCGACAGCACCAGCGCCAGGCCGGCGAGCGACAGCGCCCAAAGCGCGTACGCGATCGCGTCGATGCGCGGCTCGGCGCTGGGCGCGAGGCGCAACAGCAGTCCGCGCAGGTTGACCATGTTGAGCGGCACACCCGGCGCGAAGAACCGCTCCAGCGTGTGGATGTGGCGGAAGTACTCGAGCCACACGCGCGGCCCGAGCGCGATCGCCGGGACGAGCGCCAGCACCGCGCCGGCCACCGCGCCGCTCCGCAGCGCGGGCCAGGCGCGGCGCGCGACCAGCCACATCACGACGGGCGGCAGCAGCTGCGGCTTGATCGCCAGCGCGGCCAGGCACGTGGCGGCCTTCGTGGGGCGGCCGTCGCGGACGGCGCGAAACAGCTCGAAGGCGGCCACCGCCAGCGGCAGCGACAGCTGTCCGAGCGCGAGGTTGCTGAGCACGGGAAAGAACGCGAAGACCCAGAGCCAGACCAGCAGGCGCGCCCGCCCTTCCGCGCGCAGCTCGTCGGACGCCAGCCACGCCAGCCGCGCCGCGAAGGCGACGTTGGCCAGCGCCCAGAGGGCGTAGGCCGCCGGTTCCCCGAAGCGATCGGCGGCAACTCCCAGCGGCAGCCCCGCCACGGCCACGTAGGGCGGGTAGAGGAAGGCCATCAGTCCGTCGTCGAAGGGCGTGCCCATCACGACCCGCTGCGCGGCCGTCTGCGCCGCCTGGTCGTAAAGGAGGTCCGCCTGACCGTGCAACACCATCCACCAGCCGGTCACGTAGGAGCTGAAGTCCGTCGACGCCACGGCGTGCGGCCAGCGGAGGCGGCCCGCGAACGTGACGGCGTTCCCCAGGACCACGGCCCACATCACCAGCAACGCGGCTGTCAACCGCCGCATGTTAACCCCGGGCGGCTAGAATCGCGTGAACGGAGCTGGGCTTGGCCCAGCGGAGTTCGTCGCGGGGGGCGCAGGACGCTCTCGGGGGCAGAGAAGCAAAAAGATAGTAACCGCGGGCGGCGGCGCGCGTAGCACCGGTGAACCTGCTCAAGGAGAGAGACCATGACGATCAAGGGAGCCATGATTGCCGCGTCCGTCGCGGGGTTGTTCACGATGGGTGCTGCGGCGGTCGCCTCGGCGAAGGCCAGCGACGAGGTGATGTGTCACGGCGTCAACGCCTGCAAGGGGCAGGGCGGCTGCAAGGGCGCCAGCAACGCCTGCAAGGGGCAGAACGGTTGCAAGGGGCAGGGGAACGTGAAGATGACCAAGAAGGAGTGCGCCGCGAAGGGCGGCACGGTGGAGTCTTCGAAGTAAGCTTGGGGAAACCTCGTTCGCGGCGGCGGTCGTTCCGCCGCCGCGTCTCACCGCCCACGTCATGACCACCGCGCGACGAGAACCGCTGTTCCCCGACCTGGGTTTCGGCCTGGGGCTGCGGCGCGAGCATTTTCAGGAGGTCGTCGAACGACGGCCGCCGATCGGCTGGTTCGAGGTGATCTCGGAGAACTTCATGGTGCCGGGCGGTAACCCGCGCCGCGTGCTCGAGCGGGTCCGCCGTGACTACCCGGTCGTGCTGCACGGGGTGTCGCTGTCGATCGGCTCGACGGACCCGCTGGACCAGGCCTACCTCGACGGGCTGGACGCGCTCGCGCGCGCGGTCGAGCCGGCCTGGATCTCGGACCACCTGTGCTGGGGCACCGCGCACGGTTTCAACGCGCACGATCTGCTGCCGCTGCCGTACACCGCGGGCGCGCTGGCCCACGTCGTCGCCCGCGTCTCGGCCGTGCAAGACCGGCTGCAGCGGCGCATCCTGCTGGAAAACCCGTCCAGCTACCTCGCGTTCCGCGATTCGGAGATGAGCGAGGCCGAGTTCCTGGCAGAGGTCGCCCGGCGCGCGGACTGCGGCATTCTGCTGGACGTCAACAACGTCTACGTCAGCGCGCACAACCACGGCTTCGACGCGCACGACTATCTGGCCGCGATGCCCGCCGAGCGGATCGGACAGGTCCACCTCGCGGGCCACAGCGCCGACGGCGAGCTGCTGATCGACACGCACGACGCAGCCGTTCGCGACGAGGTGTGGCAGCTGTATGGTGACGCGGTCCGGAGGTTCGGGACGCGCGCCACGATGATCGAGTGGGACGCGCACGTCCCGCCATTCGACCAGCTGGCGGCCGAGCTCGACCGGGCACGCGCCGTCGCGGCGGGGGCCGCGCGGGGCGGCGAGGGGCGCGATGCGGCCTGACACCGACGAGCTGGCGCGGCTGCAGCGTGATCTCTTTGCCCGCATCACAGGCCTGCCGGTCGGCCGGGGCCACCAGGCGGTGGAGCTGGTCGTCGGGGACGCGCGCGCGACCGCAGAGGAGCGCCTGCAGGTCTACGCCACGATGTACCGCCTGCGCGTCGCTGAGGCGCTGGAGTCGCAGTTCCCGCGCGTCGCGCGGGCGCTGGGGCCGGAGGCCTTCGCCGAAACGGCCGTCGCTTTCGTCGCCGACGTTCCGTCGCGCGATCCGTCGCTGCGCTGGATCGGGCGCGGCTTTCCCGACTGGCTGGCGGCGCGTCGGACCGACGAGCCCGAGCTGATCGAGCTGGCCCGGCTCGAGTGGGCGCGCGCGGACGTCTTCGACCTGGCCGATCAGGCGGTGCTGACCGTCGACCGGTTGCGCGGGCTGCCGCCGGAGTCGTTCGCGCAGCTTCCGCTGCGGTTGATCGACGCGCACCGGTTCGTCGCGGCGGGCGACGCAGCGCTCGCGTTGTGGGCCTCGCTGCGCGAGGACGGGCAGAGCGAGGCGGACCCCGGCCCGCCGACCGCGTCGGGCGGCGGCGCGCTCGTGTGGCGTCAGGACGTGGCGGTCTACCACCGGGGGCTGGCCGCCGACGAGCGAGAGGCGCTGGAGCCGCTGGTCGAGGGGACGACGTTCGGGCTCGTGTGCGAGCGGCTGGCCGTCGGCCGCACCGACGAGGAAGCCGCTACGCGGGCGTTCGGCTGGCTGTCAACCTGGGCGCTCGACGGGCTGCTGGCCGATCCGGGGAAACCCTGAGCGCCGTTCCCGCCGCGACGTTCCAGAACGGTAACCAGCGGAATTCCTAGAATATTATTTGTGTCGGTCGCCGTGATTCGACTTGCGGCGCCAAAAGCGGGAGGTACGATGCGCGCGTAGTTGTCGGAGGTTCGAAATGCGTGCGACGATTTTGTTGGTTTGTTTCGTGGTGGGGGCGCCCCTGGCGGCGCGCGCGCACGGCCGTCGTTCGAGCGCCGCCGCTGAAGAAGCGCAGCGTCGCGAGCTGATGGCGGAGCTGGCGGCGGCCGCAGCCGAGTCGCCGTCGGCGGCATCGACCGACGACCAGTCCGAGGAGAAAACGGACGCCGACCTGATGTACGAGGCGATGAGGCAGTGGCGAGGAGAGCCGCGCGGCAGCGCCGCCGTCGCGCGCGTGCTGGCCGAATCGCAGCGCGTCCACCAGGAGCGCAAGGTGGCGGAGGCCAAGCTGCGGTCGCTCTTCTTCAAGGACCCGTTCGCCGACGATCCGAACCTGCTGATCCCCGTGCGCAAGATCGACCGGCAGCTGCTGGCCGCTTACGAAGCCCGGCACGACATCGACCGATCGACGGCCGGGCCCGGCGAGGTGGCGCGCCTGCGTGGCCAGCTGGCGGAGGC
>CAZPUH010000162.1:0-3701 GCA_964589215.1 uncultured Myxococcales bacterium | reverse complement strand
ATTCCGCCGGATGACCGCCGCGTGCTTGCGGGAGATGTTGCCGTCCTTGATGGGCAGGTCGGATGACTTGCTGCCTCGCCCGATGATGAACTGCTCCTTGTCGATCCGGTACTTTTGGTTGTCGAAGACCAGGTACACGGGCGGCGGCGCGGCGGCCGACGGCGCCCCGTCGTACGTGAGCGCGCCGCCCGCGTGCGGATGCGGCGGCGGCGTGACCGGCCCGTCCAGCATGTGCAGGCCGCTCGGCTGCGGCACGCGCGGCGCGAAGCGCGACCGTGACGGCGTCGGCATCGCGGGGGGCAGCGGCGGCGGCAACGGGGGCGCCATGGGCGGCGGCGGCGGCGCCAGCGCGGTCGCCGCGATGGCGGGCGTCGGGCGGCGCAGCGGGTAGTCCGAATCGTCGTCCTCTTGCGCGTCGGTGTCGCTCTCCGACTCGGAGAGCGCGTCGGGCGGCGGCGTCGCCTGTCCCTCGGACAGGGCGTTGATCCCCGTCTGATAGCCGGACAGCTGGGCGTACGCTTCCATCGCGTCGCCGATGACGTCGTCGATCTCCTTCTCCTGATCCTCCGCCATGCGGCGGAAGGTCACCCAGAGCCGTTCGTTGCACTGGAACTGTCGGAGGGTTTTTCGACCGGGAAGCGCCATGGTCAGGATCTCTTCTTAACAGCCTCGGCGGCCTCTGCCGCCTCCTTCCCGACCGTGTCGCCGGCCGGGAACCCCTTGATCGTCGCGCTGTCGGAGGTCAGCTTGGCCAGCGCCGCGGCTTGCGCGGGCCCGCCCATCTGCCCCAGCGCCATCACCGCGGTCATGCGCGCCAGCGGCACGCGCGACCCCAGAGCCTGCACCAGCGCCGGCCGGGCGGACTGTCCCAGCTTCTCGATCAACTTGACCAGCAGGTCGTCGACATCGACCTTCTTGTAGGTGGCGCTGGCCGGGAAAGCTTCCAGGGCCGGGACGATCCCCTCGGCCTTGCGCGCGCCCAGGACTGCCTCGAACGCGCGGTAGCGGACGATCTCTTCCTTGTCGGACGAGATGATGCCCAGCAGCCCCTTTTCAGCCTCGAGCCCGCCGATCGTCTCGACGACCCCGAACATCTCGTCGCGCAGCGCCTTGTTGGCCTTGGGGTCGGCGGCGATCTTCAACGCGAACGGCAGCACCGTCGGGTCGCGCCGCTCGGCCAGCGCGCGGGTCGCGATCAGCGCGTCCTCCGGCTTGCCGGCGCTCACGTCGTGCTCGAGGTACTTCACGGCGGTCGGCCCGCCGATGACGCCCACGGCCCGATCCAGCTTCTCGGGAGACTTCTCGGCCGCGCGAATCTGCGGGGCGCGCGCGATCAGCGCCGCGGCGCCCTTGTCCCGGCTGGCCTCGTCGCCGACCTTGCCCAGCATCTCGGCCGCCGGAAGGTACGGCGCCTCGGGCGTCGAGAGCACGGCGACCAGCATCGCCCCCGAACCCGCGCCGATGGCCGTCAGCATCTTGTCGATCGAGTGGCGGCCCTGCCGCGGCTTGCCGGCCTTCATCTCGACCTCCAGCGAGGCCAGCAGCGCGTCGTCGATCCGCTTCTGCTCCTCGGCGGGCGCGACGGCCCGCAGCGAAAAGAGCGCGTCGCGGTACGCCAGCGCCTTTTCGGGCGACGGATCCTTCATCGCGACTTCGTAGAGCGGCTCCAGCGCCTTCGCGATCTCCGCCCGATCGTCGGCGGGCGCGCTGGCCAGGATCTGGTCAACCTCTTCGTCGTGGCCGATGTCGACCAGCGCGACGGCGGCCTCGGCGCGCAGCTTGGCGGGCACGCCATGATCGGCCAGCGCCTCGTGCAAGCGCTCGGGACCCTTCTGCGTGGTCTTCCACTCGGCGATACTCTCGGACGTCACGCGCGTCGAGCACGCCGTCGCCAACGCCAGGAGCGCGAGACCGCAGCGGAGCCGTGTGGGGGAACGGAGGCCCGTCGGCGCGGCCATGGGGCGCGATGTTAGCCACGCACGGATCGCACCGTCAAGGATTGCCGCACCGGCGCCCTTCATATAAGGTCGCGTTCCCTCATGGGTTTCGCCCGGACGCGCCGCGCGCCGTCGCTGTGGGCCAATCGGTCGGCCGCCCGGGCCGCCGCGCTCGCCTCGGCTGGGCTGCTGGCCGGGCTGGGGTTCGGGCGCGTCGCGGCCGCCTCGCCCATCGACGATCCGTTCGTGGGGGGCTTCTCGTTCGCGGGCCCGACGTCGGGCGATCTGGGGGCCATCTACTGGAACCCGGCGGCGCTGGGGCTCATGCGCGGGTTCCAGATCATGGTCGCCGGCACCGTTCGGTCCTCGTCCGTCACCGTCGATCGCGCGCCGATCTTCGATGACGGGAGGCCGGGCGGGCCGCGGGCCACGGGTTCGGCGACGGCGCACGACTTCCGCCAGCCATTCCAGTGGCCGCCGGGTCCCGGCAGCTACGTCGCGCTGGGGTTCGGCAGCGATCGCTTCACGCTGGCCTTCGCCACGTACATGCCCTACCTCGAGCAGATCCACTTTCCGATCTCCTCCGCCGGCAACGAGCCGACACGTTATCAGATGTTGAGCCTGGACCTGCGGAACCTGGCCCTGGTGCCCGCGCTGGCCATCCGATTCGGGAACGACCTGCGGGTCGGCCTGGCCCCCGGGTTCCTGTTCTCGACCGGGAGCCTCGACTTCGCCGAGGACACCGCGCTGGACGCCGACCGCCCCCCCTGCGGGAGCATGAAGCCGTGCGAGGACCCGGCCGCGGCCGCCCGCGTTCACGTGGCGTCCAGCCAGGGGCTGGGCGGCGCCCGGTTCTCGCTGACCCTGGGCGGCGGCGTCTACTGGCGGCGGCGCAACTTCGAGTTCGGCGTCTCCTACCAGAGCCGGCCGCTCGCCTCGCCCGTGACCGGCGTCGAGGTGGCCGGCCAGCAGTCCACGGTCACCCTGCCGCCCAGCCTGGGCGGCGGTCCGCTGACCTGCGCGGGCGGCCAGACGGGCCGCTGCGTCTTCGGCGACGCCACCTACCGGCTGCCGGACGTGCTGATCGCCGGAGTGACCTGGCATTCCCGGCGCGGGCTGGAGCTGTCGGTGACGGCGCGCTGGCTCTGGTTGCACCTGCAGGACCGGATCGACATCCGCCTGGTCAGCCCGGTCCTGGACGCCTCGGGCGTGCCGGACCACATCGTCCTTCACCGCGGGTTCCACGACGTGCTGGATACGCGGGTCCGGCTCGCGTACTGGTGGCACGAACGCGTGCGCATCGGCGGCGAGCTGCGGGTCGAGACCAGCGCTGTCGACGCCGCCGACGTCAACGCCGCCGCGGTCGACGGGCTCAAGTTCGAGCCGGTCATCCTGGCCCAGCTGCGCCTCGGTCGGAGGGTGTGGCTCAGCGGCGGCTACGGGCTTACCATCATGCCCGGCGTGACGGTCACCCGCTCCGCGTTCGATCCGACGCAGGCCACCGAGTGCGCGGCCCACGAAGGCGACCTGGCGAACCCCGGTTGTCAGGGGCGCGCGGCGGGGACGGCGCGCCCGACCGCCGCCGGGACGTACACCGCGCTCACGCAGGACTTTGGGTTAACCCTCAACATGAAGTTTTGATGCTCAACACCACGTCGACAGCCGCAGTTTCAGCCATGCTCATGCTCGGGTGCGCCGCCGCCGCCGGCCGCCGCGTCCCGCCCGCCGGGCCGGCCGCCGCCTCCCGCGATCGCGGCCGCGACC
>CAZPUH010000161.1:0-7834 GCA_964589215.1 uncultured Myxococcales bacterium | reverse complement strand
GGGGCAGGGGGCGCCGGCGGTGCCGGCGCGGCCGCGACGGCGGGGGCCGCCACCCGCATCGCGGGCGCGTACGTGACCCAGTCGGCCATCGCGTCGGCCTGCTCGGCGGGCGACAGCTTCGTGCCGCGCGCGATGAACCAGTCGGCCGCCTGATCGGGCTGCCCGCGGAACAGCAGGGCGCGGAACACCCAGATGCCCAGCTTCGCGTCGGCGATGGCGGCCTGCAGCTGGGCGTCGTCGGCGGCGACCAGCGCGCGGCCACGCATGGCCGGGTCGGCGTTCGGCTCGAGGAAGCTCTTGAACGCGGGGAACGCGTCGCGCGCGCCGCGGCGGATCAAGATGTCGGCCGCCATGCGCTGCACGTCGGGCTGCGGCCGGTGCATGAGGCGCGCGATGAGCCGGGTCGACTCCTCGGTCTGCAGTCGCTCGAGCTCCTTCAGCGCCGCCAGGCAGGGGCGGGGGTCGTTCTCCTTGAAGAGCACGTAGAGGTCCGCCAGGTTGGCGTCGCCGCCCGCGCGCACGACGCCCGCGGCCGCCGCCGCCCGCATGAGCGGCGAGGGGTCGCGCAGGAACGGCTCGACCAGGAACACCTTCGATCGGCCGGCGCCCGGGCGCACCTGCGCGAGGAGGGCGGCCGCCTTGACCTCCGGCTTGGTGTCCTCACCGGCGGCGACCAGCACCTTCTTGATGGACGGATCGTCGATCGCGCCCAGCGCCGTGGCCGCGGCGGCGCGCGTGTCGGGCGCGGCCTTGTTCGACGTCAGAACTTTGACGAGCCCGTTCAGGCAGGCGGGGTCGCCGGCGGTCGCCAGCGCGGCGGCCGCGTTCGCCTGATCGGCCGGGTTGGCCCCCTCCAGCATGTCCTTCACCAGGGGGCACACGGGCACCTTCAGCGCGGTCAGCGCTTCGCCCGCCGCGCCCGCCAGCTCTGCCCGCCGCAGCGACGCCTTCAGCCAGTTGATCGCCTCCGGGTCGCCCTTCGCGCCCACGATCTTGGCGATGCGCACCGTGGTCCAGGGCTGGTGCAGCGAGGCGCGCAGCCAGTCGTTCGCCAGCATCGTGAACTGCTCGCCCACGTGCTCGCCGTTGCCGCGCGCGTAGGCGACGCGGTTCAGCGCCTCGTCGCGGCGCCCCTGCTGCAGCAGCTTGGGCAGCGCCGTCGCGATCGGGTCGAACGTCTTGCGGATACCGATGCCCGAGTCGCGGCGCTGATCGCGCGCGAACAGCCAATGAAAGTGGGTGGTCCCGTCGTCAGAGCGAACCTCCGAGGGCGGCCGCGGAAACGGCGAGGCGTCGCGCAGGATCTCGAGGACCGCGTCGTCGAACCCGGGGAACCCGGACGAACGGGTCACCTGCGCCGACAGCAGCTGGCCGTCGCCCCCGATCACCAGGTCGACCTCGGCGCTGCGGTCGGGCACGTTCAGCGGGTTCGTCGGCTCCAGCTTCTCGCCGATGAGCCGCAAGAAATTGTCGGTCCACCGCCGGTGAATCGCGGTGTGCACGGCGCTGATGTAGTTGGCCTCGGCGCCGGGCGGGGGCAGCGGCAGCGGTGACTCGGGCAGCTTGTCCGCCGGGATGATCGCGGCTTCGGCCGCGCCGCCGGCCAGAGTGGCCGTCAGCACCAGGGTCCGCGAAACGTTGAGGATTCGGTTCATGGCTGGTGAGACTCCGCGTTTCCGGAAGGTGCGGCGAGGTGATCGTCGGCAGCCAGCCTCAGAAGCTTAATTCCTTTTCCCTTTTCGTGGTATGCGGTCTGGCTATGCCAAAGGCTTCATTTTGGTGGTTCGGCCTCTCGATGATCGCCACTGCCGGTTGCGGCCTGCGCCTGCAGATGGTCGACGCCTCCGTCCGCAAGCCGTCGAACGTGGCGGTGTATTTCACGGTCGAGACGCACAAGTGAGCACCCGTCGCCGGCCTGACCCCGCAGGACTTCAAGATCTACGAAGACCAGCAGCCGGTCTCGATCCTCGAGAGCAAGCAGACGATCCTCGAGCCGCAGGTGGCGGCCATCCACTACACGCTGTTGCTGATCGACATGAGTGGCAGCGTGGTCGACTCGGGCGACATGCCGGCCCTCATCGAGGCGGCGTCGACCTTCGGCGAGCGCGTCGGTCCCTATCAGAAGGTCGCCGTCTACACCTTCGACGGCAGCCCGCACCTGACCCAGGTGTCGGGCTTCGGCGGCAATGTTCGCAGCGGCGTGACCGCGCTGGCGATGCGGCGCCCGCGTGACCCGTCGACCAACCTGAACGGCGCGGTCATCGAGGGCGTGCGGCTGTTGACCCAGCAGATGGAGCACGCGCCCGTGCCGCTGCGGTTCGGCACGCTGGTCGTCTTCACGGACGGTACCGACCGCGCCCATCGGGCCTCGCCCGAGGACGTCGATCGCGCGCTGGACAGCGCCGGCTTCGAGACGTACGTCATCGGCGTCGGGCAAGAGGTCGACCGCCGGCAGCTGTCGCGCATCGGCCGCTCGGGGACGTTCGCGTCGCAGAACTCGGCCGACATCAAGCGCGGCTTCGACGACATCGGAGCGCGCATCGAGGCGTCCTCGCGACGCTTCTACCTGCTCTCGTACTGCTCGCCGTCGCGGGCGGGTGAGCACGAGGTCGAGATCGAGGCGGTGGCCGCCGGCTCCAGCGGGCGCCTGTCGTACCGGTTCAACGCCAACGGGTTCGGCCCCAACTGCGACCCGAACCAGAAGCCGGCCTTCGACGTGCACCACCCGCGGCCCGCGCCGCCGCCCAAGGTCGCGGCCGAGCGCGCCGCAGCCGACCACCCGGCGTCTCCCGACCACCCGGCGCCGGCGCACCAGGCCGAGGGCAGCGGCACCAGCTGGGCCCCCAAGCGCTGATCATTTTCGGAAACAGCTGCTGAGGTTGGCCGCAGCGCATCCTTGAATGCCCGGGCCGGCGGCTTACGTTTGTCCCTGTAGCGGAAGAGGGAAAGGGGCGAGGGACATGCATCTCAAACTGTCGGAAGTGCGCGGGCGTCCGGTGCTGGACGCGAACGGGGCGGTGGTCGGCGACATCCAGGCGCCGCTGGTCGATACCGAAACCTGGCTGGTCGACACGCTGCGGGTGACCGTTCGGCGGCAGGCGGCGCGAGAAATGGCGCTCAGCTGGTCATTTTTCCATCGGCCGACCGTCGACGTGCCGACGGGGCTGATTCACGCCGCCGGCGACGCCATCATTCTGCGCGTCTCGATGGCCGAGCTCCGGGAGTCCCCGACCACCACCGCTCCCGACGAGCGGCTGGCGCCCATCCACTGACGGCGGCTGGCGCGAGCCGCGCCCGATCACGATGCGGGCGCCGTGGTTGGAGATCAGGTAGGCCCAGATCCAGTTGAGGAAGACCGCTATCCGGTTGCGGAAGCCCACCAGGTACCAGAGGTGGACGAACGCCCATGTGAGCCAGGCGATGAGGCCCGAGAGGTGCAGCCGGCGGATCTGGGCGACGGCGCGCGCGCGGCCGATGGTCGCCATGAACCCCTTGTCCAGGTAGTGGAACGGCTGGCGCGGCTCGCCGCGCGTCGACCCGAGGATGGTGCGCGCGACGGCCCGCCCCTCCTGGATGGCGACCGGGCTGATCCCGGGCAGCGGCTCCGTCTCCCCCGCCGGCGTCAGCGCCGCCATGTCGCCGATGACGAACGCGTCGGGGTGACCGGGGACGGAGCAGTCGGCCTCGACGAGGACGCGCCCCGCGCGATCCAGCGGCACGCCCAGGGTCTTCGCCAGGGGGCTGGGCCGCACGCCGGCGCCCCACAGCACGGTGCGGGCCTCGATCAGCTCGCCCGCGATGCGCACGCCGGACGCGTCGACGTTCTCGACGCGCACGCCGCTGCGGACCTCGACGACCAGATCCTGCAGCTGCTGGCGGGCCTTGTCGGACAGCGGCGGATCGAAGGCCGTCAGGATGCGCGGTGCCGCCTCGATCAGCACGACGCGCATCTCGTCGCGCCGCACCCGGTGGAAGTCGGCGTGCAGGATGTCGCGCGAAAGGTCGGCGATCGCGCCGGCCAGCTCGACGCCGGTTGGCCCGCCGCCGACGACCACGAACGTCATCCAGCGCCGCCGCTCTTCCGGGTCGGTGGCGCGCTCGGCCGCCTCCAGCGCCAGCAGCACGCGACGCCGCACCTCCAGCGCGTCGTCCAGGTCCTTCAATCCCGGCGCGACCGCCGCCCAGTCGTCGTGCCCGAAGTAGCTGGTTCCGGCGCCGGCCGCGACGACCAGGTAGTCGTAAGGCAGGGCGCTTCCGTCGGCCAGCGTGACACGACGGGCGCCGAGGTCGATCCCGGCGACCTCGCCCAGCATCACCTCGACGTTCTGGTGGTGGCGCAGGATGGACCGGATCGGGTAGGCGACGTCCGTCGACGCGAGCGCCGCCAGCGCCACCTGGTACAGCAGCGGCTGGAAGAGGTGGTAGTTCAGGCGGTCGATCACCGTCACGTCGACGGATTCGCTGCCCAGCGCCTTGGCCGCCTCGATGCCGCCGAAGCCGGCGCCGATGATCACGACCTTCGGCCGCGCGGCCGCCGTTCTCTGCCCGTCGCTGTTCATGGCTTCTTCCACTCCGGCCTGTACATCACCGCCATCCGAGGCCACGCGTGCGCCACCTTGGGCACGCTGTGCTCCCAGGTCCGCTGGCAGGACCCGCCCATGACGATCAGATCGCCCCAGCCCAGCATGAACGCCTGCGTGCGGCTGGCGCGGCTGCGCGGGCGCAGCAGGAACCTGCGCGGCGTCCCGAGCGAGATCGTCGCCACGATCGCTTGCGGCAGCTCGCGCGCGGTGGTGTCGCCGTGCCACGCGACGCTGTCGCTGCCGTCGCGGTAGTAGCCCAGCGACAGATTCACGAACGTCGTCTCGTAGCGGGCGTTCAGCAGGCGGCGGATCTCTTCCAGCACCGGGTGCCCCGGGCCGTCCGCCGGCAGCGCGGCAACGAGGCGCGGGACGTCGACCATCCGGTCGTACATCTGCCGGCGCTCGTTTCGCCAGGCGGTGGTCCGGACCAGATGCTCGAGCAGCGCCTCGTGCCCGCTCACCCAGCCGGGCAGGTGCTCGACCCAGGCGTCCTCGTCCAGCGCGACCCGCCTGACCCGCGCCAGCGCGCCCCCGTCGACGGCCGGGTCGCCGCCGCCGAGCAGGCTGGGTTGGGTGGAAGCCGCGCGGAGCACGCCCCAAATCTAGCGCGGGTCCTGCGGCTCCGCTCGCCGCTGCGGAACTGCGCGCGGAGGGGGAGCCGTCCGCCCCACGCCGAAGCCGCGCGGAGCCCCACCCGGCGCGGGCTACCGAATCAGGACGTCGACTAGGGTGGCGAGGAAGAACACGACGGAGACGTAGCCGTTCAGGTTGAAGAAGGCCATGTCCAGGCGGGAGAGGTCGGTGGGGCGCACGATGGCGTGTTCGTAGATGAGGAGGGCGACGACGATGGCCACGCCCGAGAGGTACGCCGGGCCCATGTGGGAGACGGAGCCCAGAAGCACCAGCGCGAGGACGGTGACGACGTGCAGGACGGCGGACGCGATCAGCGAGCCGGTGACGCCCAGCCGGGCGGGGATCGAGTGGATGCCGGCCGAGCGGTCGAAGTCGCGGTCGGAGAGCGCGTACAGGATGTCGAAGCCGGCGATCCAGGAGCCGACGGCGATCATCAGCAGGCCGGGCGGCCAGCCGAAGTCGCCGCGCACGGCGATCCAGGCGCCCGCCGGACCCGAGGCGATGGCCAGACCCAGGAACAGGTGGCACAGCGACGTGAAGCGTTTCGTGAACGAGTAGCCGAAAAGAAACAGCAGCGCCACGGGCGACAGCGCGAGGCACAGCGGGCCCAGCGCGGCGGCGGCGAGCACGAAGACGGCCGTCGCGACCAGCGTCATGGTCCAGGCCGCGCGCAACGAGATCACGCCGGCCGGAATCTCGCGCCGCGCCGTGCGCGGGTTCCGGGCGTCGATGTTTCGGTCGACGATGCGGTTGAACCCCATGGCGGCGGTCCGCGCGCCGGCCATCGCCACGATGATGCCCGCCACGCGTCCGACCGTGATGCCGTGGGCGCGCGCCGCGATGGCGGCCGCCGCCAGCGCGAAGGGGAGCGCGAACAGCGTGTGCTCGAACTTCACCATCCGGCCGAACTTCACGACGTGCGCAACGGCGCCGCCGCGCGTCTCCTCGGGCGTGCCGGCCAGGCTCATGGGCGCGCCACCCAGCGCAGCGACGGAGACGGGTCGCGCACCAGCGACTCGAGAGGCGCGTCCGGGGCTTCGACCAGCACGTCCAGGACGCCCGGGCGCTTCCCCGGGGTCAGCGATCCGAGCGACGACAGCCCGAGCGCGCGCGCCCCCTGCCGCGTGGCCGCCTCCAGCCAGAGGGCGGGCGGGACCGACGGGAAGTGCGCCGCCAGCGTCGCCATCTCGCCCCACAGCGACAGGTCGGGTGTCGACGCCAGGCTGTCGGTGCCGATCGCCAGCGGCAGCCCCTCCTCGATCAGCTGGTCGACGGCGGGCAGGCGCCCCCCGATGTGCAGGTTCGAGCGCGGGCACAGGACGACGGTGGCGCCGGCCTCGCGCGCGATCCGGCGGTCCTCTTCGCCCGCGTGGACCATGTGGACCAGCAGCGGGGGCGCCGGCGACTGGAAGGCGCCGAGGTCGGCCAGGTAGGCGACCGGCGTCTTGCCGGGCGCGCGCGACGCCGGGTCGACGCCCATGCTGCGCAGCAGGTCGGCCCAGCGCCCGGTGCCGTCGCGCAGCAGCGCGAGCTCGTCGACGTCCTCGGCCACGTGGACCGACGTGGCGTGGCCGGACGCGGCGGCCGCCGCGAAGATGCGCCGGAACAGGTCGGGCCCGACGGAGTAGGGGGCGTGCGGCGCGGGGACGTAGCCGAGGCCGGCCGGCCACTGCGCGGCGGCGTGCTCGCGTTCGCGCGCGGCGTCGGCCAGCGCGTCACCGGTCGCCGCCTCGCGCGAGCCGACGAGCTCGTGGAACAGCACGCCGGCCAGACCCGCCGCGCCGATGGCGGGCGCCGCGTCCAGGCTGTTGCCGACGTCTCCGATGGCCGCGGTGCCCAAGCGGACGGCCGCGCGCGCCGCCTGCACGGCCGCCTCGCGCCGCGCCTCGTGCCCGCTGCCGACGACGGCCTTCATCAGCTGGCGCGCCCAGGGGACCAGGCCGCCGCCGCCCGGAACCGCGTCGGCCAGCGCCGACAGCTCCAGGTGGCAGTGCGCGTTCACCAGGCCCGGGATCAGCACGCCCTGGGCTTCTTCCTCGGGCGCCCCGGGCAGCGCCGCGCGCACCTCGGCCCGCGCGCCCACGGCCCGGATGGTTCCGTCGTCCTCCAGCGCGAGCGCCCCGTCCGCGATCGGCGGTCGATCGATCGGGATCACCCAGCGCGCGCTGACCACCCGCATGCCTGTCTCAGGCCGCCGCCAGACGTTCGTAGCGCATGTTGCGCCGGCGCGGCGTGAACCCAGCCGTCCGGATGTAGCGTTCGATGTCCTCGGCGGACAGCTTGAAGACCGCCCCGGCCTGGGAGACGACGTTCTCCTCGATCATCGCCGAGCCGAAGTCGTTGCCGCCGAAGCGCAGGCCGACCTGACCGACCTCCGGGCCCATCGTCGGCCACGACACCTGCAAGCTGGGGAAGTTGTCCAGGTACAGGCGCGACAGCGCGAAGATGCGCAGGTAGCGCATGGCCGTCGTGTCGTCGCGCAGCTTGAGGCGCGTCCCCTCGGCCTGGAACGGCCAGCAGATGAACGCCGTGAAGCCGGCCGTCTGGTCCTGCAGCGCGCGCAGCCGCTCGAGGTGGTTGATGATGTGGCGCGGCTCCTCGCCGAAGCCGAACACCAT
>CAZPUH010000160.1:0-7143 GCA_964589215.1 uncultured Myxococcales bacterium | reverse complement strand
CGCGCCCGCGCGGGGCGGCCAGCGCGGCCGCGCCCAGCGCCAACGCCATCGTCATCTTGCGGCGGAAAAGGCCGCGGGCACGGGGCTTTTCTTGCAAATCGGATCTTCGTCCTTTAGGGTCCATGACACTTTAGCCCATGGCTTCCCGACAGCTGGATCTTCCTGCACCAGGTAAGGCGAGCGGGGCCGGTGGTGGGCGTGGACGGCGGGGTGGTGGTGCCGCGAACGGCGGCGCCGACGAGCCGCCCCCGCCGGCCGACGCCTCGCTGGCCACCGAGGCGCAACGGCGTTACCTGAACTACGCCGTCAGCGTCATCACGTCCCGCGCGCTGCCTGACGTGCGCGACGGCCTCAAGCCGGTCCAGCGGCGCATCCTCTACGCGATGTACGCCAACCTGCACCTCTACCCCGACGCCAAGTTCCGCAAGTCGGCGACCATCATCGGCGAGGTGCTCGGCAAGTTCCACCCCCACGGGGACTCGGCCTGTTACGACGCCATGGTCCGCATGGCGCAGCCGTTCTCGATGCGCGTCCCGCTGGTCGACGGCCACGGCAACTTCGGCTCGCTCGACGGCGACGCGCCGGCCGCCTACCGGTACACCGAGGCCCGGCTGGCGCCGCTGGCGATGGACCTGCTGGACGAGATCCGCCAGGGGACCGTCGACTTCCGCCCCAACTACGACGGCACCACCGAGGAGCCGATCGTCGTCCCCGCCAAGATCCCCCAGCTGCTGGTCAACGGGTGCACCGGCATCGCCGTCGGCATGGCCACCAACATTCCCCCGCACAACCTGTCCGAGGTCTGCGCGGCGGCGGTGGCGATGATCGACGACCGCAGCCTGGAGACCAAGGACCTCCTCAAGTACATCAAGGGGCCCGACTTCCCGACGGGCGGCCAGGTCATCAACAGCAAGAAAGAGCTGCGCGAGATCTACGAGCGCGGGCAGGGGCCCGTGCGGCTGCGCGGCGAGTGGAAGACGGAGTCGGGCGGCCGGGGCGGCGCCGAGCACATCGTGATCACCTCGATCCCGTACGGCCTCACGAAGGCGGCGGTGGTCGAGCGGATCGCCGAGGTGATCATCGCCAAGAAGCTGCCAATGCTGGTCGACGTCCGCGACGAATCGACCGACGACGTCCGCGTCGTGCTGGAGCTGAAGTCCGGCGCCGATCCGGCGCTGGTGATGGCCTACCTCTACAAGCACACCCCTCTGGAGACCGGGTTCCACGTGAACCTCACCTGCCTGGTGCCGACGGAGAACCGCGAGATCGCCGGCCCGCTGCGCGTCGACCTGGCGGCGATGCTGCGCGAGTTCCTCACTTTCCGCGAGGAGACGGTCCGCCGCCGGTTCGAGTTCGAGCTGGCCGAGCTCGAGCGCCGCATCCACATCCTGCAGGGCTTCGCGATCATCTTCGACGCCCTGGACGAGGCGATCCGCATCATCCGCAAGTCGGACGGCAAGGCCGACGCGGCCGTCAAGCTGTCCAAGCGCTTCGAGCTGTCCGACGCCCAGACCGATGCCATCCTCGAGCTGAAGCTCTACAAGCTCGCGAGGCTGGAGATCGACGCGATCATGCGGGAGCTGAAGGAAAAGCAGGAGCGCGCCAAGGAGATCCGGGCGATCCTGGCCGACAAGAAGAAGCTGTTGCGGGTCGTCCGCAACGAGATCGCCGAGGTCGCCGAACGCTTCCCCGACAAGCGGCGGACCAAGATCAGCGGCGCCGGCGAGGAGACGGAGTTCGTCGCCGAGGACTTCATCGTCGACGAAGAGGTCACGGTCATCCTGTCGCGCGACGGCTGGCTCAAGCGCGTTCGCGAGGTCAAGGATCTGACGGCGACCCGGCTGCGCGAGGGTGACGCGATCCTGGCGGTCATCCGCGGGTCGACGAAAGAGCCGATCGCCATCTTCTCGAACCTGGGCAGCGCGTACGTGATTCGGATCCACGACGTGCCCGCCTCCACGGGCTACGGGGAGCCGGTGCAGAAGCTGTTCAACTTCCGCGACGGCGAGCGGGTGGTCGGCGCGCTGCCGGTCGCCAGGGCGCCCAAGGGCGCGCTGGCCGTGGCGGTCAGCAAGGGCGGCTTCGGGCTGCGCTTCAACCTGGACCCGCACCGCGAGCTCTCGACGCGCGCCGGCCGCAGGTTCGCGAAGCCGGGCGAAGGCGACGAGATCGTCGGCGTCGCGCTGGCCGACGAGAAGGACGTGCTGTGCGTCGTGACCAGCGACGCGCGCGCGCTGCTGTGCAAGGTCGACGAGCTGCCCGATCTGGCCAACCCGGGGCGCGGCGTCACCGTCATCAAGGCCGGTGACGACGCCGGCGTGGTCGGCTTCGGCGTCGGCGGCGCGAAGGACAAGGACGTCCTCATCGCCGAGACCGACGACGGCAAGGAGCTGCCCGTCGGGCCGGGGCGGTTCGCCGTCACGGGCCGCGGCGGCAAAGGTCACACCCTCAAGCGCAAGACGAAGATCGTTCGCGCCGCGCCGCCGCTACCCACCACCCCACCGCCCCTGTTGAACTGACGTGACGACCAGCAGCTATACCTCCGACGACATCACCGTCCTCGAGGGACTCGAGCCGGTGCGCAAGCGCCCCGGCATGTACATCGGGGGCACCGACAGCAAGGGCTACCACCACCTGCTGTGGGAGATCGTCGACAACTGCGTCGACGAGGTCATCAACGGCTACGGCACGCGCATCGACGTCACGCTGCACGCCGACGGCAAGTCCGTCACCGTGACCGACGACGGGCGCGGCATCCCGATCGACATCAAGAAGGAATACAAGAAGTCGGCGCTGGAGCTGGTGCTGACGACGCTGCATGCGGGCGGCAAGTTCTCGGGCGCGCAGTACCAGTTCTCGGGCGGCCTTCATGGCGTCGGCTCGTCGGTCGTCAACGCTCTGTCCGAGGAGCTGACCGCCGAGATCAAGCGCGACGGCGCCCTGTGGGAGCAGAAGTACGAACGCGGCAAGGCGGTCACCAAGCTGCGCAAGGTCGGCCCGGCGCGCGGCACGGGCACGTCGATCACGTTCCGCCCCGATCCGGAGATCTTCGGCAAGCAGGAGTTCTCCGCCGAGACCATCCGCTTCCGCCTGGACGCCAAGGCCTTCCTGCACAAGGGCCTGACGATCGTCTTCAAGGACGAGAAGGCCGGCACCAAGGAGACGTTCCAGCACGAAGGCGGCATCGCCGACTTCCTGGCCAAGGTGGTCGCCGATCGCGGCAAGCCGCCGACCGCTCCTCAGGTCTTCTACTTCGAGCGTGGCGGCGACGGGGGCTTCCGGATCGAGGCGGCGCTGCAGTGGACCGAGTCGCACGAGGAGACCATCCGCTCCTACGTGAACGCGATCCCCACGACGGCGGGCGGCACGCACGAGCAGGGCTTCCGGTCGGCGATCGTCAAGGCGGTGCGCTCCTTCATGGAGACCGCCAACCTGGCGCCGAAGGGCATCACCGTCACGGCCGAGGACGTGCGCGAGGGGGTCGTCGGCGTGCTGTCGGTGTACATGTCCGAGCCCCAGTTCCAGGGGCAGACGAAGGAGCGGCTCGGCAGCCCCGAGGCGCAGGCGCAGGTGGACAGCGCGGTGCGCCCGGCGCTTGAGCGCTTCCTGCTGGAGAACAAGACGTCCGGCGCCGCCATCGTCGAGCGCATCGCGCTGGCGGCGAAGGCGCGCGAGGCGTCGCGCGCGGCCGCGCAGGCGGTGTCGCGCAAGACGGCCGTGTCGCACCGGCTGAACCTCCCCGGCAAGCTGGCGGACTGCGCGTCGACGGATCCCGGCAAGAGCGAGCTGTTCATCGTCGAGGGTGACTCGGCCGGCGGCTCCGCCAAGCAGGGGCGCGAGCGCAAGACGCAGGCGATCCTCCCGCTGCGCGGCAAGGTGCTGAACGCCGAGCAGGCCTCGCTGCAGAAGGTGCTCTCCAACAAGGAGCTGCAGGACGTCGTCTCCGCGCTGGGGTGCGGCGTCGGCGAAGACTTCAAGATCGAGCGCCTGCGCTACCACAAGATCATCCTGCTGATGGACGCCGACTCCGACGGCCACCACATCGCCACGCTGCTGCTGACGTTCTTCTACCGGCACCTGCAGCCGCTGATCGCCGGCGGCTTCGTCTACCTGGCCCAGCCGCCGCTGTTCCGGATCGACCACGGCAAGCAGACGTTCTGGGCGCTGGACGATCCCGACCGCGAGCGCATCGTGGCCAGCCTGCCGGCGAACGCGCGCCCCGACATCATGCGCTTCAAGGGCCTGGGCGAGATGCAGCCCGAAGAGTTGAAGCGCACGACGCTGGATCCCGCGACGCGCCGCCTCCTGCGCGTCCGCATCGAGGACGCCGCCGAGACGGACCGGATTCTGGGCGAGCTGATGGGCAAGGACGTCGAGGCGCGCTTCAAGTTCATCATGGACCGCGCGGCCGAAGCCGATCTGGATCTCTGACGCGCGCGACGCGGCGCGCTGACGCGGCGCTGCCGTCATTTCGTCGCATTTCCGTCGATCGGCGCTCCCACGCTCAGGTCAGCCGGAACGGCGCCGATGAACGTTGGTTGGAGATCATGCACACGCGCGTCGAATCCAGTGCCGCAGCGGCGGCTCCCCGCCGGCTGGAAGGGCGCCGCATCGTCACCTACTTCCAGCCCATCTTCTCGGTGCGGCGCCGGCTGGTGGTGGGGTTGGAGGCGCTGTCGCGCGGCGTCGACCTGGGCGGCGAGCTGATCGCGCCTGCGTCGCTGTTCAAGACGGCGCTGGCCGAGGGGCGCTCGGAGGCCGTCGAGGCGGCCTGCCGCGAGAGCGCCGTGCGCACGTTCGCGCGGCTGCCGGCCCGCCTCGACGAAGTGCTGCTGTTCCTGAACCTGGACGTTGCGGCCAGCGCGAACCCCGAGTCCGCGGCCGCCGAGCTGCAGGCGCTGGCCTACGGCGCGGGGCTGCAGCCGTGTCAGATTGCCGTCGAGTTCCTGGAGGCGCGCTTCGACGACCCCTCGCGTCTGGCGGCGCTGGCGGGCGCCCTGCGACGGCTGGGATTCCTGATGGCGCTGGACGACGTGGGCGCCGGACACTCGAACCTGGATCGCATCCCGCTGTTCCGGCCGGACATCATCAAGATCGACCGCAGCCTGATCACCGACGTCAACGCCGACTTTTACAAGCAGGAGACGTTGAAGAGCCTGGTGAGCCTGAGTCGGCGCATCGGCGCCCTGGTCGTGGCGGAAGGGATCGAGACCGAGGGCGAAGCAGTGACGGCGCTGGAGCTGGGGTGCGATCTGCTGCAGGGCTACTTCCTTTCGCGCCCGCAGCCCGCGGAGGCCTTTCAGATGACGGCCGCCGGCGCCGACGCGATGGGCGCCGTCGAGGGTCTGGCCCGCTCGTTCCGCAGCCGGATGGTCGGCGAGATTCACGATCGGCGTGAAGCGCACCGCCGGCTGAACACGCTCCTCGGCCGCCTGCTGAGCGAGCTGACCGGGCGCTCGCACGCCGAGCTGGACGGCGTCCTGGCGCGCGCCGTCCACGAGGACCCGCGCATCGAGTGCCTGTACGTGCTGGACGCCGCCGGCGTGCAGGTCACGGAGACGGTCTGCAACGAATCGATGGGCCGCCGCCCGGGTGGGGCGATGTTCCGCCCCGCGCCGCGCGGCACGGACCACTCGTTGAAGGAGTACTTCTACGTGCTGGTCGACGTCGAGCTGCCGCGCTACACGACGGACCCGTACGTGTCCCTGGCCAGCGGCCACCTGTGCCGCACGATCAGCACCTGCTTCCAGGACGCGACCGACGGCCGCACCTACGTCCTCTGCGCCGACGTCCGCGCCTGACCGGAGCGCGGCTACTTGAGCGTCGCGCCGACGTAGACGAAAGCGGCGCCCAGCGCCATCGCGATCCCGATCAGCAGCAGCGGCGAGATGCGCACCTCGATCACGAACGGGCGGCGCAGCCACTGCCACACCGACGGGAGGCGCGGCTCGGACACGCGGGTCATCACGCGCGCGACCAGATTGGCGGGCGGATCGACCTCGCGCAGACCCGCCAGGTCGTCGAGTCGCCCGGGGTCGCCCGCGTTGGTCACGACGTCACACCCACGCGCTCGACCAGATTGCGCAGCATCGCCCGGCCGCGCACCACGCGGATCTTCAGGGTCGTGATCGGCAGGCGCAGGATGCGGCGGATCTCCTCGTACGAGAGATCCTCGGCATCGCGCAGGATCAGCACCTCGCGGTACTTGGTCGGCAACTTCAGAAGCGCGGCGCCCAGGTGCGCGCGCCGCTCGCCGTGCGACGCGTTCGTCTCGGGCGTGGGCGGATCGTAGGCGAACGCTGCCTCGCCGCCGGGGACGTCGCGATCCAGCGGCTCCTCGGTGCGGCGCTTGGACTTGAGGACGTCCTTGGACCGGTTCACCGCGATGCGCAGCAGCCAGGTCGAGAACGCCCGCGGGCGCCCCTCGGGGCGGAAGCGATCCAGCGCGTTGAACGCGTCGACGAAGGCCTGCTGCGCAATGTCCTCCGCGTCGGCGCGGCTGCCCAGCATGCGGAAGGCGACGGCGAACACCAGCCGCTGGTAGCGGTGGACCAGCGGCCGGAACGCCTCGACGTCACCGGCCAGACAACGATTGATGAGGCGCGTCTCTTCCTCGTCGCGGTCGCGCGTGCCGAGGGCGGCCACCGGCGCCGCCGCTGCGGCCGCTGCGGCAATCGCGCTGGCGACGATCGCCCCGCTCTCGTCGGCGTCCAACGCGATGGCGCCCGAGGCCGACGGCCCTGAATGGTCGGCGTGCCGCACGTCCGGAGACTACCGCGATTCAGATGGAACGGGCGGTATACTTTTCGACACGATGCGCGAATCCCGTCGCCGTCCCGGTCGTTCCGCATCGTCGATCCGGGAGCGGGGGATGTTTCTGGCGGCCGGCGTCGCGATCGTGGGGCTGCTGCCGGCGCATGCGCGCGCCGACGATCCGTGGCACGCGGCCGCCGCGCTTGCGACCGCGCCGGAGCCCGATTCACGCTGGCTGCGGATCGGCGACGCGCGCGCGGCCGAAGGGCGCTTCGCCGCCGCAGCGGCCGCCTACGTCGCGGCGATCGCCGCCGGTGCGACCCCGCCCGGCGTCGAGGTTCGGCTGGGCGACGTGCTCATGGCCGCGGGCGAGCTGGCCGCCGCGCAGGC
>CAZPUH010000159.1:0-7767 GCA_964589215.1 uncultured Myxococcales bacterium | reverse complement strand
CACCGCTTATGTAGGTGAGCTGAATCAGGTCTGGACGAACTTGATCCACAACGCGATACAGGCCATGGACGGGCGCGGGGACATCCTGATCGAGACCAAGGTCCAGGATCGCGACGTGATCGTGGCGATCGAGGACAGCGGGCCGGGAATTCCACCCGACGCCGCCGGCCGCATCTTCGAGCCGTTCTTCACGACGAAGGCCAAGGGGGAGGGGACCGGATTGGGGCTCAGCATCTGCGCGCGCATCGTCGAGAAACACGGCGGCACCATCCAGGTCGACAGTCGGCCCGGCCGCACGCGGTTCGAGGTGCGGCTGCCCATCGACGGGCCGCCCCCCGCGCCCGCGCCCGTGCGCGAGGCAGCCGTGGGCGCGTGGCCCTCGTGGCTGCCCGGTGAGCCGGCCGCAGCGGGACGCGCGACCAAGGAGCGGTCCTGATGGCGCTCTCACCCGTGATGCGCGAGCACATCGTCTGCGTCGACGACGAGGAGGGGATCCTCGCGGCGTTGCGGCAGCAGCTGTCGGCCCGTTTCGGCGGCGAGTGCGACATCGCGGTCGCCAAGAACGCGCGCGAGGCGCTGGACCTGATCGAGGACCTGCAGCAGGACGGCGAGCAGGTCGCCGTCGTGATCGCCGACCAGATCATGCCCGGCATGAAGGGCGTCGAGCTGCTGGAGGAGGTCCACAAGCGCAGCCCGCACACCGTGAAGATCCTTCTCACCGGGCAGGCGGGCCTGGACGCGGTGGTCTACGCGATCAACCGGGCGGGGCTGGATCAGTACATCCCCAAGCCCTGGGACGAGCCGGACCTGCGGCTCACGATCCAGAGCCTGCTGTCGCGGTTCCGGCTGGAGCGCGAGCGCGCCGAGCTGCTGAACGAGCTGCGCGAGAAGAACGCCGAGCTCGCGTCGCTGAACATGTCTCTGGAAGAGAAGGTCATCGAGCGGACGCAGGAGCTGGAGAACCTGAATCAGCGCCTCGCCGAGTTGGCGATCACCGACGGGCTGACCGGCCTTTACAACCACCGGCACTTTCGCGAGCGGCTGTCGCTGGAGATGGAGCGCAGCAACCGGACGGGGCTGCCGCTGTCGGTGCTGATGATCGACGTCGACCACTTCAAGGGCTACAACGACCGGCACGGCCACCTGGCGGGCGACAACGCCCTGCGCGGGGTCTCGAAGATCCTGCAGCACGGGCGGCGCGCCAACGACCTGGTCGCGCGTTACGGCGGCGAGGAGTTCGCCATCATCCTGCTGGACGTGCCGAAGCCGTCCGCCCGCGAGGTCGCCGAGAGGATCTGCGCGCAGATCGCCGAGTTCCCGTTCGAGTTCGGCAGCACGCAGCCGCTGGGCAAGCTGACGATCTCGTGCGGCGTGGCGGCGTTCCCCGACGACGGCGCCGAGCCGGCGCTGGTCCTGGCCGCGGCCGACCGCGCGCTGTTCGCGGCGAAGAACGCCGGCCGCAACCGGGTTCGGGTCGCCGGCGGAGACTAACAGCCGGTCATGAAGCTGGCGGTCCTCGGCGGCGGGGCGTGGGGCGGCGTGCTCGCCGCGCTGGCCAGCTGGCGGGGACACGACGTCGCGCTGTGGGAGAGCGACCCGGCCGCGGCGGCCGCGCTGGCGCGAGAGCGGCGTAACGAGCGCTCCGTGCGCGGCTTCCGACTCCCCGAGGCCATCGCGGTCTCGGCGGCGCTGGCCGCCAGCGTGAGCGGTCGCGAGATGCTGGTGGTGGCCATCCCGTCGCACGTCGTCGGCGTCACGCTGCGGGCGGCGGCCCCGGCCATCGGGGCCGGCGCGACCATCGTGTGCGCGTCGAAAGGCCTCGAGCCCGAGAGCGGCGCGACGATGGCCGACACGATCGCCGCCGCCGTTCCCCAGGCCGACGCGGTCGTCCTGTCGGGGCCGACCTTCGCGCAGGAGATCGCCGACGGTTTCCCGGCCGCGCTGGTGGCGGCGGCGCGCGCGCCGGCGGCCGTCGATCGCGTGAAGGCGGCGCTGGGCGGCGAGCGGCTGCGCATCTACACCAGCGACGACGTGGTGGGCGTCTGCATCGGCGGCGCGCTGAAGAACGTGGTCGCGATCGCGGCGGGCTGCTGCGACGGCTTCGGGCTGGGGGCCAGCGCGCGCGCCGCGCTGATCACGCGCGGCCTCGCCGAGATGGGCCGCCTCACAGAACGCATGGGCGGCCGCGCCATCACGATGGCCGGCCTGGCCGGCCTTGGGGACCTGGTGCTGACCTCCACCGGCGATCTGTCGCGCAACCGGCAGGTCGGGATGGGCCTCGCGCGGGGCGAGACCGTCGACGACATCGTGGCGCGGCTCGGTCACGTCGCCGAGGGGGTGGGCACGGCCCGCACCGCTCGCGCGCTGGCCGACCGTCTGGGCGTCGACATGCCCATCACGCGCGAGGTTGCCGCCGTGCTGTTCGACGGCAAGCCGGCACGCGCCGCCCTGACCGACCTGCTGGCGCGGGACGTCGGGGCGGAGACGCGCGCGTCGTAGCGGCGCAGCCGCGGTCTCGTGAGGTACGATGGCTTTCATGGCCTCGTCGCTTATGCAGCGGTCTGTTCGGTCGTCGTTCTTCTTCCTCGGGTTCCTGGTCGCGGCCGGCGGGTGCGGGTCCAGCGGTGGCTCGCCCGGCAACGGTCAAGGCGGCTCCGGCGCCGGGACGGGCCGCGGCGGCAGCGGTGAAACGGGCGGAGCGCCCGGGAGCGGGGGAACCGGGGGCAGCGGGACGACGGGACATGGCGGCAGCGGAGCCCCCGGCGGAGCGCCCGGAAGCGGGGGCGCCGGCGAAGCGCCCGGAACCGGCGGGAGCGGCGGGGCCGCGGCCGCCAGCCCCTTCATCGTCGTCGATCAGTTCGGGTACCTCCCGGACGGCGAGAAGGTCGCCGTCATCCGCGCCCCCCAGATGGGCTTCGACGCAGGAAACGCGTTCTCGCCCGGCGCCAGCTACGCGCTGGTGAACGAGACCAGCGGCGCGCGCGTGCTGACCGCCGCGCCAGTGGCCTGGAACGCGGGCGCCACCGACAGCTCCTCGGGCGACCGCGCCTGGTGGTTCGACTTCAGCTCCGTGACCGGCCCGGGCAGCTACTACGTGCTGGACGTCGACCACGGCGTCCGCTCGTACCCGTTCACGATCTCGGACCAGGTCTACCGCGACGTGTTGACCCAGGCGGTCCGGATGCTCTTTTACCAGCGCGCCGGCCAGAACAAGGACGCCGCGCACGCGGGAGTCGGCTGGACGGACAGCCCCAGCTTCGTCGGGCCGATGCAGGATCACCAGTGCCGCCTGTTCAGCGACAAGACCAACGCCGCGACCGAGCGCGACGTCTGGGGCGGCTGGTACGACGCGGGCGATCTCAACAAGTACACCAGCTGGACGGCGGGCTACGTCGAGACGCTGCTGCGCGCCTACGCGGAGAACCCGGCGGTCTGGACCGACGACACGAACATTCCCGAGTCCGGCAACGGCATCCCCGACGTGCTGGACGAGGCCAAGTGGGGGCTCGACTACCTGGCGCGGCTGCAGGGGACCGATGGGTCGGTCCTCAGCATCGTGGGCGAGCCGTCCGCCAGCCCGCCGTCGGCGGCGACCGGCGCTTGCCTGTACGGGCCCGCCAGCACGTCGGCCACGCTGGCCACCGCCGCCGCGTTCGCCAAGGCGGCGGCCGTCTTGCGCCTGCCCAACGTCGCCAGCCTGAGCACGGCCGCCGACGGCTATCTCACACGGGCGAAGAACGCCTGGGCGTGGGCCGTGGCGAACCCGGCGGTCACCTTCAAGAACAACGACAGCGCGTCGGGATCGTCGGGGCTCGGCTCCGGCCAGCAGGAGACCGACGACTACGGGCGCCTGGTCGACAAGCTGGACGCCGCCGCGCAGCTGTTCGCCGCGTCCGGCGATGCCGCCGCCCAGACGTTCTTCGACGCGAACTACGCCCAGCTTCACCTGATCGCCTACAGCAACTACGTCGCCCCCTGGGACATGCAGGGGCAGGACGCCGCGCTCGACTACGCGGACGCCGCTGGCGCGACGGCCTCGGTCGCCAGCGCCATCAACGCGGCTTACCGGGCCGGCGCCGAGTCGAGCGGCAACCTGGGCGGCGTTCTCGGCAACAAGGACCCGTATCTGGCGTACATGCCGACGTACACGTGGGGGTCCAACTCGGTCAAGTCGAACGTCGGTGACATGCTGGCCGCGGTGGCCGTCCACAAGCTGGACGCCGCGATGAGCGCCGACGCGCTGCGGGCCGCGTCCCGATTCGTGCACTACCTGCACGGGACGAACCCGCTGTCGATCGTCTACCTGACCAACATGTACGCGCACGGCGCCGAGAACTGCGCCAACGAAATGTTCCACACCTGGTTCGCCGACGGCAGCGCGCTGTGGGACCGCGTCGGCAAGTCCACCTACGGTCCGCCGCCCGGCTACCTGACGGGCGGCCCCAACCCCAGCTACGACTGGGACGGCTGCTGCCCGGCGGGGTGCGGCAGCACGGCCAACAACGCCATCTGCATGTCCGAGTCGATCACGCCGCCCAAGGGGCAACCGCCCCAGAAGTCCTACAAGGACTTCAACACCGGCTGGCCGCTCGACTCATGGAGCGTCACGGAGCCGGACGACGGCTATCAGGTCGCGTACATCCGGTTGCTCTCGAAGTTCGTCCGCTGACGCGGCTGATCACGCGGTCAGCCGACGTTGCGGCCGAGCGCGATCGCGACGAAGAGCACGGTGAGGTAGACGAGCGAGTAGAGGAACAGGCCGCGCGCCCAGGTCGGGGCGGCGGCGCGGCGGAAGCCGGCGGCGGTCCAGCCGATGAAGACGGCGCCCAGCACCAGCGCGCACGCGAGATACGCCGTGCCCGCCACGTGCAGCGGTCCCAGCACCAGCGTCGAGGCGACGAGGCCGATCGAGAACGCGACCATCGTCGCCAGCGTCGCCGGGCGCGAAACGCGGGCGGGCAGCACCTTCAAGCCGGCGCGCGCGTACTCGCCGGCCCGGTAGATGGCGATCGCGCAGAAGTGCGGGATCTGCCAGAAGAAGAGGATCGCGAACAGCGCCACGCCGGGCGCGTCCAGGTGGCCGGTGACCGTCGTCCACCCCATCAGCGGCGGCAGCGCGCCCGGGACGGCGCCCACGAACAGCGCCACGGCCGAATGCCGCTTGAGCGGCGTGTACACGGCGACGTAGCTGCCCAGCGCGGCCAGCCCCAGGACGCCCGTCAGCAGGTTGCTGCCCAGGAACACCAGCGGCACCGCGAAGCAGGCCAGCAGCGCGCCGAAGACCAGCGAGGTCTCCGGCGAGAGCGTCCCGCGCGGCAGCGGGCGATCGCGCGTCCGCTCCATCAGCGGATCGATGTCCCGCTCGAGGTACATGTTGAACGTGTTCGAGGCGGCGACCAGGAAGGCGGTCCCGATCAGCGTCATCAGCGCGCGCCAGCGGGCGATGGGGCCGGGCGCCAGCCAGAGGCCGCCCGCGAACGTGATGACGACCAGCCCCGTGATGCGCGGCTTGCCGAGCGCGATGAGCCCGCGCAGCCAGGCCAGGCCGCCGAACCGGGCCCGCACCGCCGGCCGCGCCGTGAGCGCCGTCAGGATCAGGGTGGCCAGCAGCGCCGTGGCGACGGCCAGGTGGCTCTCGACCGTGGCGAGGTCCAGGAACGACTGCACCGACCGGATGCCCAGCCAGATCTGAACGCCGACCAGCACCGGGGCGGCGACCGCCAGCACGCGCGTGATCGGGCGGCGCGCCTGCCGGAACGAGATGACCGCCGACACCAGGACCACGCAGGCGACCGCCAGCGCGTTCAGCCGGTGCAGCGCCTGGATCAGGACCGTCGGGTGCGCGTTCGGCCAGACCGACCCGCGGCAGAGCGGCACGTCGACGCAGGCGAGCGCCGCGCCCGAGTGCCGCACCAGGCCCCCCAGCACCATCTGCACGTACACGGCGGCCGAGGCGATGAGGGCCGCGCGTCCGACCACGGGCGGCGCGGACGCCGGCGGCGTGACGCGCTCGGGCCGCGACCGGACGGCGATGAACAGCACCGTCATGAAGAACAGCAGCGAGGTCGCCGTGTGCGCCGTCGAGATCGGCGTGGGCAGCCGCAGCAGCACCGTGATGCCGCCCAGCAGCGCCTGCGCGAAGACCAGCGCGACCGCCAGCCACCCGAAGGGGCGCAGCCGCCGCGCCAGCGCGTCGCGCCGCCCGCCCCAGGTCAGCGATCCTGCCAGGAACAGCGTCAGGATCACGACGGTGCCCGCCGCCAGGCGGTGGCTGTGCTCGTCCAGCACGCCGCCCTCCATCTTGGGCATGAACGTGCCGTAGCAGGTCGGCCAGTCGGGGCAGGCCAGGCTGGACCCGGTCCCGTGGACGAGACCGCCGATCAGGATCAGCAGGTAGGTCGCCGCCGCCGTGACGACCGCGAGGCGGTGAATCCACGGACGCCCGGCCGGCAGCGCGTCGGGCACCACCACCGGGTTCTGCGGCTCGGCGCGATTCAGCTGCGCCGCGCTGACTTCACTTGGCATCGTAGGCGAAGCTCACCTCGGCGGGTTTCCCCTCGGCGACCGTCACCTGCGCCGTCTTCGTGCCGTATCGCTCGTGCCACGCGGTCAGCGTGTACGTACCCGGCGGCAGGTTCCCGATGCGGAACCAGCCGTCGTTGCCGGTCACGGCGAAAAACGGGTTGTTGTTCACGACGACATAGCCGGTCATCCAGGGGTGGACGTCGCACTTGAACTTGAGCACGTCGCCCGCTTCGCCAACCTTTTTCGCGATCGGGGGCAGCCCGGGGATCTCCGCCTGGTTGAAGAGCGTCGAGGGCCCCTTGTAGCCGTGCACGTTGTGCAGCGTCTGGTCGCCGTTGCGGATCGACAGCTGCTGGCCGGCCACGATCGCCTGGACGCGCGGGCGGTACATGCAGGCGCTCTGGTCCAGCGTGGCGGGGGTCGCGGGCGGGTCGTAGTGGCCGTTGGCCCCCTCGGTGACGCGCACGACCACGTTCGCCAGGCCGCCCTGCGGGCCCACGATGACCTCTTCCTCTTTCATGGGCGTCTTGGCGCAGAAGGGGTCGGCTTCGCGCTTCGTCATCGGCATCTCGGGCGGGGTCCCGGTCAGCTTGACGCGCCCCTCGACCGCGGCGTGGCCGGTCGGGGCGGCGGCTGCTGCCGCGGGGGCCGCCGGGGCCGTGGCTGCCGGCGCGGAAGAGGTGGCTGGAGCCTCGGGCGCGCTCTCCTTGTGGCAGCCGGCTCCCAGCAACATCACCCAGGCAAAACCAGCCCAGGCACACCGGTCCCGTCTCAGCATGTGCGTCGTGCTAACAGGCACACATCCCCACGTCAAGCTCGGCTTTCTCGCGCTACGGGCGCGGCCCGAGGTTCGGAGGCGCGCGTCGAAGTGGACTTGAAGGGTCATGGCAGCCTGGCGTTGCTGGCTCGCCACCCGGTTCGCGCGGCGGACGCGGAACAGCTGGGCGCTGCGCTGGTCGTGGCGGATCCCGACCCCGCCGCGCTGACGATGGTGGTCCTCGACCGGCGGCTGGCGGACGCCGCGGTGCGCGATGGGCTCGACGTCTTGCCGGCGCCCTGCGCCGCCGCCCGCGCGGCTACTCGTTGACGACGCGGCCGGCCGCGGCCAGCAGCTGATCGAGGCCGGCCGCGGTGGCCGGGAAATAGCCGCGGATGCGGAGCTGGCGGTCGACCAGCACCAGGTTCTCGCCGTGGAAGATCTGCCAGAACTCGCCGTTGCCGGCCGGCTCGCCGTTGCCCGGC
>CAZPUH010000158.1:0-1913 GCA_964589215.1 uncultured Myxococcales bacterium | reverse complement strand
GATCGCGCGCTGAACGGCTTCGCGCCGCGCCCGGGCGCGCGCATGCTGGTCCCGCGCCCGCCGCTCCGCCTCGACGGCCTCCGCCAGCAGGCCGCGCGCGTGGTCGGCGGCGGCGAGCTCCGCCGCCACAACCTCGGCGTCCAGGCGGGCCGCGTACCGCGCCGCCACCTGCAGCGCCCCGGCCGACGTCGGGGACAACGACGATTTCCGCTCCCCGCGCCGGGCCCGCGCCACCGCCAGCCGTTCTGCGAGCCGCGCCTGCCGGTCCCGGGCGGCGCGCGCGTCGGCCGCCGCACGCGCGAGATCCCGCTCAGCTTGCCGCTCGGCCGCAAGCCGTACCTCGCAGAGCGTCTGCAGAGCTTCGAAGGACATTGAATCTCGCGGGTTCCGGTCCTACCCTCGACGGCAATGCCCGCCACGACCGAGCAGGCCCCGGCCCGGCGGTACCGTATTGAACGGTACCTCACCGAAGGCGGGATGGGCGCGATCTACGTCGGCAAGAAGCTGGGGCCGAGCGGCTTCGAGAAGGAAGTCGTCCTCAAGCAGCTGCTGCCGGAGTACACCGCCCGCCCCGAATTCCGGGACCTGTTTTTCCGCGAGGCCAAGATCTCGGCCACGCTCGACCACGCCAACATCGTCCACACCTTCGACCTGGTCGAATCGGAAGAGTCGCTCTTCATCGTCATGGAGTACGTGCGCGGCGTCGACCTGCGCACGATCATCCGGCGGTCGAAGCTGCGGCGCCGCGAGCTGTCCCCGGCGGCGGCCCTGCACATCACGCTGGAGGTGCTGGCGGGACTTTCGTACGCGCACAACCGGCGCAGCTCGACGGGGCAGTCGATGGCGATCATCCATCGCGACGTCTCGCCGTCGAACATCCTCTGCTCGGCCCAGGGCGAGGTGAAGCTCTCGGACTTCGGCATCGCCAAGGCGGCGACGCACTCGTCGGCGTTCTATCGGGTGCGCGGCAAGGTCGGCTACATGTCGCCCGAGCAGGCCCGCAACCAGCCCATCGATCACCGCTCGGACCTGTACTCGGTCGCCGTGTGCCTGTACGAGGCGCTCACGCTGGAGCGCCTCTTCGTCGGGGACCTGAGCACGCCGGCCGACGTCATCTACAGTCAGCCGATCGTCCCGCCGTCCCAGAAGCGCACGGGGCTGCCGCCCGCGCTGGACGTGGTGCTGGCGACGGCGCTGGCAGCCGATCCTCACGATCGCTACCAGGACTCCGTCGCCTTCGCGGATGCGCTGCGCCAGGTGGCCCACCGCCACGGGCTGCTCTACTCCGCGCCCCAGCTGGGCGAGCACCTGCGCTACATCCTGGGCAGCGACGCGCAGAAGTGGCTCAACGACGATCAGGCGGCGCCCTCGGGCGATCCGCACACGCAGGAGATCCCGGGCAAGAAGCTGGAAGGCAAAGAGGCGAAGTCGATCGGCGTCGTCGAGGCCTCCAGCCTGTACGTGGTCAGCGGCAGCGACGTCGTGAAGTCACCGCAGCCGACCCCGCCGCCGCCCCGCGCGCCCAAGCGAGAACCGGCCCGCCGGTTCGGGGGGAGCCATCCGGCGATGGACTTCCCGATCGAGGAAGACGACATCTCGGAAGAGCCGACGAAGGTCCGCGATCCGTTCCCGATGTCCACGCGCGCGCCGGCCTCCACGTACGCGTCGAGGCCGCCGGTCGCCGCGGCCGAAACGCCGCCCCCGCCGCTGACGCCGCCACCCCCCGTCGCGCTGACGCCCCCGCCCCCGATCGTGCCGACACCGCCGCCCATGGCGCCGACGCCGCCACCCATGGCGCCGACGCCGCCACCCATCGCGCTGACGCCGCCCCCGCCGCTGCTGACGCCCCCGCTGACACCGCCGCCCCCGTTGCGCACGGGGCCGCCGCCGTTGCCGCCCGCGCATCCGGCGCG
>CAZPUH010000157.1:0-8966 GCA_964589215.1 uncultured Myxococcales bacterium | reverse complement strand
CATGCACGGCAACGTCGTCCACGTGCTGGACTTGGCCAAGCTGGCGGGGATCACGAAGTTCGCGATCAACGTTCAGCAGGCCGGAGAGTGATCGTTGCGACTGCCCACGGTCATCGTCTCCGTGGTGCTGCACGTCGCGCTTGCGGCGGGCCTCGTCGCGGTCGCTCAGAAGCGTGAGCTGAAGCGGCACGCCATCCAGGTCGCCGTCACGGAGGAGAAGAAGAAGGCGAAGCCGGCCAAGCCGCCGGCCCCGCCCAAGCCCATCGTGCACCCGGCGATCGCCAAGGCGGCGCCCGTCGCCAAGGCCGCGCCGTCGTCGGCGCCCGCCCCCAAGGTGGCGGCGGCCCCCGTGGCGATGAACCTGGCGATGTCGAACAGCGCCATGGACATCGGCCCCGGCATCGGCCTGGAAGGGCGCGCGCCCAAGGCAGCGGCTGCCGCCCCCGTGAAGGTCGCGTCGGCCCTGTCGGAGAAGCGCACGCAGCGCACGCGCGAGGAGGCCGGCGAAGCCGCGTGCGCCGAGGAGCCGAGCAAGCCGGAGGTCGAGGTGCAGGCGCCCGCCATCGACTACACGGTCTACCCGCAGGCCCAGGCGGACGGCATCGAGGGCAAGTTCAAGGCCCGGTTGACGATCGGCGCCAACGGCGAGGTCGAATCGGTCACCGTGGTGGCCGGGCTGGATCCCGCGTTCGACGCGGCGATCGTGGCGGCGCTGAAGCGCTGGCGCTTCAAGCCCGCGATGGCGTGCGGCAAGCCGGTCGGCGGCGCCGTGGTTCCCTTCAGCGCCAGGTTCGAGCTCGGCGACTAGCGGATGAAACGCACGCTGTCCTTGATCGCCCTGACGGTCGTCGCCGGAGCGCTGGCGCAGACTGCGCGCGCGCAGACCGCGGAGGCGCCGACGATCACCAAACCACCCAAGCTGGTGAAGTTCGTGCCGGCCGTCTATCCGCCTGACAAGCACGCCGCGCAGGTGACGGCGTCGGTGTTGCTGTCGATCGAGATCGGCGACGATGGGAAGGTGGGCGAGGTCGAGGTCGTCACCGGCGCGCCCACCCCTGACTTCGACGCGGCGGCGGTCGCGGCGGCGAAACAGTTCGTGTTCGAGCCGGCCGAGATCGACGGGCAGCCGGCGCCGGTGAAGATCACCTACCGCTACGACTTCAAGATCGTCGAGCAGATCGTCAAGGCCGGCCCGCAGATCAACTTCGACGGCACGGTGCTCGAGCGGCTCAGCAAGAAGCCGCTCGCGCACGTGGAGATCAAGATCGTCGACCTCGACGGGGTGACGGGCGTGACCGACGCGGACGGCAAGTTTGCGTTCACGGACGTCCCGGCGGGCAAGCACAAGGTGCAGCTCTCGCACCCGCGCCTGGTGACGGTGGTGACCGAAGAGACAATCGCGCCGGGCAAGCGGCGGACGGTGAAGTACCTGGTCGAGGAGCGCGACGACGACGACCAGGGGATCTCGATCGTCGTGCGCGCCCCGCGCATCAAGAAGGAGGCGGTCGAGACGCGCATCCGGACCGAAGAGGCGCGGCGCGTCCCGGGCACGCAGGGCGACACCTTGAAGGTGGTGCAGAACCTGCCGGGCGTCGCGCGGTCGTCGTTCGGGTCGGGCGACCTCATCATCTGGGGGTCAGCCGCGAACGAGACCAGGGTCAACGTCGACGGCGTTCAGATCCCGTCGCTGTATCACGTGGGCGGGTTCCGCTCCACGATCAACTCCGACCTGGTGCGATCGATCGACCTCGCGCCCGGCTCGTATGGCGCCGAATACGGGCGCGGGTTGGGCGGGCTGGTGCGGATCGACCTCGGGCCCCTGACCAAGGCGGGCGTGCACGGGTACGTGGCGGCCGACGTGCTCGACACGTCGGGGCTCGTGTCCTGGGCGGCGACGCCGTCGCTGCGGCTGGCCGTGGCGGGGCGCATCAGCTACCTGGATCAGGCGCTGCCGCTGGTCACGTCGGCCGACGTGGGCGACTTCGTCCCCATCCCCAAGTACGACGACTATCAGGCGCGGGCCACCTGGTCGTTGCGGCCGGACGAAGAGCTCGCGTTGACGTTCCTGGCGTCGGACGACCATCTGCGGCGGGCGATTCCGTCGGACGATCCGACGGAGGTCCGCAGCGAGAACACCGACACGGCCTGGAAGCGCATCTTCCTGCGGTACACGCGCCTGCTGCCGGACGGCGCGTCGGTCGTGGTCACGCCTTCGTTCGGCTACGATACGGCCGACCAGCGGCTGCAGTTCGGCGATACGCCGGTGAATCTGGAGAACCGCACCTACCAGTACGGGTTGCGGGCCAGCTACCGGCGGCGCGTCACCCTGTCGACCACCCTCTCCTTCGGCATCGACATGCTGGCTCGATCCTCAACCTTGGACAGGATCGGGTCGCTGACGCTGCCGGCGCGGGAGGGGGACGTGACGGTGTTCGGGCTGCCGCCGCGCAGCGACATCGCCGTGGATCACTGGAACGCGTTGATCATCGACACGGCTCCTTACATCAACGCCGAAATCAACCTGGGTCGGGTGTCGCTGGTGCCGGGGCTGAGGTTCGAGCCGGTGTTGATCGAGGGGAGCCCGAGTCTGCCGGCGGGGGGTACGACGCCTTCACACGGGTATGCGAGCTTCTCGCTGCCGCTCAACCCGGTCGACCAGCTGCCGGGCGACCCCGTTTCGCGCGGCGTTCGGGCGGCCAAGCTGTTTGCCTACCTGCCCAACCCGCGGATCGCGGCGGCTTTTCGCGCCACGCGCCGGCTGACACTGACGGCCGGGGGCGGCATCTACGGCCAGCCGCCGGATCCGCAGGACCTGAGCCCGGTCTTCGGAAACCCCACGGTGCACCTGTCCCGCGCGGCGCACCTCTCGGGCGGCTTTTCATACAAGCTGCGCCCGACGCTGACTCTGGAGGTGGTCGGGTTCTACAAGCGCTTCTGGGACCTGGTGTCGCGCAACGAGAACCCGTCGCCTCCGATCGCGACGACGTTGGTGCAGGACGAGATCGGCAAGGCCTACGGCGGGCAGCTTCTTCTTCGGCAAGAGCTGCTTCACGGTTTCTTCGGGTGGATCACGTATTCGCTCACGCGCAGCGAGCGCCGCGACCACCCCGACACCGCGTGGCGCCTCTTCGACTTCGACCAGACCCAGGCCCTCGGCATCGTCGCCAGTTATCAACTTGGGAGAGGTTGGGACCTCGGAGCGAGGTTTCGGTACACGACGGGGTTTCCGAGAACGCCGGTGGTGGGGAGCACCTACGACGTCATCAACAACCAGTACAGCCCCATCTTCGGGGAGCGGAACACGATCCGGATCCCGTCCTTCGCTCAGCTGGACGTCCGGCTGGAAAAATCGTTCACGTACCGGCGCCTGAAGGTAAACGCCTTCCTGGACGTCCAGAACATCACGAACCGCTCCAATCCCGAAGAGATCATCTACAACTACGACTTTTCGCGGCGCGCCTACATCACCGGGTTCCCGATCCTGACGATCGTCGGCGCGCGGGTGGAGTTCTGATGCGGCGCTGGGTCTTGATCGCCTCGCTGGGGCTGGCGGCCGGCTGCAAGCCTGACCTGGGAGCCCCGCCCTCGCTGGTGACCGGGCCGCGGATCCTCGCCGTCCGTGGTCTACCGTCCGAGTCCGTCCCCGGCGGCACGGTCGCTTACGACATCCTGGCAGTGGACGTGACGGGAACGGTGCCAGCGCCGGACGTCGGGTGGGCCCAGTGCCTGCTCCCCGATCCGCCCGCCTTCAGCAACGACGTCAGCGACGCTTGCCTGGCGATTCCGGACGACGCGGGTCCGGCCGCCACGTTCAGCGGCACGATCGCGCCGAACGTCTGCGCGATCTTCGGTCCACAGACCCCTCCCGTCATGAAAGGGCAGCCGCCGACGCGGCCAGCCGATCCCGATCCGACCGGGGGCTTCTACCAGCCGGTCCGTGCCGTGTGGCAAGCGACCGGCCTCGTGGCCTTCGCGCTCGAGCGCGTGACGTGCCGTCTAGCGAACGCGCCTCCGGACGTAGCCACCGAGTACGCGACCAAGTACACGGCGAATCAGAATCCGTCGTTGGCGGATCTGCTGGTGGCCAGCGGCGACGACGTGACGACGCTGTACGCGGCCGGGCAGACCGCGGCGCCCGCGCCGGCGACGATCCGCGCCGGGCAAAAGACGCTGCTTCAGGCGGACTTCAGCGACGACTCGGCGGAGACCTTCTTGGTGTGGGACGTGGTGCAACTGAAGCTGCTGCAACAGCGCGAGTCGCTGCGCGTGGCGTGGTACGCGACCGCCGGCGCGTTTTTGCGCGACGTCACCGGCCGCGCATCCGACGACCCCGAGACGTACGTGCAGAACGAGTGGACGGCGCCGGCGACGCCTGGCCCGGTTCATCTATGGGCCGTCCTGCGCGACAACCGCGGCGGAATCGACTTTGCGTCCGCCGAGATCGACGTGACGCCATAGAGCAGCAGGGGAAGTTTCCCGCTGTTTTCGGGGCTGTCACGGATTCGTCACCGCCCTCTAATAGTGTCGCCCCCGTATGACTGGAGAAACAAACCTCGACCGGCGAATCTTGGTGGTCGAGGACGAGCCCGATCTGCGGGAGCTCTTGACGTACAATCTGACCGCGGCGGGCTTCACCGTGCAGGCGACCGAGAACGGCACCGCCGGCCTCGAGGCGGTGCAGCGCTTCGCGCCGGACGTCGTTCTGCTGGATCTGATGCTGCCCGACATCCCGGGCACAGAGGTGTGCCGGCGGATCCGTGGGGACGTCAACGCCCGCCAGCCGGCGGTGATGATGTTGACGGCCAAGGGCGAAGAGATCGACCGCGTCGTCGGGTTCGAGCTGGGCGCCGATGACTACGTCGTGAAGCCGTTCAGCGTCCGCGAGCTGGTCCTGCGCGTCGGGGCGATCTTGCGCGCGCGCCGTCCGCCGGCCCCCGCCACGGCCGCGACCACTCTGGCGGCCCCGCAGCGGCGCCGCTATCTGGTGGGGCCGCTGGAGCTGGACGTCGACGGCTACCACGTGTTCGTGAACGGCCAGGAGGTTCACGTCAGCACGCTGGAGATGCGCCTGCTGGTGTACCTGGTGGAACACCGCGGCCGCGTCCGGTCCCGGGAAGATCTGCTGGAGGACGTCTGGGGCTACAAGCCCGGCGTCAGCACGCGGACCATCGACACGCACGTCAAGCGGCTGCGCGACAAGCTGGGCGACGCCGGCTCGCTCGTCGAGACCGTGCGCGGAACCGGGTACCGGCTATCGGCCGAGCACCCGGTCGTCGTCAAGGACTAGCGCGTCGGCCGCGGCACCGGGGGTCCGGACGCGGCGAGCGCGGGGCCTAACCCTCGGCGGCGGGCTTTTGCTTTTTCGGCGGCTTGGCCGGCGCGGGGGCGGTCGACTTCGCCGCGGCGGCGGCCGCGGCAGCCTTGCCCTCGGGGGAGTTGCGGGCGCTGCGGTACTCGTGCCGGCGGCGACGGTGGGCGGCTTCGGCGGCGGTCGTGGGTCGGTTGCGCTTGCTCACGGCGCGGACTCTACCAGCCGCCCTGCCGCGTGCCAACGAAGACTGTCGCCGGGGGCTTCTGGCGCCGAGGCGGCGCGGAACGGCTATCATCGCCGGCATGGGTCGCTCCGCCGTTGCCATGCTGGTCATGCTGGTCGCCGCCGCGTTTGAAGTGGGTGGGGACGCGCTGATTCGGAAGGGGCTGCGGGGCGCCGGCCCTTCGCTGGTCGCCGTCGGGTTCGTCGTGCTCGGCGCGTACGGCATCGTCGTGAACAAGCTGGACCTGGATTTCTCGAGGCTGCTGGGCGCCTACGTCGGCTTCTTCGCGGTCGTGAGCGTCTGCACGGGCCGATTCCTTTTCCGCGAGGCAGTGCCTGCGTCGACGTGGATTGGCCTGGCGGTGATCCTTGCGGGCAGCGTAATCATTCAATTCAGCTCCTCCCCCCGGACCTAAGCGCCCCCACTGGCATCACCCCTCCTGCCGGAGGACCCCACCCAGGTTGATGCTCTGGGTGAGGACCCCACCCAGGTTGATGCTCTGGGGTGCGCGCGAGGACCCCACCCAGGTTGATGCTCTGGAGAACCCCAGTGCGGAGGACCCCACCAGTGCGAAAAGCCCTACCCAGGTTAGCGCCCGAGTGCGGAGAACCCCACCAAGGTTGAACCCAACCTAGGCTTCGTAACCCCACCCGAGTCCCGCGGCCGGCCCGGACGGCGATCCTCCGCTAACGGTCTCAAGGTAATGCCAGCGGCGGCAGCCGATGACCCCAGCCCCAGTTGCACGGTCCGCTGAAGCCGCGAAACGCGCAACAGAACCCGGAGGACGACCGAACAATCCGACATGTCACTGCCACGAGAAGTCCTCCCCGGGCGCGTCTACATGATCACGCGGCGCTGCACGCAACGCCAATTCCTTATGCGGCCGGATGAAAAGACGAACAACGCGTTCGTCTATTGCCTTGCTGTGGCAGCGGCGCGCTACGAGGTCGACGTCTTGTTCACGACGGCAATGAGCAATCACCACCACACTGGCATTTACGACCGGCTGGGCAATTACCCAGAGTTCATTGGATACTTTCACAAGCTGTTTGCAAAATGCCAGAACGCGCTCCGTGGACGCTGGGAAAACTTTTGGTCGTCAGAGCAAACAAGTGTCGTCCGGCTCGCCACCCCGGAAGATCTTCTCACGAAGATGACATACGCCCTCACGAACCCCGTCAAGGACGGACTGGTTGAGCGCGCACACCATTGGCCCGGAACAACTTCGTTGAATTGCCTGCTTCACGGCAAAGCGATGCGCGCTCGCCGACCAGAGCACTTTTTCCGTGAAGATGGCCCCATGCCTGAGTTCGTATCTCTGTCTATGCGCCGCCCTCCGGGATTCGAAGAGCTCTCGGACGAGGCATTCCGGGCCATGGTGCTCGAGCGCATCGAACACGTCGAAACCTCCATCGGCGCGGAACGACGTCAGACGGGCCGTGCAGTTGTCGGTCGAAAGGGCGTCTTGTCGCAGGCCCCCACAGATCGCCCCTTCAGCCGGGAGCCGCGACGCAATCTTGCTCCAGAGATCGCCGCCGCAAACAAATGGCGAAGGATAGAGGCGCTCCTCCGCAATCACGAATTCCGAGACGCCTACATCGCGGCTCGAGCCGCTTTGATCGCCGGTGTTCGCAACATTGTCTTTCCTGCGGGAACCTACTGGTTGCGTCGCTTCTCGTCCGTTACCTGTGCGGTCGCATCTGGTGTTTGACATCTCGCGTGGGGGGCCTATTCGCATCAGGGCGCCTCTTCACCCCGGACTCGCTCGAAGGCAGCTACGATCAGCCTCTGCCATGCGCTGAGCTCCGAGATCAAACTAAGGGATCATAGAAGCTGGGCGGGCTGCCTATGGGCTGAGCTCTCGCCTACTCCGCGATTGCCTGGACCGGCAACGCGCCCACCTCGCCAGTGGCCGAGGACCGATCCGATCGCCAGCCGCGGCGCTGGGGATCAACTTAGGCGGCAGGCGACCTGGACCGCTGGCGCACACCAGGATGGGTCGGGTGCTATTAGCTTCGGAGCCGATCAACCTGGTGCAGGTCGGGGGATGGTCGGAGCATCAACTTGGGTGGGGGTAGATGGTCGATGGTCGGGGGATACCAACCTGGGTGGGGGGTTGGGGAGGGGGTTGTGGCGGGTCGGGGGAACATCAACCTGGGTGGGGTTGAGGGGTGGGGGTGGGTGGCGGGGATGTTGCACGGGGGGAGGGGGTGGGTGAAACAGGTTTGCGGCGTCGGCATCTTCAACCTGGGTTCCCCCTCCGGACGGGCGACCGTCTGTTTTTAAAAACGACACCTGTTTGAATTCAGGACAGCTTTAACCCGTGTGGATCGTTCGACTTGCGCTCCGGCGCCCGTACACCTTCGCCGTTCTCGCGCTGGTTCTGCTCATCCTCGGGCCGCTGGTCGCGCTCACGACGCCCACGGACATTTTTCCGGCCATCGACATCCCGGTCGTCGCGATGGTCTGGCAGTACACCGGCCTGTCGCCGCAGCAGATGGCGAACCGCATCACGGTTCAATCCGAACGGTCACTCACGACGACCGTCAACAACATCGAGCACATCGAGTCCCAGTCGCTGAACGGCATCGCCGTCATCAAGATCTTCTTCCAGCCGAAGGTGAACATCGCGAACGCGGTCGCGCAGGTCACCGCCATCGCGCAGACGCAGGTCCGCCAGCTGCCGCCCGGGACCACGCCTCCCCTCATCCTTCAGTACAACGCCTCCAGCGTCCCCATCATCCAGCTGGGCCTCTCCGGCGAAGGCCTCTCCGAGCAGCAGCTGAACGACTTTGGTCTGAACACCATCCGCACCCAGCTGGTCACCGTCGACGGCGCCGGCATCCCCTACCCCTACGGCGGAAAGCAGCGGCAGGTGCAGGTCGACCTCAACCTCCCCGCCCTTCAGGCCCAGGGTCTATCGCCCGTCGACGTCGTCAACACGATCGCCGCGCAGAACGTGATCCTGCCGTCCGGCACGGCGAAGATCGGCCCCTTCGAATACGAGGTCGAGACGAACAGCACCCCGCTCAAGCTCGACGAGATCAACAACCTCCCCATTCGCGCCGCCAACGGCGCCGTCGTCTACATCCACGACGTCGCCCACGTCCGCGACGGCTTCCCCCCGCAAACGAACATCGTCCGCGTCGACGGCCAGCGCGCCTCCCTCCTCTCGGTCATCAAGACCGGCGACGCATCAACCTTGGACATCGTCCAGGGCATCCGCGACAAGCTGGAGGTCGTCAAGCCCCAGGTCCCGCCCAACCTCAAGATCACGCCCCTCGCCGATCAATCCCTCTTCGTGCGGGCCGCCATCGACGGCGTCGTGCGCGAAGCGATCATCGCCGCCTGCCTGACCGCCGTCATGATCCTCATCTTCCTGGGCAGCTGGCGCAGCACCGTCATCATCGCCGTCTCCATCCCCCTCGCGAT
>CAZPUH010000156.1:0-2249 GCA_964589215.1 uncultured Myxococcales bacterium | reverse complement strand
CGACCCGACGGCCTGCGGGTCGCGGGCGTGCCAGCGGAAGCCGGCCACGACGCAGTCGCACTCGCGTTCGTGCTTCACCTTGAACATGACGCGCTTGTTGGATTCGTACGTCCCCTCGGCGGACTTCGCGACGACGCCGTCCAGCCCCGCTCCCTCGAATCGCCGGAACCAATCCCCGGCCAGCGCGCGATCGGTCGTCGCCGGCGTCACGTGGATCGGCGGCGCCACGCCGGCGAGGCGCGCCTCCAGCAGCGCGCGCCGCTCGCGAAACGGCGCCGCGCGAAGATCGCGGTCGCCGTCGCACAGCAGGTCGAAGAACACGACCGACGCCGGGATCTGCTGCGCTAGAAGCTTCACGCGCGACGCCGCCGGGTGGATGCGCTGCTGCAGCATCTCGAAGTCCAGCTCCTCGCCGCGCGCCAGCACCAGCTCGCCATCCAGCACGCAGCGCGCGGGCAGCGCGGCCCGCAGCGTGTCGACCACCTCCGGGAAATAGCGATTGAGCGACTTCTCGTCGCGGCTCTGGATCAGCACCTCGTCGCCGTCGCGAAACACCAGCGCGCGGAAGCCGTCCCACTTGGGCTCGAAGATCCACCCCTCGCCTTCCGGGATTTCCGCCACGCGCTTGGCGAGCATCGGCAGGACGGGCGGGCTGACGGGCAGGTTCACGCAGGAAACATTGCGAGAGTTCCCGGCCTTTCGCAACGTCGCGGGGCGCGTGACGGAATCTTGCCAGCGCGACCGCGCGGCGCGATCCTGGTCCCCATGAAGATCGCGTGGGTGGTGATGGGTCTGTCGGTGGCCTGGGCGTCGTCTTGCGGTGGCGGCGCCGGAGGAGCAGGCGGAAGCTGCGGCAAGGTCGAACCGTGCGGCGGGCCGGTCCTCGGGACCTGGAAGGCGGCGCCCGCCTGCGTCGGCAGCGGCTTCACCGCCACATTCCAGAACAGCTGCCCGGGCGTGACCGTCTCGGGGGTCACCGCGACGCAGTCCGGGACTTACACGTTCAACGCCGATCTCACCTATTCGATCGCGGTCACCGGCCAGGCGACCTTCGACGTCACGTTCCCGGCCTCCTGCAACAGCAGCGGCTCCTGCGCGGGTCTGGCCGCCCAGCTGCAGACGGCAGACCCCGGCGCGACCGCGACCTGCACGGGGACCGGCGCCTGCGTCTGCCACTTCGTCGTTCCGGCCACCGACGACGAGCAGGGCACCTACACCACCGGCGGGACGACGGTGACGCTGCTCAACAGCGCGGACGGATCGACGACTCCCCAGAGCTACTGCGTCCAGGGAAACACGCTGCACATCCTGGACGTCGACACGACCATGAACATGGGCCCGATGGGACAGGCCACGATCGTCGACGACGCGACCTACACCAAGGAGTGACGGCCGGTCAGTGTAGTCCGGGCGCTTCGTGGCCGCTGCGCGCGACGTACTCGAGGTAGCCGCCGCCGTACTTGGTGACGTTGCCGCCGTCCAGCTCCAGCACGCGATTGGACAGCTTGGCCAGGAACTGCCGGTCGTGTGACACGAACAGCATCGTGCCGTCGTAGTCGCCCAGCGCCCGCACGATCATCTCCTTGGTCGCCATGTCCAGGTGGTTGGTCGGCTCGTCGAGCAGCAGGAAGTTCGGGCGCGCGAACAGGATGCGCGCCAGCACCAGCCGCGCCTTCTCGCCGCCCGACAGGATCCGGCAGACCTTGTCGACGTCGTCGCCCGAAAAACCGAAGCACCCCGCCAGCGTCTTCAGCGTGCCCACGCCGGCCAGCGGGAACGCCTGCTCGAGCGACTGGTACACCGTCAGCGTCGGGTCGAGGATGTCCATCGCGTGCTGCGCGAAGTAGCCGAGTCTCACGCTGGGACCGACGACGACGCTGCCCGCGTCGGGTTCCGTCTCGCCCGCGATCAGCTTCAGCAGCGTCGACTTCCCGGCGCCGTTGACGCCCATGACCGCCCAGCGTTCGAGGCGCCGGATGTTGAGGTCCAGCCCCTCGTACACGACGCGCGAGCCGTAGCGCTTGTGCACGCCGGCCACCTTGGCGACGTCCTCGCCCGATCGCGGGCACTCGGGGAACTGGAAGTCCAGCGCCTTGCGCCGCTTGGGGGGCTCGACCTTCTCGATCTTGTCGAGCTTCTTCACGCGCGACTGCACCTGCGCCGCCTTGGCGGCCTGCGCCTTGAAGCGCTCGATGAACCGCATCTCCTTGGCGAGCATGGCCTGCTGGCGCTCGTACGCGGCCTCGGCC
>CAZPUH010000155.1:0-1013 GCA_964589215.1 uncultured Myxococcales bacterium | reverse complement strand
GGACCTGCACCACTTCGGCGTGACCGAGGCCGAGGTGAAGGCGCTGAAGCTGACGCCCGCCATGAAGAACCTGCTGCGCTTCGAGGTCGCCCGCACCCGGGCGCTCTACGAGCGCGGCCGCCCGCTGCTGGACAAGGTGGGGGGCGACCTGCGGATGGAGCTGACGCTGATCTGGCTGGTGGGCAATACCCTGCTCGACAAGATCGAGGCGGCCGACTTCGACATCTTCGCCCGCCGCCCCTCGATCCGCCGGCGCGACCAGGCCGTCATCATGGCCCGCGCCGCCAAGGAATGGGCCAGCCACCTGGACCGCACCCGCCTCCGCGCCTTGTGGCGCTGAGGGGGGCGCCGCATCAGCCGCGCAGCCGCGTGATGCCGGGGAGCGAGTCGAAGCCGGTGTCGAAGGTCATGATGCGAGCGATGCGCTCGCGCTCCATGACGGCGGCATGAAGCGCGTTGCGGGCCGAGAGGCGGCGGTGGCCGAGCAGGATGATCTTCGCGCGCTCGGTGTCGGCGAACGTGATCGGGAAGACTTCGTCGACCGCGCTGGACACGGCGTCGAACGCGGGCTGGATGGCGTCGCGGCGGTCGAGGGCGACGTAGCGGTGGAGGATCTCCTGAAAGATTTCGGCGTCCGTGACCAGCCGCTCCCCGGCGGCGACCGCTGATTCGAGCATCTCTCGCGCGCTGGCCTTGTTCGGGTGCGAGGCACCCACCAGGTACATCGGAATGTTGGAGTCGACGAAGATCAAGTCCGTCAGTCGTGGAGGTAGCCGCGCTCGATCTCGCCGAGCATCTGATCGATGTCCGCGGTCGGGAAGGAATGCTCGGCAGCGCGCCGGATGGCGGCCAGCTTCCTCTTCGGATCGCCGCGCGGTTCGTTGCGCTGCGCCTCGCGCACGACCTGGCGTACCCACTCGGAGGTCGTCATGTGGTTCCGCGCCGCGACCTTCTGAAGTTGAGCCAGCTCTTCCTCGTCGAAGAGGACCTGGAGGCGCTTACTCATGCCATGA
>CAZPUH010000154.1:0-3406 GCA_964589215.1 uncultured Myxococcales bacterium | reverse complement strand
CGTGGCGGTCATCGGCGGCTCGAAGGTGTCGAGCAAGATCGACGTCATCAAGAGCCTGCTGCCGCGGGTCGACAAGCTGCTGATCGGCGGCGGCATGACCTACACGTTCCTCAAGGCGCAGGGGCTGGAGGTCGGCAAGTCAATCGTCGAGAACGACAAGCTGGATCTGGCCCGCAGCCTGATGGCCGAAGCCGGCGCCAAGCTGGTGCTGGGGACGGACTTCGTGGTGACGGACAAGCTGGACTTCAAGGCCCGCACGGTGGGCGCGTTGAAGACCGTCGCCAAGGACGCCATCCCCGCGGGCTGGGAGGCGGTCGACGCGGGGCCGGCGACGGTGGCGGCGTTCACGGAGATCCTCCTGGGCGCGAAGACCATCGTCTGGAACGGCCCGGTGGGCGTGTTCGAGATCGACGCGACGGCCAAGGGGACGATCGCGATCGCCGAGGCGCTGGCCAAGGCGACGGCGGCCGGCGCGACCACCATCATCGGCGGCGGCGACTCCGCTTCGGCCGTGAAGAAGGCCGGCGTCGCCAGCAAGGTGTCGCACGTCTCGACGGGCGGCGGCGCCTCGCTGGAGTTCCTCGAGGGGAAGGTTCTGCCCGGGGTCGCCGCGCTGACCGACCGCTGAGGCTCGATGGCCGAGCGGCGCGCGTTCTCGGTCGCCATCTTTTGCCGCAACGGCGGGGAGATCCTGCTGGTGCGGCACAAGCGGCTCGACCTGTGGCTGCCGGTGGGCGGTGAGATCGAGCCGGGCGAGACGCCGCTGGAGGCGGCCCGCCGCGAGCTGCGCGAGGAGACCGGCCTCGAGGGGACCTTCCCCTCGGGGTTGGGCGTGGACGGGGCGCCGCCCGGGCTCATCGGGTACGAGGAGCATCCGGCGGGCAGCAAGGGGCTGCACATGAACTTCGCGTTCGTCGCCGACGTGGCGACGCGCGCGCTGGCGGCCTGCGACGAGTACACGGCGGTGCGCTGGGTGGGCAATCGGGTCCCGGTCGCCTGCCCGCTGAACGTGCAGCAGCTGGTGCGCCTGGCGCTGGCCGCCGGGCGATGACGTCGGCGGCCGCCGCGGCCCCGCCGGGCGAGGCCGGCGCGTGGGCCGCCTTCGCCGCCTGCAGCGCGATCTGGGGGAGCACCTTCCTGGTGATCAGCCTGGGGAACGACGCGCTGGCGCCCGTGTGGGCGGCCACGCTGCGGGTCGCGCTGGCGTCGGTGTTGCTGGGCGCCTGGACGCTGGCGCGCGGCCGGTCGCTGCCGCGCGGGCCGGCGCTGCGCGCCGCGCTCGGCTACGGCGTCGCGCAGTTCGGCGTGAACCTGCCTTTGCTCTACTGGGGGGAGACGGTGGTGCCGTCCGGCGTCTCGGCGGTCGTCTTCGCGACGATCCCGTTCAGCAGCGCGCTGGCCGCCCGCGCGCTGGGGCTCGAGCGGCTCACGCCGCGCAAGATCCTGGGCGCCGTGATCGCCTTCGCGGGGGTGGCGGTTCTGTTCTCGTCGGCGTTGCACCAGCACATCCCGGCGGCCGGCTTCGCGGCCATCTTCGTGGGGGCGACCGCCGCCAGCGTCGGGACGACGCTGCTCAAGCGCGGGCCGCGCCAGGACCCGTTCGCGGCCAACGCGGTGGCCTGCGCGGTGGGCGCGGCGATCGCGGGCGTGGCCAGCCTGATGCTGGGCGAGCGGCACGTCGTCCCGGCGACGCTGCGGGCGGCGTGGCCGTTGCTGTACCTGACGCTGGCGGGGTCGGTCGGCGCTTACGTGATCCTCTCCTGGCTCATCTCGCGCTGGTCGGTCAGCCGCACCTCGTACATCACCGTGATCGTCCCGGTCATCGCGCTGGGGCTGGGGGCCGCCGTCCGGCACGAACCTTTGGGGGCGGGCAGCCTGGCGGGCGCCGGGCTGGTGCTGGCCGGCCTGATGGTCGGCATGCGCGCGGCCGCCGCTAACTAGTTGACGCGCGCCGCGGCGTCCGCAGAATCGCCCCTGGCCATGCCCGCCGCCACCACAGACGAGGCCGACGACGTCCCGTGCGCGCCGATGTTCGCCACCGAAACGATGGCCGAGCTGTCGGCGCGTCAGGGGCGGCTCCCGGACGCCGTGGCGATCTACCGGCACCTGGTCCGCGAGGCGGAGGCGGGCGGGGCGGTCGACGCCGGCCGGGTGGCCCGGTGGAAGATGCGGCTGGCCGAGCTCGAGGGGAGCCCACCCGCCGGTGGCGCGTCGACCGCGCCGGCGGCGGCGCCCGTCGTTCAGCGTCCGGATCGCGCGCCGCCGCCGACGCCGTCCCTGGCGGGGCGCGTGGCCGCGCTGCCCGTGGCGCCGGCGCCCCCGTCCCCGTCTCCGCCTCCGTCCCGGCACCGGCCGTCGCTGGTCATTCGCGAGCCGGTTCGTTCGGGGCAGGTGGTCTACGCGGACGGGCGCGACCTGATCGTGCTCGCGTCCGTCAACTCCGGCGCGCAGCTCCTCGCTGACGGCAACATCCACATCTACGGCACCTTGCGCGGGCGCGCCGTGGCCGGCGCGCAGGGCTACCGCGACGCGCAGGTGTTCTGCCTGGCGCACGACGCCGAGCGGGTCGGCCTCGACGCCGGCTACCTGCTGTAACGCGACATCCCGGCCGCGCTCCGCGGCGGCGCCGTGCGCGTGCACCTGACGGCGGCGGGGACGTGCGCCGTCGTGCCGCTCGCGCCGGCGCGCTCGCCCCTCCGCTGACGTCTACTTGGTCCGCAGCTGCGTCAGGTCGCGGACGGCGCCGCGGGCCGCGCTGGTCGTCATGAGGGCGTAGGCGCGCAGCGCCTCGGAGACGACGCGGTCGCGGTTGGGGCGCCAGGCGTCGGCGCCGCGCGCCTGCATGGCCGCCCGGCGCTTGGCCAGCACCTCGGGCGCCACCAGCACGTCGATGCGCCGCTCGGGGATGTCGATGCGGATGCGATCGCCTTCCTCGACCAGCGCGATGGCCCCGCCTTCGCCGGCCTCCGGCGAGACGTGCCCGATGCTGAGCCCGGCGGTCCCGCCCGAGAAGCGGCCGTCGGTGACCAGCGCGCAGGCCTTGCCCAGCCCCTTGCCCTTGAGGAACGACGTCGGGTACAGCATCTCCTGCATCCCGGGGCCGCCCTTGGGACCCTCGTAGACGATGACCACCACGTCGCCCGCGCGGACCTGGTCGCCCAGGATCGCCTCGCAGGCGGCCTCCTGTGACTGAAACACGCGCGCCGGCCCCTCGAACTTCAGGATCGACGCGTCGACGCCGGCGGTCTTCACGATGCAGCCGTCCTGGGCGATGTTGCCACGCAGGACCGCCAGGCCGCCGTCCTGGCTGTAGGCGTGTTCGATGTCGCGGATGCAGCCGCGCGCGGTGTCGCTGTCGACGTCGGCGAAGTACTTGTCCTGCGAGAAGGCGACCTTGGTCGCCACG
>CAZPUH010000153.1:0-3653 GCA_964589215.1 uncultured Myxococcales bacterium | reverse complement strand
TTTCGGCGGCGCCCGCGTCCTCGGTGACGATCGCCTCCGTGTGCTTCGAGCCGTGCGCGGCGATGTGGGCCAGCGCGGCGTCCATCCCGCTGACCTGCTTGACGGCGATGACGTTGGCGCCGAATTCGTAGCCGAAGTCGGTGTCGGTAGCCGCGCGGATCGCGGGCGCGCGCGCGGGTCGCCGCGTCGCCGCGGATCTCGACCCCCGCCTTCTGCAGCGCGAGCAAGCTGGCGTCCAGCGCGGCGCCCGCCTCGGCGTCCCACAGCAGCGTCTCGGTCGCGTTGCAGGCGGCCGGATAGGTGGTCTTGCCGTCGACGGCCAGGCGCGCCGCCATCCCGGGATCGGCGTCGGCGTGCAGGTACAGGTGGCAGACGCCAGCGGCGTGCCCCATCACCGGAATCTCGCTGGACTGCTGGATCTGGCGGACGAACTCCGACGAGCCGCGCGCCACGATCACCTCGACCAACCCGTGCAACCCCAGCACCGCGGTGACGTCCTCGCGCCCCTCCAGAAGCACCGCCGCGCGCGGATCGATGCCGGCGGCCTGGAGCACGGTCCCGACCACCTCCGCCAGCACGCGGTTCGTCCCCAGCGCCTCGCGGCCGCCCTTCAGCAGGACCGCGTTGCCGCTCTTCCAGGCGAGGCCCACGATCTGCACCAGCGCGTCGGGGCGGGACTCGAAGACGACGCCCAGCAGGCCCAGCGGGCAGCTCACGCGCTCGAGAAGCAGGCCCTCGTCCAGCTCGCGCCGCAGCGTCGCGCGACCGACCAGATCCGGCATGCCGGCCAGCTGATCGAGCCCGTCGCAGACCGAGTCCAGCTTGCCGGCGTCCAGCCCCAGGCGCTTGACGAGCGGGCTGGCGACGCCTTCGGTCTTGGCGCGCTCGAGGTCGGCGGCGTTGGCGGCGAAGATCGCCTCGCGGCGCGCCGGCTCGCGCAGGGCCCGCGCCAGGGAACGCAGCAGCGACGAGCGCCCGTCGGCGTCCAGGCGCGCCAGCTTGCCGCCCGCCTGCTTGGCCGCGATCGCGGTGGCGCGAATCGCGTCCACTCGGTTTCCGTCAGTGGTGTTCGTCGTCATCACAGTGCTCCCATGACCAGGTTGTCGCGCGTGATCAGCGCGTCGTAGCCGCGCCAGCCGAGGATCGCGTCGATGTCGTCGCTGTGCCGGCCCGCCAGCTTGCGGCAGGCGTCCGAGGGGTAGTTCGCCAGCCCCCGCCCATGTACGCGCCCGCTGCCGTCGCGGATCTCCACGACGTCACCTTGATCGAAGGTCCCCTCGACGCCGATGACGCCGATCGGCAGCAGCGAGGCCTTCTTGGCGCCCGTCAGCGCCGCCAGCGCGCCCTCGTTGACCACCAGCGCGCCCCGGTGCCGGGCGCCGACGGCGATGTGCCGCAGCCGCGCCGGGCGGCGGGTGCTGGAGACCAGCGTGCCGACCGGCTCGCCCGCCAGCGCGCGCGCCAGCACGCCGGGCTCCCCGCCCGCGATCAGCACGGCGGTCCCTTCCGAGGACGCCAGCTGCGCGGCCGAGAGCTTGCTGGCCATGCCCCCGGTGCCCCCCGCCGAACCGCCGCTGGCCCGGGCCAGCGTGGTCGCGTCGATCTCGCCGAGCTCGGCGATCAGCGTGGCGCTGGGATCCAGCTTGGGGTTGGCGGTAAAGAGGCCGCCCACGTTCGTGAGGATGATGAGCAGGTCGGCGTCCAGCGACACGGCGACCAGCGCGGCCAGCCCGTCGTTGTCGCCGAACACGCGCGGCGCCCCGCCTTCCTCGGCGCCCGACTGGGCCCGGCGGTATTCGACCAGCTCCGCGACGCTGACGCTGTCGTTCTCGTTCAGCACGGGGACGACGCCCAGCTCCAGCAGGCGCATCAGCGTGGTGCGCAGGCACAACGCGCGGTCGCGGTCGGCCAGATCGTCCTGCGTCAGCAGGACCTGCGCCGCGGTCAGCCCCCGGGCGGCGAAGGCTTGCGTGTAGACGCTCATGAGGTGTCCCTGGCCGACCGCCGCGCAGGCCTGCCGCAACCCGAGCGAGCGGGGGCGCTCGGTCAGCCCCAGCACGCGCATGCCCATGCCGACGGCGCCGCTGGACACCAGCAGCACCTGGCGCCCGGCGCGCCGCAGGTCGGCCAGGCTGCCGGCGATCTCTTCGATGCGATCGCGCGCCAGCTCGGCGCCCTCGCGCATGACGACGTGCGTCCCCAGCTTGACGACGATGCGGTGCGCCTCGGCGAGGTCGCGGCGGGCAGCGGACATGGGCCGGTGAATCTAGCCGAAAACGGGCCCGGTCGTCGCGGTGCCCGGCACCTTAACGCTGGACGCGCGTCGGCAGCTGGGCCAGCAGCCGCTTGGGGGCCTGCGCGCGGTAGCTCTCGTCGATCCACGCCTTCAGCAGCGACAGCGGCGGCCGGGCGCCGGGCGCGGAGCTGACCGTGACCCAGCCGCTCTTGCCCAGGCCGTACGGCGCCGGTTTTGTGAACGGCAGCAGCAGCGCCGCGGCACAGGACTGCGGAAGCTTGCACGAGAGGCTGAACGGCTGGCCCGGCGCGCTGAGGTAGGCGAACGTCTTGTCGTTCACCGCCAGGTCCAGATGCCCCGGCCAGGGGCTCTTCGTGTGGGCGCCCGGATAGGCCAGCCCAAAGGCGCGCAGCACCGCCGCGGGATCGCGGGTCGGCGCGGCGGCCCTGGTCGCGCGCGGCTTGGCGCGCGCGCGTGTCGCGGTGGGCTTCGTCCGGGTGAGGGCGGCGGCGCGCCGGGGCATGGCCCTCGACTTACCACGGTTGGAGCTGAGCGCGTACCGGCCGGGCGCCGGCCCCCCGCAGTGGCTGCGTCCTGATATTGTCGCGCGCGAAATGAGCGGCGCGGACGCGATCGTCGTCGAGCAGCTGACGAAGTCATACCGGCGCGGCACGCGTCCCGCGCTGGCCGGCGTGAGCCTCGGCGTCCCCCAGGGAGAGATCCTGGGTCTCATCGGCCCGAACGGCGCGGGCAAGACGACCTTCGTCGGATGCCTGCTGGGCCTGCTGACCCCGACGGCCGGGCGCGTCGCGATTGACGGACGCGCCCCGGACGACATCGAGGTGCGGCGGGTGACCGGCTATCTGCCCGAGCGCCTGCAGTTCGACCGCTGGATGACCGGGCAACAGTTCGTGTCGTTTCACCACGCGCTGGCCGGCTTGTCGCCGGCGCGCCGGCGGGACGACGTCGAGGCGGTGCTGGAACGCGTGGGGCTGGAGCCGGCGCGCCGGGACGTCGCCATCCGGAAGTATTCGCGCGGGATGTTGCAGCGGGTGGGGATGGCGCAGGCGCTGCTTGGCGCGCCGCGCTTTCTTTTCCTGGACGAGCCCGCCTCGGGCATCGATCCGGCCGGCGTGCTCGCCTTCCGCGACATCCTGACGGAGCTGAAGGCCCAAGGGACGACGGTGGTGCTCAACTCGCACCAGCTGGATCAGCTCGAGCGCGTGTGCGACCGCGTCGCCTACATCGAAGCCGGGGCGATCAAGCAGGTCGAGGACCTGCGCGCCGCCGAGGTGGGGCGGCGGGTGATCGTGGTGCGCTGGATGGCGGGTGCGGCGGCCGGAGACGAGGCGCTGGCGGCGCTTGCGCGAGAGGCGGGCGCTGAGCTGGTCGAGGCGGGGGCTGACCGGGGTCGCTT
>CAZPUH010000152.1:0-2075 GCA_964589215.1 uncultured Myxococcales bacterium | reverse complement strand
GCCACCTCCGCGTCGTCGGGCAACAGCCGGTGCAGGAGGCGACCGAGGCGCAGGGCTTCGGCGGCCAGGTCCCGGCGCTGCAGCTCGTTGCCGCCGCTGGCTGCATACCCCTCGCTGAACACCAGGTAGACCGCGTGCAGGACCGCCCCGAGGCGCGCCGCCGTCTCGGCGGGGGCGGGCAGCTCGAAAGGCACGCCGGACGCCTTCACCGTTGCCTTCGCGCGGCTGATCCGCTGGGCCATCGTGGCCTCCGGCACCAGAAAGGCGCGGGCGATCTCGGCGGTGGTGAGCCCTCCGACGGCCCGCAGGGTCAGCGCGACCTGCGAGGACGGCGACAGCGTCGGGTGGCAGCACATGAACAGCAGGCTCAGGGTGTCGTCGCGCTCGGTCGCGGGGGTGGGCGCCGCGCCGTCCTCCTCGGCGGCGGCCTGCTCACGGCGCCGCCGCGCGACCGCGGCCCGGTGCTCGTCGGACCAGCGCCGGGAGGCGACGCGGATCAGCCAGGCGCGCGGGTCGTCGGGCTGCCCGTAGCGCGGCCACTGCTGCGCCGCCGCCAGCAGCGCCTCTTGAACGGCGTCCTCGGCGGCGGGGAAGTCGCGGTACCGCCGCATCACCGCCGCGAGCACCTGCGGCGCCAGGTCGCGCAGCAGGCGCTCGCCGGCGCGGTTCAGCGGCTCGTTCACGGGGTTTCGGGGGCGGGCGGAGCGCTCAGGACCTGGCGCACCTCGATGCCCATGTTCAACGGCTTGCCGTCCGGGCCGGGCGCGGCGCTGACCTCGGCCGCCAGCGCGTAGGCCCGCGCCGGGCTGTCGACGTCGATGACCCAGTAGCCCGCCAGAAACTCCTTCGTTTCAGGGAAGACCCCGTCGGTGACCGGCTGGCCGTCCTTGCCGGCGCGCACCAGCTTGGCCTGGTCAGGGCCGCTCAGCCCCTCGGCGGACACCAGCTCGCCCGCCGCGCTGATCTTGCGGGCGAAGTCCTTCATGAACCGGATGTGCGCGTCAAAGGCGCCCTTCGGCCAGTCGGAGATGCGGTAGGGGCCGCCCGCCACGTTCATCATCATCATGTACTTCATGGTTCTCTCCTGGGTTGAGGGGTCCCGGGGACCGGGGCCAGTTTGATGCTTGCAACCCGAGGTCGCGGCCGAAGGCGGGTTCTCGACATGGCTATTCGAATTTTCTTCTACCCCGATCCTGTAGACTCGGGCGTTTCCCATGCGGCACCCGTACGCCGAGTTCCTGAACCGTGTCGAAAAGCCCTCCCGTTACATCGGGGGTGAGTACCAGCAGGTCCGCAAGGACCCGGCGGCGGTGCGCGCCCGCATCTGCCTGGCGTTTCCGGACGCGTACGAGATCGGCATGTCGCACCTCGGCACCAAGATCCTGTACGGCATCCTGAACAAGACCGACGGGATCGCGTGCGAGCGAGTGTTCGCGCCCTGGTTCGACTGCGAGGCCGAGCTGCGGGCGCGCGGCCTGCCGCTGGTCACGCTGGAGACGGCCCGGCCGGTGGCCGACTTCGACGTCGTCGGATTCTCGCTTCAGTACGAGCTGACCTACACGAACGTGCTGGCGATGCTGGACCTGGGCGGTCTGCCCATTCGCGCCAGCGACCGCGGGGACGACGCGCCGCTGGTGCTGGCGGGCGGCCCGACGGCGACGCACCCCGAGCCGCTGGCCCCGTTCATCGACGCGTTCTTCATCGGCGAGGCCGAGGAGAAGCTGCCGCCGCTGGTCCTCGAGGCCGCCGAGCTGCGGCGGTCCGGGGTGCCGCGGCGCGAGCGCCTGATCCGGCTGGCCGAGAAGTACCCGCTCTACATTCCGGAGCTCTACGCGACCGAGATCGACGCCGACAGCGGGTTCCTGGTCGTGGGCGCGCCCCTGGACCCGCGCGTGCCGGCCCGCCCGCGCCGCGCGCTGGTCGAGGACATCAACCGCTTCCCGTTCCCCGACGATTCGCCGCTGCCGTACGCGGAGGCGATCTTCGACCGCATGGCCGTCGAGGTGGCGCGGGGCTGCACCGAGGGGTGCCGCTTCTGCCAGGCGGGCATGATCTACCGGCCCGTGCGCGAGCGC
>CAZPUH010000151.1:0-14835 GCA_964589215.1 uncultured Myxococcales bacterium | reverse complement strand
CAACACCGTCATCTGCGACGAGACGCTGGATCAGGTCGAGGAGGTCGCGCGCTTCTGCTTCGAGCGCGGCGTCGGCGTGAACTTCTCCGTCGTGCACGAGCGCGGGCGGCTGCGCCGCCGCCTCAACAACGCGCGCTACCTGGAGAAGGTGCGCTGGCTGCGCTCCGAGAAGCAGGCCGGGCGCCCGGTCGCGACGCCGTACTTCCTGCTCGACTACTACGAGAAGACGCTGAGCGGGCAGCCGCCGGAGTGGACCTGCCTGGCGGGACAGAAGTGCTTCTACGTGGCCGCCGACGGACAGTTCCACTTCTGCGCGCACGTGCCGCCGGCCGCCAACTTCAGCGACGTGACCGCCGCCGATCTGGCGCGGTGGGGCGGCGCCAAGGGGTGCGAGAAGAACTGCGGCGTCGACTGCTGCACGCACACCTCGCTCCCCTATTCGGCCCTGGGATCGGTGATCGCCTCCGAGGTGGGCGGCCGGTTCGGGGCGCTGGTCGGGAAGACGAACCAGCGGTTCAACGGGTAGTTCCACAGCAGGTACACCAGCGCCGCCACGATCGCCTTGGAGGCGGGGTAGGGCAGGCGCCCGAAGCGGGTGAACAGCCACACGCCCAGCGTGTGCAGCCCCGAGGCGCCCGCCTGGACGATCAGGAAGCGTCCGAACGCCGGCCCCGTCGGCGCGTGGCGCGCCGAGAACGCCCACTGCTTGTTGATCGTGAAGTTGGCCAGCGACCCGGCGATGCTCCCGATCCAGGTCGACAGCACGTAGTTGACGTGGGCCAGCTCGGTCAGGCCGATCAACGTTCCGAAATCCAGCGCCGTCGTGAACAGCGACGTCAGCAGGCTTCGGAGAAAGACGTGCCGGAGCGGTCCGGCGGCGGCGGCCATCAGGGCATCTTGCCGGTGCTCTTCGCGGATTCCAATTCTTCCTGCACCTCCCGCTGCTGATCGTCGATCGGGAAGGCGTGCGCCTCGCGCGCTTGCGGGTTGTCGTACTTCAGCGAGACCTTGTAGAGCTCGAACCGGCCGTCGCCCGCGCTGCCCTTGCACCGGTCGCGCAGCGCCTGCATCTCCGCCGGGGCCAGCGGCTTGAAGCCGCGGGCCACGTCCAGGTTCTGTCGCAGCACGTCCGCCGAGTCGATGCCGGCGATGGTGGTCGCGACGGGCAGGCTCATCGCGTAGGCGAGCGCGTCACGCGCCGAGATCACCGACTTCTTCACGGGGTCGCCCTTGCCGCCCAGGCTCTTCATCCCCAGCGCCGCGATGCCGCGCTTGTTCACCTCCGGAAGCACCTGCCGCTCGAAGCTGAGGTGGAAGGTGGCGTCGAACGGGTTCAGCGGCATCTGCACGGTGTCGAAGTGAAACCCGAACTGCAGCATGCGCGCGTGGATGGCCGGGTCCTTGTGCCCGGTGAAGCCCAGGAAGCGGACCTTGCCGGCCTTGCGCGCCGCCTCCATCGCCTCGACGATGCCGCCCTTGGCGAAGGCGCGGCGCGGGTCGCTCTCCCAGCCGACGCCGTGGATCTGCCAGAGGTCCAGGTGGTCCGTCTGCAGGCGCGTGAGCGACTCTTCCAGCATCCGCGTCCCCATGGCGCCGTCGCGGCCGTGCGTGCAGACCTTCGTCATCAGGAAGACCTTGTCGCGCTTGCCGCGCAGCGCTTCCCCCAGCCACAGCTCGGAGCGGCCGTTGTGGTACTCCCAGCAGTTGTCGAAGAAGTCGATGCCGCCGTCGATCGCCTCGTGGACCAGGCGGGCGGCCTCGGTCGCGCTCGGCAGCTGGCCCAGGTGGTGACCGCCCATCCCCAGCGCCGAGACCTCGACGCCCGTCTTGCCCAGCTTGCGGCGCGGGATGGCCGCGCCCGTCACAGTGGCAACTCCTGTTTCGTGGGAAACCCGTGCTGCATGCGCCCCTCGCTGGCGTCGAACTTGGTTGAGGTTTTGTAGAGCTCGAAAGCGCCGTCCTCGGCGTAGCCGGCGACGCGGCTGCGCAGGGCGGTCATCTGCGACTCGGACATGGGCTGGAACCCGCGCGCGACGGCCAGGTTCTGGTGCAGGACCTCGCGCGAATCGATGCCGGTGATCGTCGTCGCGACCGGCAGGCTCATCGCGTAGCGGATGGCGTCGACCGGCGTGACGGCGCCCTTCTGGGCGGGCAGGCCGCTGCCGCACAGGCTCTTCATGCCCAGCGCGGCCATTCCGCGCCGGTTCACCTCGGGCAGGACCTGCTTCTCGAAGCTGCGGTAGCCGGCGTCGAAGCAGTTGAGCGGCATCTGGCAGGTGTCGAAAGGGTAGGCGTGCGCGAGCATCGCCAGGTGAATGGCGGGGTGCTTGTGCCCCGTGAACCCGACGAAGCGGACCTTGCCCTGCTTCTTGGCGCGATCCAGCGCCTCGATCACGCCGCCCGGGGCGAAGTGGCGCTCGGGGTCGTCGAAGTAGACGCACTCGTGCACCTGCCACAGGTCCAGGTGGTCGGTGCGCAGGCGCTTCAGCGACTCTTCCAGCTGCTTCATGGCGACGTCCGCGCCGCGGCCGTGGGTGCAGACCTTGGTCATCAGGAAGACCTGGTCGCGCTTGCCGCGCAGGGCCTTGCCCAGCCGCTGCTCGCTGACGCCGCCGTGGTACTCCCACGCGTTGTCGAAGAAGTTCACGCCGGCGTCGATGGCCTCGTCGACGATGCGCAGGGCTTCGTCTTCGTCCTTGGTCTCGGCCAGGTGCGAACCCCCGACGCCCAGGATCGAGACCTGCGCGCCGGTCTTGCCCAGCGGCCGGCGGGGGATCGGCGCGTCGGCGGAAGCCGAGGGAGAGGAACCGGCCGCCAGCGCCTGGCGGGCGACGAGCGAAGCGCCCGTGACCCGCAAAAAGTCGCGACGTGTCCCCCGCATGGTTCGTAGAAATTAATGCGGTCCGAAGCGAGCGGAAGGCTCTTCCCAGATCGGCGACGTGACCAGGACGTCGCCCGCCGGATCACGAGGACGGCTTGGAGGTGGACCTGAGATCCAGGTCGGCGGCGCCGGCCGGCCAGTCGACGGCCACGACGTCGGCGGCGTGCTCGCGCAGCAACGCGCGGGCGCCGACGTCGCCCCGCAGCGACCGAAGGCGGCCGAACCACGCCGCCGGAAACAGCGCGGGTGGCCCGAGCACGCCGGCGTAGCGCGAGGCGGCCACGCGGCCCCCGTCCGCGGCCGCGCCGACGACGGCGTCCAGATGGGCGGCGTCCAGCGCGGGCTGGTCGCCAACCGTCAGCAGCAGCGCGCCGGCGCCGGTGGCCTGCGCCCAGTCGACCGCCGCGCGGATCGAAGACGCCATCCCTTCGTCCCAGCCGGGATTGTCGATGCGCTGGACGGGCAGGTCCGCGACCGAGGGCCAGACCGTCTCCGCTCGCGCGCCCAGCACGACGCCGACGGCGCCGCACCGGCTGCCGCACGCCGCCGAGGCGATGCGCCGCAAGAGCGGCTGCCCGCCGAAGTCCGCCAGCTGCTTCGGTCCGCCGTAACGGCGGCCGGCTCCCGCGGCAAGGATCGCGCAGGCCGGTCCGGCCGGCCGGTGAATGGGCCCGGTCCGGTCACGCAGCGGCAGCGCGGTCTCGCCCGCCAGCACGGACTGGATCTCGGCCACGATGGAGAGCGCGATCTCGGCGGCCGTCTCCGCGCCGATCGCGAGGCCGGCCGGCGCGCGCAGCGAGGCCGGCGCCGCGGGAGCGCCGATCGCGGCGAGCAGCCGGTCCGTGCGCCGTCGTGGTCCCAGCACGCCGACGTAGCGCGCGCGGCTGTCGAGCGCCGTGGCCAGCGCCTGCTGATCGCGCTCGACGTCGTGGGTCATGACCACCACCACGGGGGCCACCGCGCGGTCGATGGCCGCGGCCAGCCCGGCGGCCGGACCGGTGAACCGGTGGTCCGCCGTCGCCAGCCGCAGCCGGCTCTCGAACCGGGCGCTCGGATCCCAGACCGTCGTGGTCCACCCGAGCGTGCGGGCCAGCTGGATCAGCGGCACGGCGTCGGCGCCCGCCCCGAACACGAACAGGTGCGGCGGCGGCCGGACCCTCTCGATCAGGGCTTCGACCGCGTCGTCGCGCAAGCGAACGGTCGCCGACGATCGCGCCGCGAGCGCCGTCGTGCGGGCGGCGCCGGCCAGGTCGTCGATCGCCGCGCCCGGTCCGGACGCAGGCGCGCCCGGCGACAGGCCGACCCAGGTCCCGGCGGGCAGCCCCGGATCGCGGGAGCGGAAGACGGTGACCAGGGTCCCCGCGGTCTCGGCGGCCAGGCACCGTTGGATGAAGCCCAGCGCGGAGGTTCGTTCCCACTCGTCCGGCAGGCGTTCGATCAAGATCTCGACGACGCCGTTGCAGCCGAGGCCGACCCGCGGGCCGAAGCCGTCCTCGTCGTCGGTGGAATCGTAGGTGACCAGGGCCGGACCGCCCCCCTCGACCCGCCACCAGCCGCGCCGCACCAGATCCCGCTCGAGGCAGCCGCCGCTGACGCTGCCCGCGGCCACGGCGTCGCAGGCGATCAGCAGCCGCGCGCCCGGCCGCCGGTACGAGGAGCCGCGCACCGAGACCAGGGTCGCGAGCAGCGCCGCCTGGCCGCCTTCGCGCGCGGCGCGCGCTCGCGCGACGATGTCCCCCAGCTCACCCACGGGTCACAGCAGCTTGTCGGGGGTGATGGGCAGCTCCCGGATGCGCCGCCCCGTCGCGTGATAGACGGCGTTGGCGATCGCGGCGTGGGAGCCGGTGTTCCCGATCTCGCCCATGCCCTTGGCGCCGACGTCGTTCACGTGCGCGTCCGCCTCGTCGATCATGATGACGTCGATGGGCGGCACGTCCATCTGCACGGGGACGTGATAGTCGGCCAGATCGCGCGTGACGACCCGGCCGCTGCCGACGTCGCGCTCGGTCCGTTCCAGCAGCGCCATGCCGATCCCCCACACGATGCCGCCGAGCAGCTGGCTGCGGCCGGTCTTCGCGTTCAGCACCTTGCCCGTCGCGAAGGCGCCCACGAACCGGCGCACGCGCACCTGACCCAGGTCCGGATCGACGGTGACCTCGGCAAACTGCGCGCCGAAGGAGTGAATCGCGTAGTTCTTGCGATCGGGGCTCTCCTTCGATTCGAAGGTGGCCGCCAGCTCGGGCTGTCCCGACCGCGTCAGCAGGGCCGCGTACGTCTCGCCGCGCGGCGGGCCGGCGGTCGGGCGCAGCTCGCCGCCGGCGGCGGTGACCTGCTCGGGGCGAAGGCCGTGCAGCGGCGATCGCGGATCTCCGATCGCCAGCGCGATCGCCGCCGCGCGCGCCCGATCGGCGGCCCCCTTGACGGCGGGGCTCACGCTGGACGCCGTGCGCGAGCCGGCGGACAGCGGCGCCTCCGGCAGCCGCGTGTCGCCGATCTCGACGCGCACGCGCTCCGCGGGCAGCCCCAGCGCGTCGGCCGCGACCTGCCCCAGGATCGTGTAGGTCCCCGTGCCGATGTCCTGCGACCCGGTCTGGACGACGGCCGTCCCGTCCGCCTTGAGACGCACGGTCGCCTGCGCGGTCGACTGGCCGGCGGGGTAGGTGGCGGTGGCCATCCCCCAGCCCACCAGCAGCCGCCCGTCGCGCATCGCGCCCACCTTCGGATGCCGGCGCGCCCACCCGAACCGCTCGGCGCCCGCCCGGTAGCACTGGCGCAGCGACTTGCTCGAGAACGGATGTCCGGAGTCGGGGTCGTGCTCGGCGTAGTTGCGGAGTCGCAGCTCCAGCGGGTCGACGCCCACGGCGTAGGCCAGCTCGTCCATCGCCGACTCCAGCGCGAACGTCCCGGTCGATTCGCCCGGCGCGCGCATGAAGGTCGGCGTCGGGATGTCCAGCCGCCGCAGCCGGTGCGAGGTGCGGATGCTGGGGCAGGCGTAAAGCATGCGCGTCTGGCTCGCGGACGCCTCGACGAACTCGTCGAACCGCGAGGTCGCCGATTCGACGTCGTGGCGCACGGCCAGCAGCTGCCCGCGGGCGTCGGCGCCCAGCAACACGTGCTGGCGCGTGACGGGGCGGTGTCCGACCAGCGAGAACATCTGGTGCCGCGTGAGCGTGAGCCGGACCGGGCGGCGCACCACCCTGGCCGCCATCACCGCCAGCGCGACGTGCGACCAGGGGGAGCCTTTGCAGCCGAACCCGCCCCCGATGTAGAGCGAGATGACGCGCACGTTCTCCTTGGGAAGGTCGAACAGCTTCGCGATCCGGTTGCGGGCGTTGAACACCCCCTGCGTCGAGTCGTAGACCGTCACGCGATCGTCCGACTGCCAGACGGCAACGGTTCCGTGCGGCTCCATCGGGTTGTGGTTCTCGGTCGGCGTCGCGTACGTGGCGTCGACCTTCACCGCGGCCCGCGCCCAGGCTGCGTCGAAGTCGCCGTGGTCCGTGTCGGTCGGGCCGCGGGCCGTCTTCTCGGGCTTCACGGGCGCGCTGCGCTCCTGGTCCATGACCACGTTGTGCGGGCGCGGCTCGTAGCGCGGGCGGACCAGCTCCAGCGCGTGCTGCGCGTGCTCCAGCGTATCCGCCACGACCACCGCGACGGGCTGGTCGTTGTAGAGGATCTTGTCGTCCTGAAGGACCTGCAGCACGCGGTCCCCCTGGCTGTGGCTGTCGGCCCCGGACAGCCGGGGGGCGTTCTTGTGCGTGAGCACGGCCAGCACCCCCGGCGCGCGCTCGGCCGCGGCCGTGTCGATGTCGGCCAGCCGGCCGGACGTGATGGCGCTGGAGACGATCAAGGCGACGGCGGCGTTTGCGACCGGGGTCTCGGGCGCGTACGGCGCCCGGCCGGTCACCTTCAGCGGCCCGTCGACCCGGTCGCGCGCGCGTCCGACCTCCGCCGTCCGGTCGCTCACGTGGTCTCCAGCGCCCGCTCCAGCGCGCGCACGATCGCCCGCTGGACCAGGCCGACCTTGAACGCGTTGTCGGGGGTCGTCTTCACCTTGCGGACGGCCAGCGCCGCCGCCTTGTCGAAAACGGCGCGCGAGGGCGGCTGACCGGCCAGCGCGTTCTCGACGTCGCGGCAGCGCCAGGGCTTCGTGCTGGCGCCGCCGATCGCGACGCGCGCTTGCCGGATGCGCCCGGGGCCGGTGCCCTCGACGTCCAGCGCGGCCGCGGCCGACACCAGCGCGAACGCGAACGCCGCCCGATCGCGCACCTTCACGTAGGCCGAACGGGCGGCGAACGGGGTCGCCGGCAGCGTGACCCCCGTGATCAGCTCGCCCGGCTGCAGCACCGTCTCGACCTCCGGGTGCAGCCCGGGCTCCGTGTGAAAGTCCGCGATGGCGATGCTGCGTTCGCCCTTGGGCCCGTGCGTGTAGACCCCCGCGTCCAGGACCGCCAGCGCGACGTTCATGTCGGACGGGTGCGCGGCGATGCAGCGGTCGCTGACCCCGATGATGGCGTGCATGCGCGTCCAGCCGGCCATCGCCGCGCAGCCCGACTCGGGCGACCGCTTGTTGCAGGCCGTGAAGGCGACGTCACGGAAGTAGGCGCAGCGCGTGCGTTGCAGCAGATTGCCCGCGACCGTCGCCATGTTGCGGATCTGCGGCGACGCCCCGGAGAGCAGCGCCTCGGACAGCACCGGGTATCTCCGCTGGATCAGCGGGTGGGCGGCCACGTCGCTGTTGCGCGCCGACGCGGCGATGCGAAGCCCCTGAGGCGTCTCCTCGATCGCCGCGCCGCCGGACAGCCGCGACACGTCGACCAGCGAAGCCGGCGTCATCACCCCCAGCTTCATCAGGTCGACGACGTTCGTCCCGCCGCCCAGAAACAGCGCGCCGGGGACCGTGCCGGCGGTGACCGCGGCGTCGACGTCCGGCGGACGCGTGTAAACGAAGGGGCGCATGCTTCACCCGCCTCGGGGCGCGTCGCGGCGCGCGCGCTGGATCGCGGCCACGATGTTGGGGTAGGCCCCGCAGCGGCAGATGTTCCCGCTCATGCGCAGGCGGACGTCGTCGTCCGACAGCTCGGCGCCCGCGGCCTCGTTCAGCAGACCCACGGCGCTCATGATCTGCCCCGGCGTGCAGTAGCCGCACTGGAAGCCGTCCTCCTCGACGAACGCCGCCTGCATCGGGTGCAGCGTGTCGCCCTGGGCCAGCCCCTCGATCGTGACGACGGGGGAGCCTTCCGCGGCGACCGCGAAGACCAGGCAGGACTTGACGCGGCGGCCGTCCATCAGCACGGTGCAGGCGCCGCACTGCCCCTGGTCGCACCCCTTCTTCGTGCCCGTGAGGCCGACGCGCTCGCGCAAGGCGTCCAGCAGCGTGGTCCGCGGATCGATGCGCACCCGGCGCGCCGTGCCGTTGATCGCGAGCGTGATCTCGAGGTCGGCCGGGAGCTCCTGGACCCCGGCCGCCGAGCCGGGGCGCAGGGGTTCGGTTGCCGTCCGGTGACAGCTCGAGAACGCGCCAGCCGCGAAGGCCGCCGTCAGGCTCCCCAGCACGACCTGGCGTCGCGTGACGGTGAACGGCCGCGCCGCGATGACCTGGCGCCCGGCAGCCGCCAGCGCGTCGACCAGCGCGGTGAAGTCGTGCCCGCCGCGCCACTCGCCCGCCGGCGCGACGTCGACCAGCCGGACGCGCCCGTCGTCCAGGACCAGCAGACCCAGCGCGCCGGCCGGCACCGAGAAGTCCTCGCGCAGCCGGTCCAGGTCGGCGGGGTCGACACGGTCGGCCGCCGCCAGCACCTGAAGCTCGTCGTCGGCGCGGAAGCACCACAGGCCTTGCGGGCAGACAGCCAGCAGCGCTGCGCCCAGCCCCCGCAGCTCGGCCCGGGCCCGGTCCAGCTGCGCGGCGTCCGCCGAGCCGAACGGTCCCACGTCCAGAAAGGCCAGCACCAGCGGCTGCCCCGCGAAGCTGGACGCGGTCAGCGGCGCGCGCCCCGGCAACGGCAGCCGGAACGCGGGAGCAGGATCTCCGACCTTCAGTGGCCCGTTGGACATCATCGGCTCACGGCGGTGAACCCTCTTCAGATGGGTCCGCCGCGCGCGCGAGCAAGGGGGGACCGCGCGGTCTCGGCCATTCAGTGGGCCGCGTGGCCCTGTCGGCGCCCTACGGGTCGTTCCAGAGCCGCTGTCCCATCTGCACGTCGGTTCCCGGCGCGGGGATCAGGTCGCCGGCCGCGCCGGCCGGCGCGAAGACGATGACGGTGGAGCCGAACGTGAAGTGCCCGATCTCGGCGCCCCGCGCGCACGCGCGCCCGAGCGCGAACGGAGTCGGGCCGACCCAGTCCGCGCGGCGATGTCCCTCCAGCTCGATGCCGCCGACGACGCTGGCGCCCACCAGCACCAGCAGCAGGTCGCTCGCGCTGCCCGCGGGGCGGAGGCGCACGACGGCGCGCTCGTTGCGCTCGTAGACGCCGGGGATCCGGGCCAGGGCCTGCTCGTTCTGGGGGAAGAATCGCCCGCCCACCCAGCGCACGTCGACCAATTGGCCGCTCACCGGCGCGTGGACGCGGTGGTAGCCGCGCGGGCTCAGGAAGAGGACGGCGTAAGAGCCGCCCACGTAAGCGTCCAGCGGCACCGGATCGGCCGGCACGCGGCCGTTGACGATGCGCGCGACGGACAACCAGCGCCCTTTCACCGACAGGCGGGTGTCCGCCTCGAGCGTTCCGGCGGCGACCAGGCGCCCGTCGACGGGGGCGGCGAGCCCGGCCGGATCGATCGGGCGCGCGTCGGCGCGCAGTCGGCGCAGGAAGAAGTCTTCCATCGAGACGAACTGGGCCAGGTCGCGCACCGCGCAGTCGTCGAGGCGAATCTCGTCGCGGCGGACCCAGAGACGCATGAGCGCCTGGACCAGGCAGCGCGGCCGTCGCGCGCGGGCCAGCCGGCGGGCGAGGCCGTTGATCGCCCGATGCGGGAACAGGTGATAGGCGCGCAGGAACGGCGCGCTGCGGATGACGCTCACGAGCAGGTGGGTTCGACGCAGGTGCAGGCCGGAGCGACCGGCCCCGGATCGGCGCAGGTGAGGGGGGCGGCGCGGGTCATGGCCACGTCGGCCACGCTGCCGCCCGGCGCGATCACGACGCTCATCGAGACGAGGTCGTAACCGTCCAGCGCCACCGCAAGCCGCAACGTCCCCAGCGGCAGGTTGGTGAAGAAGTAGGACCCTTTCCCCTCGTACGAACACATGTGCTGGCCGGCGATCCCGATCTTCGCGGACAGGGGCCTGCCGCTGCAGCGGTCGGTCACGACGCCGCTCAGCATCCCCGTGCCCGTTCGCGGCGCGCACCGCCCGGTGAGATCGTCGCAGAACTGGTCGGCGGCGCAGGCGGCGACGGTGCACGGCGGCGGCGCCACGTCGCCGCGGCCCGCGTCGGGCGGTCCGCGATCGGCGGCGGCGTCCGCGCGCGCATCGGGGTGCGACGCGCCGTCCATCGCTGCCTCCATGCGCGCGTCCTTCTGTCGCGCGTCGCTCACGCCCGCGTCGCGGTTCGGGAAGAGCTGGTCGTTCGACAGCGGGCGCATGTCGCAGCCGGCGAGGGCGGCCATCGCGACGGCGCCCAGCGCGAGCCGGGACACCCGCTCGAACGGATGACGGCGCCTCACCCGGGTTGCTATGCCGGCCGGTCCAAAGACGGACATTCTCGGGGTCTTCAAAACGCCACCCCCACGCCGGCCGCGGCGGCCACGACTCCCCAGGCGCGCCGCGCGCCGTCCACCGACACCCACTGCGCCCCGTACCGGACGTCCACGAACGCGCGCCACGCCGCGTGGAGCTGCACGTCGGCGCCGGCTCCCGCCGCGACGGCCGGCGCAAAGGGATCGCCGGCCGTCGGTTGGTCATTCGCGCGGCGCACCACCGGCCCGCCCCCGGCCGCCGCGAACAGCGTCAGCTCCAGCCACGCGCGCGCCGCCCATCGCGGCCCTGCCTCCAGCCAGCCGGCGTAGCGGTCCAGCGTGTAGCTTCCCGCCTGGTCGTGCGTCGAGCGGGCCAGCTCCGCACGCGCCCCCGCGAACCACGCGCCGAGGCGCAGCCGATACCGCACGGCGAACCCCAGCTCCGCCCCCGGCAGGCCCAGGGGGGCCGTCGCCGCGGCGACGGCGACGCCGAGCGTCTGCGGGGGTGGCTGCCGCGAGGAGACCGGCGAGCGCCCCGCATCGAACCCCGCCACCAGCGTCGAGACGGCCTCGGGAGTGAAAGCTGACTGGAAGCTCGGCGAGCCGCTGTCTTCGTCGCCGCCGCGCGCGCGCGATCCGGCCTGCGCGTTCTCAGCCCAGACCACGCGCCCGAGGTCCAGACGCTCGCCCGCCCGCAGGTCGACGTCGGCCTGCCGTGCGGGGCCGGCCGCTGCTCCGTGAAGGATCCGATAGCGCCCGGCGGGGAGCGCCAGGCGCAGCGGGGCCCGGCCGCTGTTGTACGCCTCGGCGAAGATCGGGCGCCCGGTCCCGGCCGCGATCAGGTAGCGGCCGGCGGGCGCGCCGGAGAGGTCCAGCCGCGCCCGCCGGCCGCGCAGATCGATGGCGGCCACGCGCAGGTCTCCGCCGGGCGGCGCGAACCAGGGGCGCTGGCCCGTGAGGCGCTCGGTGTTGAACGCCACGAACGCGACCAGCTCGCCGAAGGAGACCACCTCGTCGCCGTCCGCGTCGGCAGCCCCCGCCAGCCCGGACGCCAGCACGTGCGAGAAGTAGCCGGCGCCCAGCTCGCCGACCTCGCCCGCCGGCTTGCCGGAAGCGGCGGCGGTCAGCACCCCGATGCGCACCTCGTCGGCGCGACGTTCCAGCTCCGACGCCTGCGCCGTCAGATCCGGTCCCAGGTCGCTGTCCGCGCCCCGTTCGGTGAAGAGGCTCTGCGAGCGGCAGGCGTCCAGGAACAGGAACGTGCGCAGGTTGGGGGCTGCCCGCGCCAGCTCGGCCACCGCGGCGCGCAGCTCGTGTCCGGTGATGGCGGCCTCGGGCGCGCCGTCCGGCTTCAGCAAGATGCGCCCCTGCAGCCCGTGCCCGGCGTAGATCACGTACAGCACCGGATCGGGCGCGCCGGGGGAGCGGCGCGCGAGCTCGCTCGCCACGTCCGCCAGCGCCGCCGACAGCGCCGCCCGCGTCGGGGGCGCGTCGGGGCGCGCGGTCAGGCCGGCGCGGGCCAGCCCGCTCTCGGTCTCGGCGTCCAGCTCGGTCAGCAGCCACAGCCGCGCGGGGCGGCCGCCGGCGTCGAGGCCGCGCAGCAACAGAGCGAAGCGGACGGCGTCGTCGTCGGCGAAGCGCAGCGTCGGTAGGCCAGGGCGGCCGCCGTTGTACCCGATCACGATCGCGTAGACGTCGGCGGGCGCGTCGGGGACCGCGGCGTTCACCTCGGCCACCGCGGCGACGATCGCGGCAGCCGCCGTCGCTGCCGCCAGCACTTGGGCGCGCCGCGGGGAGCTCACGGTGAGACCAGCAAAACGCCGGACAGTTGCGGCAGCGGGAGATCCAGCGGCGGGACGCCGGGGCGGGTCGGGTCGACGCGGGCCGCGGCGGCGCGGAGCCGCGCCTCGTCGACGGGCGCCGCCGAGAACAGCGCATAAAGACGCAGCCGCCCAGGGCGGTGGCCGCGCCGCAGATCGACGCTGGGGCCCACGGGGACGGGCCGGTCGCTGGGCGCCGTCGCGACGGGCGGGGTGCCAGGCCGCGGCGCGTACAGGTGAAGCGCGCCGGCGTCGTCTATGCCGAGGACCGTGGTGAACGCGGCGCTGCGCAGGCCGCGCACGCTGAACTGGACGTAGTCGGACAGCGTGACGCGCCCTTCGCCCGACGCCGGTAGGTCCGCCACCAGCCGCACCGGACCAGGATCGCCGCCGCTTTCGCGCCGGCTGGCGTAGACCAGCAGGGTGGCGGGGACCGCCGTCGCCTCGGTGGCGGCGCCGCCTCCGCGCCAGGTGACGTCGCTGGACGCGTCGTGCGGGGTCGGACGCGCCAGCAACAGCAGCGCCGCCGCGGCGGGCGCGATCAGCAGCGCGGCCGGCCACCAGCGCCGCGCGCGCGGGCCGGACCTGCCGGGTGCGCGCGCGTTCCCGGCGGCCGGCTGGCTCCCGAGCGCGACCAGCAATCGGGCGCGCTCCCGTTCCTCGCCGACGCGACCGCCGGACGCCGCCAGCCCCTCCGCGGTCGCGCTGAGCCCGTCGTAGTAAGCACGGCAGGGGGCGCATCCCCGGAGGTGCGCGCGCAGGCGCGTCTCGTCGGCCGGCGACAGGTCGCCCGCGACGGCGCGCTCGATCGTGCGCCGGTGAAAGAGCAGGCTCATGGCTCGGTCACCTCGCGCAGGGCCGCGCGCAGCTCCGGATCGCCCGCGGCGCGCGCGAGCAGCTTCATCCGCAGGTACTTGCAGCGACGCGCCGTGATGCCGACGGCTGCGGCCACCTGATCGTGGGTCTGCTCTTCGATCAGCGACAGCTGGAACACCACCGCCTCGTGCGCCGACAGCGTCGCGCAGAAACGGACCACCGCGGCGCGCAGCCGCTGTGCGCGCGCGGCCGCTTCCGGATCCGAGGGGGCGACCAGCGCTTCGTCGTCGACGGCGACGCGGGCGTCGGGCCGGCGCCCGCGAGCTCGCAACAGCTCCTTGCAGCGGTTGACCGCCACCGCGCGCAGCCACGGGAGCAGCTCGCCACGCGCCGGATCGAACATGCCCGCCATGCGGTGCACCACCAGCCACAGCTCCTGCGTGGCTTCTTCGCGCTCGAACGGGTCGGGGAAAAACCGCGCGACCAGCGGGCGCAGTACGGGCGCGTACGTGTCGTAGACGATCAGGAACGCCTCGCGGTCGCCGGCGCGAAAGCGCTCGACGGCGGCGCGCTCGACGGCGGCGGGGATGACAGAGGCGGCGGCTGCCACGGGCTCTCCTCCGCCAGGGTATCAAAGTGGGGCGGCGGCGGTGGGGCGGCTCCCACCAGATTGATCCGCTTGAGCAGCCAGGCGGACACGACGGCGCCGCGCGCGCCGCGGGGGCGCCAGATCCAGTCGTGAATCAGCACCAGCGCAGCCGGAGGGGCCGCGTAGAACGGCGCGCGTGCGCCGCGATAGGCGAGGGGAACGACCAGCAAATCGGCGTGGCGAGCGCTGTCTGGCGGCGCGGCCGCGTCGAACCGCGCGGTCACATACGAGATGTCGCCGGCGACCTCGCGAAGCAGCGCGCGGGCGGCCGCGACGTGCCGCGGGTTCGCGTCGACCAGGATCAGCGCCGCGTGAGGCAGCAGCTCGCGCAGCAGCAGGGCCGTCCGGGGGAACAGCGCGCCGCCGATGATGCACACGCGCCGGAGCGCCGCGCGATCGACGCCGGCCAGCAGAGCGGCCAGCGCCCGGCGGTGCCGTTCCAGCACGAAACGCCGGCACCACGGCGACCCGAGCGGCAGCCGCTCGAGCAGATCCAGCGCCGCCGGGACCAGGCCCGCGGCTGCGCCGGTCAGGCAGGGCATCCAGCGCAGCAGCGGCGGCCACGGGCTCACGGGCGGCTGCGCGGCGCGATCGGCTGCCGCCGGCAAGGCGGTCCAGTGCGCGGCGGGCGTCCGATGATGCTGCGCGTGGTGGCCGTCGTTGAACCAGAGCCAGTTGTAGATTCGCCCGTGGTGATCGACCGCGGGCGCGAGGCCGGCCTCCGCGTGCTCGTAGTGCCCCTGCAGCGCGCACAGCGCGGCGGCCAGCGCCCACGCAGGCAGATACATGAAGAGCCACGCCGCTGGCCCGGCGCTGGCCAGGGCCGCCCAGCCGGCCGCGAGGACCGTGACCTCGACCATCGCGCCGGGCGCGCGCGCTGGCCCGACCGGCAGCCCGTGGTGCCGCAGGTGACGCCGCGTCCACCAGGCCTGCGGGACGCCCAGCAGCACCGTCAAGTACAGCGACAGGGCGCGGTTCGCCCCGCGCGCGCGGAAGAT
>CAZPUH010000150.1:0-9430 GCA_964589215.1 uncultured Myxococcales bacterium | reverse complement strand
GGAGCTCTCCATCGCGTACGCCGTGCTGTCCGACGAGGACAAGCGGGCGCACTACGATCGCTTCGGCGCCGTCGACGGCACCGGTCCGCTGAGCGGCGCCGACATCGCGTCGGCGACGGAGTTCTTCGACGCGCTCTTCGGCGACCTGTTCGGGCTGGCGCGGCGGCGCAAGACCACCGGCCGGGACATGCGGTACACGCTGGAGGTCGACTTCGAGGACGCGGCGCTCGGCTGCGAGAAGACGATCACCTTCGAGCGTCCCGAGGATTGCCGCGCCTGCTTCGGCACGGGCGCCGAAGGGGCCACGGCCGGGCTGATCACCTGCCCGCGCTGCAACGGCGAGGGGGTGGTCCGCAAGAAGACGGGTTTCCTGACCACGCGGCGCGAGTGCATGGGTTGCGGCGGGACCGGCCAGGTTCCGCGCGCGCGCTGCCCGGTCTGCGAGGGTGCCGGCCTCGTCGACCGCGAGCGCAGCTACGTCGTGCGCATCCCGCCCGGTTCGATCGGCGGCTCGACCCAGCGGCTGCCGCGCGAAGGCGCGCCCGGCCGGCGCGGCGGACCGTCGGGCGACCTGCACGTCATCGTGCGCGTCCGCCCGCACGCGTTCTACGGCCGGGAGGCCACGCGCGAAGGCGACGTGCTGACCGTCGATCTGCCGCTGACGTTCGCCGAGGCGGCGCTGGGCGCGGAGGTCGAGGTCCCGGTGCTGGATGCGACGGTCAAGATGCGCGTGCCGCCCGCCACCCAGTCGGGCACGGTGTTCCGGCTGCGCGGCAAGGGTTTCCCGCGCGGGTCGGGCCGGGGCGACGTCCACGTGCGCCTGGCCGTCGAGACGCCCGTTCGCCTGGAGGACGACGCGCGCGCGCAGCTGGCGCGTCTGGCCCCGTCGCTGGCGGCCTCCGAGCACCCGCGCCGCCGCGCGCTGCGGGCCGTGCTCGATCGCGCGTCGGCCGGCGGCGAGCCGCCGCGCGCCCGCGTCGCCGACGGGAGCGAGCGATGAGCGCGAACCCGGCGCCGGCGCCGTCCCCGATGCCCGCGGCCGTCCCGCGCCGTCCGCCGCGCCTGCTGCTGCACGCCGGCCTCTTCCTGGCGACGTTCCTGACTACCACCGCGGCGGGCGCGCTGTTCGTGCACGGCCAGATGGGCGGCGAGCTGGGGTGGCAGGCCATCCTGCCCATCTCCGACGGGCTGTCGTACTCGCTGCCGCTGATGTTGATCCTGCTGTCGCACGAGCTGGGGCACTACCTGGTGGCGCGCCTGCACGGCGTCGACGCGTCGCTGCCGTACTTCATTCCGCTGCCGCCCAGCTTCGGGCTGGGGACCATGGGCGCGGTCATCGGCATGCGCAACGTGACCTCGGACCGCAAGAAGCTGATCGACATCGGCGCCGCCGGGCCGCTGGCCGGCCTGCTGGTCGCGATCCCGGTCATCTGGTACGGCCTGGCGCATTCGCAGGTGGGCCCGCTGGTGGCGGGCGGGCAGCAAGAGGGGAACTCGATCGTCTACGCGCTGCTCAAGCGCGCGGTCAAAGGGGCCTGGCTGCCCGACGGGCACCGCGACGTGTTCCTGCACCCGACGGCGTGGGCCGGCTGGGCGGGCCTGCTCGTCACGATGATCAACCTGATCCCCATCGGCCAGCTGGACGGCGGGCACGTGGCGGCCGCGTACTTCGGCAACGGCTACAACCGATTCGCCGCGCGGCTGCACCGCCTGCTGCCGCTGGGCGCGCTGGGCGTCTTTTTCTGGGTGCTGCACCTGGTCCGCGTCGAGGCGGCCGGGCACTGGGACCAGACCATCGGGGCGTCCATCGCGCTGGGCGCGGCGTTTCCCTGGGTCGTCTGGTATCTGCTGATCGGCGTCGTGCGGCGGATCTCGGGCGGCGTGAACCACCCGCCCGTCGACGACACGCCGCTGCCCGCCAGCCGCCGGGTGCTGTTCTGGGTGATGGTGGCGGTGTTCGTGGGCGTGTTCATGCCGGTCCCGTTCCGCGCGACCTTCGTGGGCGGGGTGCAGGACCCGCCCGCCGCCCCGACCGCTTCGGCGACGCCATGAAGGTCGCTCCGTTCGAGCTGCCCGTCGAGGAGATCCGGGCCAGCTTGCAGGCGCTGCGGCGCCCGCTGAGCGTGGCGATCCTGCGCGCGCGCAACCCCTTCAACGTGGGCGCGATCATCCGCGTCGCGCACTCGTTCCTGGTGCGCGAGATCCTGCTGGTCGGCGACGAGCGCTGGTACGAGCGCGGCGCCATGGGCATGGACCGCTACGAGAACATCGTGCCGCTGGCGACGGAGGCGGACCTCATCGCCCACGTGCGCGCCACCGGACGCAAGCTGGTGGTCTTCGAGAAGGACGCGGCGCGCGTCGACCTGTGGCACGCCGAGCTGCCCGACGACTGCGTGATGCTGTTCGGCAGCGAGACCGCCGGCGTGTCGGAGACGCTGCTGCAGGCCGCCGACCTGATCGTGGGCATCCCGATGTACGGCATCAACCACTCGTTCCCGGTCACCGTCGCGGCGGGGATCGCGATGGCCGAGTGGACGCGCCGCTACTACGCGACCTGAGCCTCAGTCACCGCGCGTGAGGACGGCCAGCGTCTCGACGTGCGGCGTGTGCGGCAGCATGTCGAACGGCGTGACCGCGTCGGGCCGGTAGCCGCGGCCGGCCAGCAGCGCCAGATCGCGCGCCAGCGTGTCCGGGTCGCACGACAGGTAGCCCACCGCGCGCGGCGCCAGGCGCGCAAGCTGGTCCAGCACCTCGGGCGCGCACCCGCGGCGAGGCGGGTTCACGACGATGACCTCGGCGCGGTCGAGGGTGCCCAGCACGGCCGCCGCGTCGCCGGCCACGAACCGGGCGTTGCGGACGGCGTTGCGGGCGGCGGCCTCGGTCGCGTTCTGCACGGCGCCCGCGTTGGATTCGACGCCGACGCTTTCGGCGGCGCGCGCGGCCAGGGCCAGGCCGATCCCGCCGACGCCCGAGTACGCGTCGACGACCCGCTCGGTCGGGCGGACGTCCAGCGCGCGGACCAGCGCCGCGTAGGCCAGCCCGGCCACCTCTCGGTTCGCCTGGAAGAACGCCGCGGCCGTGAGGCGCACCTGGATGGTCTGGTCCCCGACGAGCAAGCGGTCTTCCAGCGCCGGCTCGCCCGCCAGCGCGCGCTCGGCGCCGCCGGCCGCGAAGATGGCGTTGCCGCGGGTCCGGTTCTCGTGCTCGACGACGCCGATCACCTCGGGCCGGGCGGCGCGCAGCCGGTCCGCCAGCTCGGTTCCGTTCGGCAGCGGGCGTGCGACGACCAGCCCGCACAGCACCTGCCCCGCGTGGTTCGACCGCAGGACCGCGTAGCGAAGCCGCCCGGTCAGGCCCCGTTCGTCATAGAGGTCGACGTTCAGCTGGTCGATCAGGTCGCGCAGCTCGGTCGCGACGGCGTCCAGCGCCGGCTCGACGACGCGGCAGCCGAGCAGGTCGACGATCTCGTGCGTGCGGGGGGCGTAGCCGCCCAGAACGGCCGCTCGACCCGCCGGTCGAGCCGTGACCAGCTTGGCGTTGTTGCGGTAGCCGAGCACGCGCGGCGACGCGATCGTCGTCCCGACGGTCACGTCGCGCAGGGCGGGCTGTCCGGCAAAGGCGCGGGCGACTCTCGCGCGCTTCCACTCGAGCTGCGCCTCGTAGGCCAGGTGCTGGATCGCGCAGCCGCCGCAGCGGCCGAAGCCCGGGCAGGCGGGTTCGCGTCGCTCCGGCGACGGTGCGACGATCCGCTCCAGCCGCCCCCAGGCCGCCCGCGCGTGCGGCGACACGTGCGCCACCGTCGCCTCGATCCGTTCCGCGGGCAGCGCGCCGGGCACGTGCAGCGCGGTGCCGCCGGCCTCGCCCACGCCGGCGCCGTCGTCGTCGAGATCCGCGCACGCCAGCGCGACCCGCTCGCCCGCCCGCACGCCTCAGACCGCCCCGACGGCGGCGGCCAGCTTGGGGAGCGAGACGTCGTACCGGTAGGCCGTCGAGCGGTGGCCGTCGTCGAACTCCTCGTGCTCGCAGGTCACGCCCAGCTCGCGCAGCCGGCGCACGAAGATGCGCGCGCCGAGGTCCAGGTTGTGCTCGTCGCGCGTCCCCGCGTCGACGAAGATCAGCTTCATCCGGCGCAGCGCCTCCGCGTGCCGCCCCGCCTGCTCGACCGGATCCCAGGTCTTCCAGCGCTGCCAGACGGCCCAGTCGATGGCGCCGGTCTCGACGTCGAACGGCAGCGCGATCCCGTGCTCGCGCGCCGGGTCGGGCGAGTACGCGCCGGCCGTGGCCAGCACCATCATCGTCGTGAACGCGTCGCCCGACTTCTTCTCGCGCGACTCGAAGTCGGCCAGGAACCCCCCGATGCCGCCTTGCCGCCGCAGCGTGCGCGCCGCGACGGGCAGGTCGGGCAGCAGCGACAGCTCGAAGCCCATGTCACCCGCGTGGCTGGCGACCGCCGCGAACCGGTCGGCGTGACGCATCGCCAGGGTCAGCGCACCGAAGCCCCCTGACGATTTCCCGCCGATGGCGCGCGCCTCACGGTCGGGGATTGTGCGCAGCCGCTGGTCCAGCGCGGGAATGACCTCCTGGATGACGTGGGTCTCGTAGTTGCCCAGCGCGGGCGAATCCAGGTACTGGGCGCCGCCCCAGCGCGTGAAGCAGTCCGGCGCCGCGACGATCGCCTCACCCATCTTGCCGGCGGCCACCAGCGCATCCAGGCGATCCCCGAGCCCCGGCTGCCACGGGCTGCCCGAGAACATCATCTCCCCCGTGCCGCCGTAGCCGGCCAGCCAGAGGATGAGCGGGTATCGACGCTGGGGCGCGCGCCCGTACGACGGCGGGAGCCAGACGGCCACCCGTCGCACCGTCGGGTCGCCCAGCGGATTGCCCGCCAGCGCGCGGCTCTCGACGACTTCGATCGCGACCGACATCGCGGGGGTAGTGTGTCATAGTCCCGCCCGACCGTGCCTGCCGTTCGATCTCTCGCGACGACCGCGCTGACCGTCGGGTTGGCCCTGGTCTCCGTCGACCTCGGGCGAGGTGCCCGGGCCGCGGAGCCCGCGGCCAAGCCGACGCCCAAGCCCGCGCAGGCCGAGAAGGCGACCACCGCGTCGGTGCCGGCCCCGCACCTCGACGTCAAGAGCTGGTCGCTCGCGAACGGGCTGCAGGTGCTGTTCCTGGCCGATCACAAGGCCCCGATCGCGACGGTCCAGGTCTTCTATCACGTGGGTTCGAAAGACGAGCACCCGGGCATCCGCGGCGTCGCGCACATGTTCGAGCACCTGATGTTCAAGGGCTCGACGCACGTCCCGCCCGAGGAGCACGCCCGCCTGCTGAAAGAGGTCGGCGGCGTGGTCAACGCGTTCACGACCGAGGACCTGACCGCGTACCACGACACGGTGCCCCCTTCGTACGTCGGGTTCGCGCTGCAGCTGGAAGCCGAGCGCATGCGCCAGCTGAAGCTGTTCCCGACGACGATCGATTCCGAACGCCACGTCGTCGAGGAAGAGAAGCGGCTGCGCGTCGACAACGATCCGGTCGGCAAGGCGCTGGAGCGCTTCCGGGCCATGGCGTACACGCAGCACCCGTACAACTGGACGGCCATCGGGACCATCGAGGACCTCGACAAGGTCACGCCGGCCGACTGCCAGCGCTTCTACGACACGTATTATCGCCCCAACAACGCCACGCTGATCGTCATCGGCGATCTGGACGAGCAGGTCGTGCGCCAGCTGATCGAGCAGCACTTCGGCCCCATCCCGCGCGGCCCGCAGCCGCCCCGCAACTATCCGGTCGAGCCCCCGCAGACGGGGCCGCGCACCACCAGCCTGCAGATGGAGGTCCAGATCCCCGTCATCGTCGGCGGCTACCATGTGCCGCGCGCCGCGGATCCCGACATGCCGGCGCTGGAGGTGCTGGCGACGATCCTGTCGGCCGGCGATTCGTCGCGCCTGACGCAGCGGCTGGTTCGTCACGATCACCTGGCCATCGCTGCGGGCGGCGTGACGGAGGCGATGGAAGACCCGGGCCTCTTCATCGTCTACGCGGCGTACCTGCCCGACAAGGACGGCGCCAAGGTGCAGGCGGCGCTGTCCGACGAGATCGCCCGCGTCCGCGACGCGCCCGTCGCCGCCGCCGAGCTCGACAAGGCCAAGAACCAGCTGGCCGCCGGGTTCGTCTTCGGGCTGGAGACCGTCGACGGCATCGCGCAGCGGCTGGGGCAGGCCCAGTACGTCGAGGGCGACTGGCACCGCTTCATCGAAGGGGCCAGCCGCTACCTGGCGGTCACAGCCGCCGACGTCCAGCGCGTCGCCAAGAAGTACCTGGTCGACACCAACCTCACGCGGGTCACGCTGGTGCCGCCGGGCGCGCCGATGCCGCCGCCCGCGACGGGCGTTCAGCCGACGGGAGCCAAGCCGTGAGATCGCGTCTGCTGCCTGTGGCGCTGCTGGTCGCGGCGGTTGCCGGCTGCGCCAGCGCGCCAGCCAAGCCCGCGCCCCCCGCCGGCTCGATCGAGGTCCAGTACGAGGCGAACCCGCCCGTGGCGCCCGCCGGTGGTGCAGCCGCGTTCTGGGCAGGGCGCAAGGACCTCATCAAGGCCCCCGCGCCGCCGAAGCCGGAGGCGCTGGCGCTGCCCAAGATCGACCGCTTCACGCTGCCCAACGGACTTCAGGTGATCGTGGTGCCGCGCAAGGATCTGCCGGTCGCCAGCTTCGGGCTGGCGGTCCAGGCGGGCGGCTACGACGAGACCCGCCAGACGCTGGGCGTCTCCGACTTCGTCGCGGCCATGCTGCGCAAGGGGACCAAGCGGCGGAGCGCCGACGAGATCTCGCGCGCCATCGACTTCGTGGGCGGCAGCCTCGACGCCCAGTCCTCGAACGAGGCCACCACGGTGGCCTGCTCCGCGCTGGCCAAGGACGGCTCGCTGTGCCTGGACCTGCTGGCGGACGTTCTCCTGCACCCGTCGTTCCCGGAACAGGAGATGGCCGACGTGCGCGACCAGATGCTGGCCGCCGTCGCCTCGCGGTTCGACAGCCCCGGCGACCTCGCCAGCGCGCACTTCGACAACCAGCTCTTCGGCGAGAACCACCCCGACGGCTGGATCATGACCGCCGAGGACGTCAAGCGGATCGACCGCGTGGCGCTGGTGAAGTTCTGGCAGACGTTCTACAAGCCGAACCGCGCGATCCTGGCCGTGGCCGGCGACGTCGAGACCAGCAAGCTGCGCGCCGAGATCGAGAAGGCGTTTCGCGGCTGGGCGAAGGGCAGCGCTCCGGCGCGGCCGAACTGGAAGATCCCGCCGCTCGGCGGGACGCGCATGCTGCTGGTCGACAAGCCCGATCTCACGCAGGCGACCATCGTCATGGGCCACGCCGGCATCCGCCACGCCGACCCGCGCTGGTACGCGGTGACGCTGATGAACTACGTGCTGGGCGGCTCCGACTTCTCGTCGCGCTTGATGACCGAGGTGCGCGTCAAGCGCGGGCTGACCTACGGCATCGGATCCAGCTTCGGTTCGTCGCTGTACCAGGGCGCGTTCCGGGTCAGCGCGGCGACGAAGAACCAGTCGGTCTGGGATGCGCTTCTGGCGTCGGTCGACGAGATCCGCCGCATGCAGGCCGAGGGTCCGACGGTCGCGGAGCTCGACAAGGCCAAGGGGTACTACGCCGGCAGCTACCCGTTCAGCCTGCAGACCGCGGCCGGCATCGCGGCGGCGCTGGTGGGCGCCGAGGAGCACGGCCTGGGCGACGCCTACGTGCGCGAGCTGCCGCTGCGCCTGGCTGCCGTCGACGAGGCGCAGGCCAAGGCGGCCGCCCACGACTTCCTGAGCCCCGACACGCTGATGGTCGTGATCGTCGGCAAGGCGGACGTCATCGAGCCCGTGCTGGCCCAGACCGGCGTCACCTTCGAGCGCATCAACTACAAGGACCCGATCAGCTCCGCTGCGCGGGCCGCGGCTTCGGCGAAGGCCAAATCGAAATAGACGACAGCGCGAAGGCCCGGCCCAGGAACGCCAGCAGGTAGCCGGCCACGACGTCGGCCAGGAAGTGCTGCTTCGTCGTCAGCGTCGAGGCCGCCAGCATCGTCGCCATCACCAGCGCGACGCGCCCGAGCCGCGGGCGGTCCCGGATCAGCAGCAGCGCCAGCATCGTCGTGTGCGCGACGTGCAGCGAGGGGAACACGTTGCCCGGCGGATCGACGTGCTGCACCCAGGCCATGAAGGCGTACGACAGGTTGGGGTAGGGGGGCATCAGCACGGGGCGCGGGTACTCGGCCCCAACGAAGAGGTGCCCCAGCGCGCCGATCAGCATGACCAGGATGACGGCGGCGGCCGACCGGTTGAAGAGGACGCGCCGTCGAAAGCCACCCACGGCGATCAGGAACGTCCCCGCGTAGAACGGCAGGTAGCACCAGGCCGTCCACGGCCAGAACGGGATTGCGTCGTCCAGCCGGGTGCGCAGGATCTCCGTCGAGCGCGACAGGTGCGCGTGTCCGATGCCGAAGTACACGGCCGACTGAATGGCGGCCAGCCCCAGGCCGATGGTCCAGCGGTAACGGGCGCTGGCCAGCTCTTCGCGGCGCGCGGCGGCGATCGGCTCCGGCTCGCCGTGCGGCCCCGGGTGCACGGGCGTCGGCAGGGTCGGGTCTTCTTCTGTCGGCTTCTCGATCCCGGTCATGACGGCGGCATCATAGGCCGACGACTGCGAATTTCAGGTAATCGCCTTCCGGAAAATGCGTGACGGTCGGGTGGTCGAAACCGGCGCCGCGCATCTCGCGGATCTCGGCGCGCCGCCCGGCCTCGCGCACCCCGTCGGCGATGGTCGCGGCAAAGGTCTTGCGGTCGACGTGACTCGAGCACGAAGCCGCGCAGAGGATGCCGCCCGGCGCCGTCACGGCGGCGCACGCGCGGTGCAGCCGCCGGTAGGCGCCCAGTCCGGCGGCCAGCGCGGCGCGGCTGGACGCGAAGCTGGGCGGATCCGAGATCACCAGGTCCCAGCGCTCGCCGCCCTTCTCGGCCCGAGCCAGAAACGCGAACGCGTCCTCGGCGGCGAAGCGCGCCGCCGCCAGCGGCAGCCCGTTGCGCCCGAAATTTCGCCGCGCCGCCTCGATCGCGGGCGCCGCCACGTCGACGGTGGTGGTCTCGGCGGCGCCGCCCGCGGCCGCGTAGATCGAGAACCCGCCCGTGTACCCGAACAGGTTCAGCACGCGCCGCCCCGCCGCCATCGTCCCCACCAGCGCGCGGTTGTCACGCTGGTCCAGGAAGAGGCCGCCCTTCTGGCCGTGGCGTAGATCCGCCCCGAACCGCAGCCCGTTCTCGCGCACCTCCAGCTCGCGGTCGGGCAGGGTGCCCAGCACGGTCGCCGCGCCGTCCTGGCCCGCGGCGCCGCGCGGCCGCCGCTCGACGACCGCCGCGACGGGCAACCCGCGCGCGCGG
>CAZPUH010000149.1:0-1055 GCA_964589215.1 uncultured Myxococcales bacterium | reverse complement strand
CGCGACCCAACCGCCGCTGCCGGGGCCGCCCACCGACGGGCCCGACGCCGCTGTCGAGCCGCCGCGGCGCTTCGAGGCCGAGCCCGCGCCGCTGCTGACGTACGTGCGGGGGCGCCTGGGTCAGGCGCTGCCGCCGCCGCTGCCCCGCGGGGCCTTGCGGCTGGTGGTGGGCGACGAGGTTTACGTCCGTTCCGACGCCGTGCTGGCCGGAACCGGCTCGCTGCGCTGGGAGCGGGGCGTGCGGCGCGCGCAGGGGCGGATGACGGGCGAGCCGCTGGGCACCTCCGCCGCGGTCCCGTTCTTCCGGCTGACGGGCGCGGGAGCGGTCTGGGTCGCCGGCGCGCCCGATCGCTGGATGCCGCTGCGCCTGGCGGACGACGTCCTCTACGTGCGCGAGGACCGGGTGCTCGCGTTCGAGGGCGCGCTGGCCTGGGAGGCCGGGTACGTGGACAGCGGCGTCGCGATGCTGCAGTTCCGCGGGCGCGGGGTCGTCGCGCTGGACGTGCCGCGCGAGCCGCTGGCCGTCGAGGTCGGCGGCGAGACCCCCACGCTGCTGTCGGCAGCGCGCCTCTTCGGCTGGGTGGGGCGTCTGGTCCCGCACGCCGCCGCGATTCCGCCGGACACTGCGGGGCCGCGCCCGTTCCAGCTGGCCTGCGACGGCGAAGGCATCGTGCTGCTGGAAGCGGGCGGCTGACGTGGCCGCGCCGTCGCTGCGTCGCGAGCTGACCAACGTCCCGAACCTGGTGACGATGAGCCGGGTCGTGCTGATCCCGTTCGTGCTGGTGTTCATCGACAACTTCAGCCCGCTGCGCAGCTTCATCGCGAGCCTGCTCTATCTCGCGGCCGCCGCGGGCGACGCGCTGGACGGCTACCTGGCCCGCACGCGCGGCGAGGTCAGCACGCTGGGGAAGTTTCTGGACCCGCTGGCCGACAAGCTGCTGGTCACGGCCGTGCTGGTGTTCATGGTGGCGCTGTCCCGGGTGCCGGCCTGGGTGGTGGTCGTGACGATCGGCCGCGACCTGGCCGTCAGCGGTCTGCGCAGCATCGCGGCCGCG